>JBBQNY010000124.1:0-8204 GCA_038330365.1 Lysobacterales bacterium | reverse complement strand
GACTGCGCCGCCATGGGCGGCTGCGGGAGGTTTTCCAGATGCAGCAGCGCGCAGGGCATCAACAGCGCCGCTTCCGTGCTGTAGTCGTAGAGCGGCCTCGCACCCTCGACCGTGATGTTCGGCTCGCCCACGACCACCGCGTTGAAGTAAGCAGCCGAGGGATCATCGCTCGCCAGTTCGAGCGCACGCAGCACGGCCCCGCCGCCGTTCGAGATGCCGACGGCAATGACGCGGGTGTTGTCGAAGGTGAAGGGCGCGGATTGCGGAAAGGCCTCGCCCAGCGCCTGCAGTCCGAAACGGGCGGCCTGACCGACATGACGGCCCCAGTCCGCCTCGGGGTTGTCACGTGAGTGAGCGTGCTTGAAGGCGACACCCGTGCTGCCACTGTCCGGTGCGAAGGCCGCGGCCTGCGCTCGTGGAGCGGGCGCACCGTCGGCGCGTACGCCTGCATCCGCGTCCAGATCGAACAGGTCGGTACCAGCGCCTTTGTCGGTATGTACCACTGCGCAGCCTTTCGGCAGTCCCCATGCGCTCGCCACGGCGATCGCGCCATACACGCCGCGCGAACCGGAGGCGGCGGTCACGAGCAGGCACGGCTTGTCCGCGGCAAACGCATCGGGCACCTGTGCCAGCACGCGGTGCGGATGACGCGCGCCGGGCACCAGCGCCAGCGCATGGAACTCTCGCCCCGGCACCCGCTCGACGCTGCCGTACCACTCGCCATAGCCGCCGGTTGCGGACAGATCGGCGATGCCGCGCCAGTTGCTCCAGATCGCGCGGCGACGAAGCTCGTCCGCAGTGGGATGCTCCGCGTCCGCGAATGCCGGTGGCACCATCGCGCGCAGTCCCTCCAGGCCGAGTCCCGCCGTCAGCAGGTCATCCGCATCCCGGTGCACGCTGCTGCGCTGCGCGGTGAACACCATCGGCAACTCCTTGGCTACGGGTGAGGGCGTGGAGGAGGACATGGGCGGAGTCGCGCAGGCGACCAGCGCGCACGCGGCAAGCGACGGCAGGAGAAATATTTTCATGCGGCCAAGCTAGCAAGCTCCCGCCCCACCCGCATCGTACTTTCGTACCAGGGACGGCGCGCGCGAGGCTGATACGCTGCCCGGACATGAGCGAATCCACGTCCCGATGCATTCTTGTCACCGGCGCAGGCAGCGGTATCGGCGCCGGCATCGCCGCGGAGCTCGCGCACGCCGGCCACCACATCATTGTCACCGACATCAACGCAGCTGCGGCTGTGGATGTTGTCCGGGAACTGCGCAGCACCGGCGCGTCGGCCGAGGCCCACGCGCTCGACGTGACGAACGCAGACAGCATCGCGGCCTGTCTCGACGCGTTGTCGCGTCCGGTCGAGGTGCTGGTCAACAACGCCGGCCTGCAGCATGTGGCACCGCTTGAGGAATTCCCCATGGAGCGATGGGAATTGCTGCTTCAGGTGATGCTGGTGGGCGTCGCGCGCCTGACGCGCGCGGTGTTGCCCGGCATGCGCCAGCGCGGCTTCGGTCGCATCGTCAACATCGGCTCCATCCATTCGCTGGTCGCGAGTCCGTACAAGAGCGCATACGTTGCCGCCAAGCACGGACTGCTCGGATTCTCGAAGGTCATGGCGCTCGAGACCCACGACACCGACATCACCATCAACACCATCTGTCCCACCTACGTAAAGACACCGCTGGTGGACCGGCAGATCGCCGACCAGGCGCGCACGCGCGGCATTCCCGAGGCCGAAGTCATTGCCGAAGTGATGTTGAAGCCGATGCCCAAGGGCGTGTTCATCGAGTTCGACGAGCTGGCCGGGGTCACGGCGTTCCTGATGTCGCACGCCGCGCGCAATATCACCGGCCACACGATCGATGTCGATGGTGGCTGGACGATCCAGTAGGCGCGAGACTCGGGAATCCCAGGGAACCTAGATGCCTTTGCTGCTGATCGCCGACGACCATCCGCTGTTCCGGGCGGCGCTGCGCAGTGCTGCGACCGCGGCGATCGACGATGTCGATGTGCTGGAAGCCGATTCGCTCGCTGGCGTGTTGGCCGCGCTGGAGCGCCATCCCGCCATCGACCTCGTGCTGCTGGACCTGCACATGCCCGGCAATCATGGACTGGCGGGACTGGCCGCCATTCGCGCGCAGTTTCCGGCGGTCGCCGTGGTGCTCGTCTCGGCCAACGAGGATCCGCGCATCGTGCGCCGCGCGCTGGACCACGGTGCCGCCGGCTATATCCCCAAGAGTGCCGGACTCGACGAGCTGCGCAGCGCAATCCGCGCCGTGCTCGCCTGCGAGCAGTGGCTGCCGCCAGCGATGCGCGCCGCAGTCACCCGCGCGCCCTCTGCGCCCGCCGATGCCAGTCTCGCAGCGCGTCTTGCGAGCCTGACGCCGCAGCAGTTCCGCGTGCTCGTGCTGGTTGCGGAAGGCCTGCTCAACAAGCAGATCGCGGACCGCCTCGACGTGCAGGAGCGCACCATCAAGGCGCACCTCTCCGCCATCTTCGAGAAGCTGGGCGCCCGCAACCGCACGCAGGCCAGCGTGATCCTGCGCGAACTCGAGATCACCGACCCCGCGCGGCAGCTCGCTACCTGATCGCGTCGCGGGCTCCGGCACGTCTCCGCTGACCGCTACGACGAGTACGATCCTTCGCAGTGCGTGTCGGTGGGTTGTTGCGTGATGCGCATCATCACGCATTCGCAAAATGATCCACTCGATCCGGCACAAAGGCCTGCGCAGCTTCTTTGAGACCGGCAGCACAGTTGGCGTTCAAGCAAGCCATGGGAAGAGGCTTCGCATGCAACTCGCCGCACTGGTTACGGCCCACGCCGTCGAAGATATGAACATCCCGGGTTTTGCGCTTCACTCGCTCAAAGACGAAATGCGCGGGCGTCGGTCCATATCCGTCAATGGCAACTGGCAACTGGCGACTGACGTTCGAATTCCAGGATGGGAACGTCTACGTTCTGGATTACGAGGGCTATCACTAATGACTATGCACAACCCTCCCCATCCGGGCGAATTCATCACGCAAATCTATCTTGAGCCCAACGGCATCAGTGGTCGAGAGCTTGCGGAAAAGCTTGATGTGGCGGCTTCCACCCTGAGCCGGATCCTCAGGGGCACGAATCGGGTGACGCCGAAGATGGCGCTGCGTCTGTCCAAAGCGATCGGGCGCTCCGCGGAGAGCTGGCTCACCATGCAGGATTCCCATGATCTTTCATTGGCGCGGCAGCACATCAACCTGCAGCGGGTTGCCAAACTCAAGCTGGCTAGGGCCTGAAAATTCCTTACGAGACTTGCCGTCAACCCGGGACGCAATAGCGACGGGGAAAGTGCACTCAGAACTGGGTGTCTGTGCCTTATCGCCGCGTTGGACGTTGAGCTCGAGCAAGTGATACTTGTTTCAGCTACCGGTCCAGGACATCCTTGATTGCGGCGACCTCCTCCGCGGTGAGGACACTGAAGCGGAAGCGGGCAACCTCGCTCATCAGGCCGCTGGCGCTATCGGTACCGGCGAGGGTCTTGCCTTCGTGCAACAGGCGCAGGAACTGCTGATCGTTGTAGGCGCGTGCCACGCTCAGGGGTGGCACGCCTTCCTGCGGATAGCCCTTGAGGTCCAATCCGTGGCACTCGCTGCACACGGTCTGCACCAGGTGCCTCGCGCGATCAGGCTGGTTACGGTCGGCGATCACCGCGGCCGACTCCGGCGGGTCGGCTCGCATCTCATCGAGGTCATATTCGCCGGTCAGGACGCCGATCCGGGCCAGAGTCTGGATCCTGCGCGCGGGAAGCTCGTTGGCTACCGCTGGCACGCTGCGCATGTAGGCTTCCAGGTCGGCAAGTTGCTGGTCGGTCAGGCGCTGGTGGGCCTGGTTGGGCATGACCAGAGCCAGGCGCCCGTCTACTTTGGTTCCGGCGCGCATCAGTCGTACGAACGCCTGCTGGTCGTACTTCTCGCGCACCATGGTCAGGTTGGGTGCGATCAGACGCGCGACATGAGGGATATCGGCAAACACCTGTCCCTGCAACTGCCGACCATGGCAGCCACTGCAACCGTGGATCCGGGCCAGTCGCGCGCCGGAAGCCGAATCGCCCTTGGGCAGGACGGCGTTCACGGCGAAATCCGTTCCCTGCAGGGCCCGCTCGGTGTAGAGGTACAGCGCGCCCCATGCCAGCAGCAGCACGCCAGCCAATGCACCGATGCCACGCAACAATCGTCTGATCCAACGCTTGCGGTTTGTCATCTACCTAGGGAACCTCTTATTCAATGTCACGTCGACGGCATGATGCCCAGAAGGCCCGCAGGCGGGTGGACGCGTCGCCGCGCATGCTTGATAAGCCTGGGCAAGACGCGGACGCCTGTCTGCGGGCCTTCTGGACATCACCCGCTCCATTGAATTGAATGATCTTGTGGGCCGCTTTGTCTGCACACCGGTCGATGTTGCGACGCTCCACAATACGGAAAGTATTGTCTCAAAGCCGCGCCTTGACCGGCGCGCAGACAAAGCGGTGACGCCGCCGCGACATTGATCAGAGGCTCCCTAAACGCAGGACTGAGACAAAACAGGCCACGGCTGGCCGCGGCCAATTGTGACAGCCGAGTCACCGGATCGTCGCGAAACCGCGCTACTGCTACCCAATGCGGCTCACAATGCTCTTCCTGCTCCTGGCGATGTCTGCGCCACCCAGCGTGATTGAATCGCCCTGCCCGTCCCGTGCATTGGTCATTGCGCACCGCGGCGCAAGCGCCCTGCTGCCGGAACACACGCTGGCCGCGTACGCCCGCGCGATTGCGGATGGGGCCGACGTGATCGAACCGGATCTGGTCCTCACGCGCGACAGCGTGTTGGTCGCCCGGCACGAAAACGAGATCAGTGGCACGACGGATGTCGCCGGGCGCGCGGCGTTCGCCGATCGCCGTACCCGCAAGCGAATCGACGGGCGCAGCGTGAATGGTTGGTTCACCGAGGACCTGACGCTTGCGGAGATCAAGACGCTCCGCGCGCGCGAACGCATCCCGGAGCTTCGCGGAATCCGACACGACGGGCGGTTCGAAATCGCAACGCTTGCCGAGATCCTGTCGCTGGTCCAGGCCGAGCATGCACGCAGTGGACGCATGGTCGGCATCGCGCCCGAACTCAAGCACTCCACCTACTTCCGGAAGCTCGGGTTTGAACCGGAAGCAGCACTGCTCAATACCTTGACCACACACCCGTTCGCGCGGGAGATACCGGTGTTTGTCCAGTCGTTCGAGGTCGCGGGACTGCGCGAACTCCGCAGCCAGCTCGGGAGTGAACACTCCAAAGTACGTCTGGTGCAGCTGCTCGGGGAGCCTGGCGATCGGCCGGAGGATCTTCGCGACGCCGGGGACTCGACGCGCTATCGCGACCTCATGACCGCCGCGGGGCTGGAACGGATTGCAGGGTACGCGGACGTGATCGGCGCACCGGCGCGCTCCATTATTCCGCTGGATCGTTCGGGACGTTTCGATGCCGTTTCGCCGCTCGTCGAACGGGCACACTCGGCGGGCCTGCAGGTATTCGCATACACCTTTCGGCCTGAAAACCACTTCCTGCCACGCGCACTATGGAAAGGGGAGGATCCTCGCACGCGGAACGAAACAGGCTCGATTGCGGAGATCGGCGCCTACCTCGCCGCGGGCATCGACGGATTCTTCGCGGACGATCCGGCGATGGCGCGCAAGGCACTGTCGCGGGACCAACGTCGGTGACGCCGGCGTGGACTTGTTCAGAGGCTCCCTGGTCAACCTTCTCCGGCGGCCAGGTCCCCAACCGAATGATGGCCGGGGCCAGGGTTCTTGTCCGGATCAATCGGCGACGGGTGTGGCGTCGATCAATGCCTGCACCGTGCTTAAGATCGTTGCCGGGCTGTAGGGCTTCTGCAGGACGGCGCAGTCGCGGTAATCGGCGGGGATGCCGTCGCGGCCGTAGCCGGAAGTGAACGCAAACGGCACGCCGTGCCCGCGCAGCGCATCAGCCAGCGGAAACACCTGCACCCCGGCCAGGTTGATGTCCAGGATCGCTGCATCGATGCGGTTCGCCTCATCCGAAGCCGACTGCGCCACGATCTCCAGTGCGTTGGGCAGGCGCGCGGCCTTGAGCACGCGGTAGCCGGCGCCCTCGAGGATGACCTCCAGCATCATGGCCACGTACATTTCGTCCTCGACCATCAGGATCGTCTTCACAAAGCGTCCCCTTGCGTGGACAGCGGAATGTCGATGCAGCACAGCACGCCATCGGGTTCGAATGCCAGCGTGGCCTCGCCATCGAGTTCCATGGTCAGACCATCGGTGATCAGGCGCGAGCCGAAACCGGTGCGCTTGGGCGGGGCGACCGGTGGGCCGCCAAATTCGCGCCAGCGCAGGCGCAGACGCGTGCCGCCGTCGGCGGGTTGCGTGTCCCAGGTAACGGCGACCCGGCCCGCGGCCACCGACAGCGCGCCGTACTTGCCGGCATTGGTGGCCAGTTCATGCAGCGCCATTGCCAGCGCCAGCGCGGTCTTGGGCTCGAGTTGCAGCGCCTCGCCGGCGATTTCAGCGCGACTTTCGCCCTCATGGTCGTATGGCGCCAGCTCATTGGCGATGATCTCGCGCAGGCCGACGCCGTGCCATTGATCCACGGCCAGCAGGTTGTGGGTGTTCGACAGCGCCATCAAGCGCGACATGAACGCCGATTTGAAATCGCCCATCGTCCGCGCGCTGGACAAGGTCTGCAGCGCGATCGCCTGCACGCTGGCCAGGCTGTTCTTGACCCGGTGGTTGAGCTCGCGGAGCATCAGTTGCATGTGCGCGGCGGCGCGTCTGGGCTCGGTGACGTCGCGGGCGATGGTCGAGCCGGCAACCACGCGGCCGGCCGCATCCTTCACCAGCGAACAGGTCAGCGCAACCGGCACCGTGGTGCCGTCCTGGCGCTGCCAGTCCAGTTCTGTTTCCACCGGGAGCCCCTGGTCGCGCGCCGTCTCCAGCAACGCCCGCACCTCGCCATCGCCGTCGCCGATGGACAACCGGGACAGGGAACGGCCCTGAACCTGCTCGGCGGAATAGCCCAGCAGCTGCTCGGCGCCGGCATTCCAGCTGTGGATGGTGCCATCCAGGTCGTGGCCGATGATCGCGTCCCTGGACGACTCCACGATCGCCGCGAGCCGGCCGCACGCGAGTTCGTGCTGCTTGCGCTCGGTGATATCGACGAAGGTCAACACCACGCCGTCGATGCGGTTGTCGACGGTGCGGTAGGGGACCATCCGCAGCAGGTAGCTCTTGTCGGTTTCGAGGCTGTCGAGTTCGCGTTCGCGCACGGCCAATGTGCGCAACACCCGTTTCACGTCCTGCGCCAGGTCCGGATACGACAGGCGCGCCTTGATCTCCGTGATCGACCGGCCACGGTCGGTTTCGCGCAGGTGGAACAATTCGGTCGTGGGCGGGGTGAAGCTGTTGACGCGCAGCCCGGTGTCCAGGAACAGGGTTGCGATCTGGGTACTGTCCATCAAGTTGCTAAGGTCGTCGTTGGCGTGCCGCAATGCCTCATTCTTGCTGTGCACCTCGGCATTGACGGTCTGCAGCTCCTCGTTGATCGACTGCATCTCCTCCTTGGAGGTTTCCAGCTCCTCGTTGGAGGACTGCAGCTCCTCGTTGACCGACTGGTACTCCTCGTTAGCGGACTTCAGCTCCTCGTTGAGGGATTCGAGCTGGTCGATCGCGGCGTGCAGCTGCTCGCGGGTGGTCGTCAGCTCCTGCTCCAGGGTCTGGATGCGCTCACTGTCGGCATCCGCGGCATCATCGTCGTTGGCCGCGGCGGTGTTTGCGAGCCTGGGACGCCGGTCGATATCGTCGAAGGCGAGCGCACACAGGCGGCTGGTCCCATCGTCGTCGGACGTTTTCGCATCCGGCAGCGGCTCGGCGATCAGGCGCAGCGACTGCGACTTGCCATCGATGTTCACCCTCATGCCCGCGCGTATGACGGTCTTGCCGCTGGTAAACGCCTCCTGCACCGCCACCCGCGCGGCCGCACGCAGCCCCTTGTGCAGCATGCCGAACAGGTTGAGCGTGGCGGGGCCCGACGCCGGCTCCAGATAGCGGCCGGTATCGCCGGCAAAGCGCACGATGTCGTGGTTGCGGTCGATCACCACGTAGGCCGGCGCGTATTTTTCCAGCGCCTGGCGGGCGCTGCGGGCAATCGGATCCTCGCCGCCGGT
>JBBQNY010000123.1:0-8294 GCA_038330365.1 Lysobacterales bacterium | reverse complement strand
GCGTAGCGAACTGACCTCCGCACGAATACGTGCCAACCAATGCACGTCCCTGCATGACGCCATCGCGCGCGAGCGCGCTCCTACAGGGGCATGGCGGTCCCGGCGTTCAGGCGCGCGATCAGCTCCTGCTGCGGCATGGCGCGGGCGTATAGCCAGCCTTGCAGGCGGGTCACGCCGAGTTTCTGCAATGCATCACGTTGCGCTTCGGTTTCCACGCCCTCGGCGACAACCTCGAGTCCCGTGCTGCGCCCGAGCGTCGCGATCGCCGCCACGATCGCCTGGTCCATGACGCCCTCGGGCAGTCCGTTGATGAAGCTGCGATCGATCTTTATGACATCAATCGGAAACCGCTTGAGGTAGGACATCGACGAATACCCGGTACCGAAATCGTCGACCGCGATGCGCACACCGAGCTCGCGCAGGCGATGCAGCACCGACAGGCTGTCGACATTTTCTCGCATGAGGGTGGTTTCTGTGATCTCCAGACACAGCCGTGCGGGCGGCAGTCCGGAACGCTCCAGCGCTTCCTCGACGCCTTCGACAAAGCTCCGATCCTCGAACTGCTGGGCGGAAACGTTGACGCGCAGGGTGAGCGCTTCGCCGTCCGCGGCAAGCGGCCAGTCCATGGCATCGCGGCAGGCACGCCTCAGGATCCAGCGCCCCAGCGGCAAAATCAACGACGAAGTCTCGGCCACGTCCATGAATGCCGCTGCGGTGAGCAATTCGTCGCCGCGGCGCCAGCGCACCAGCGCTTCGGCCGCGCTCCAGGCGTTGTGGAGGCCATCGAACTCGGGCTGGTAGTGCATTTCGAAGGCATCGTTCGCAAGCGCGTCGCGCAACGCCTTCTCCAGATGCAGTCGTTCGACCAGTCCGTGATGGTGCTCGACGTCGAACACTTCCAGCGAGTGCCGGCCACGTTGACTGGCACGATCCGCCGCCTGCTCGGCGCGCCGCATCAGCTCACGGGCATTGATGCCGTCGCTCTCGTGCACGAGTGCCAGACCCACGGCGCCACTGAGTTCGATGGCGTCGTGCCAGGGAGAGAGATCCTGCACGATTTCGCTGCACTGCTGTGCCAGCGTGACGACTTCGAATTCACCGCATTGCCGCTGCGGCAGCAGGGCGAATCCATCCGCACGAACGCGGGCGATGGAACATTCGATGCCGACGCGCTGGCGCAGAGCATTCGCCACAGCCAGCATCGCGTCCTCCGCGGTGGGCCCTTCGCTCGACTGGATGGTGGTGTAGGGCATGCCGGACTTGACATGCACGACGGCGATTACCTGCTCGGGCGTGCGCGGCGCGCGCATGCGCAATTGCAGCAGCTCGAGGAAATACTGGCGATTGGGCAGGTCTGTCGTGCTGTCATGCAGCCGCAGGTGTTCGAGCTCCTTCTCGGTTTCGCGACGGCGCTGGATCTCGATCGCCATCGCCACGTAGTCGCCCATGCTGCCGGCGAAAGTTTTTTCCTCCGCTTGCCAGGGACGGATCTTGCCGGTCTGTTCGCTGCAGATGACGCCAAGCAGGTCGCCTTCGAGCCGCACGGGTGCGTCGAGCACCGAGCAGATGCCGTGGCGGGAGAAATAGGCCTGCAGCCCCCGTTCTGCGGTCGCGGGACTGGTGGCTACGTTGGTGGCATCCACCACGCGCACCTGCTCCAGCGCGCCAGAGTATGGGCCTTCCAGTTCAATGGTCTCGTCGACGCCAGCGCCCGCGCCATCGGTCGCGGCCGAGTCGAACGCGTGCAGGCAGACCAGCTTGTTGCCGGCTTCATCGAGCTTCCAGATGTTGACTCTCGGCACGTCCAGAGTGGAGGCCGCCGTCCGGCAGATCACGTCGAAGGCGCGGCTCAGGGTGCAGTCGTCGTGCCATACCGTGCGCGTCAACACCATCAGCGCATGCGTATAGCGTGCGACGCGACCCTGATCGGGATCGCCGTAAATCGCTGCATCTGCCTTTGCGTTCATTGGCTGCGCCGAAAGGACAAGGGCCTGCGCACCGGAGGAGTGACCGACTCTACATCTCCGGGCGCATCGACACGTATTGTCACAAATTTGGCGCGGTCGATGGACCTGGCGCGGAATGCCGCGGGCAATATGGGCGGTGGCTGAGGCGGGCAAGCCCGCCTCCGAACCCTGGAGGGCTATTTCCGGATCGTGGCCCGGTGGCTTTCAAGCGCCTGGGCCAGGCCTGGAACGTGCTCCGATCCAGTCGGGACGGTGAGGCTCGAACCGGCAAAATCCTGGCCAATCGGCTCGAAGCGGCCACCGAGGCACTCGGCGAGAAATGCTTCCGTCACGGCGTTGAATGCCTTGCTGTTCTCCGGGCGCGCGAAGCCATGGCCCTCATCGGGGAACAGCACGTAGGTCACGGGAATGCCCTTGACCTGCATCGCCTGCACGATCTGGTCGGCTTCTGCCTGCTTGACCCGTGGGTCGTTGGCACCCTGGCCGATCAGCAGCGGTCGTGAGATCGCATCCACTCTTGTGAGGGGCGAGCGCTCCGCGAGGAGCTTGCGGCCCTCGTCGGTCCGCGGGTCACCGATGCGGCGTGCGAACTGCTCGAACATGCTGGCCCAGTACGCGGGAATGGTGCCCAGCAGCGTATTGAGATTGGACGGGCCCACGATGTCGACGCCGCACTTGAAAGTCTCGGGCGTAAAGGTCAGACCCACCAGCGTCGCGTAGCCGCCATAGCTGCCGCCCATGATGGCGACCTGATCGCGCGTGGTTACGTTTTCCGCGATGGCCCAGTTCACGGCGTCGATGAGATCGTCGTGCATCTTTCCGGCCCACTCGCGGTCGGACTTGTTGATGAAGGCCTTGCCGAAACCGGTCGAGCCGCGATAGTTGACCGTCAACACGGCGTAACCGCGATTGGCCAGCCACTGTGCGGTGCCGCTGTAGCCGTAGTTGTTGCGCGACCATGGACCACCGTGCGGATTGAGCACCAGCGGCACCGGATGATCCGCCACGCCGTCGTGATCGCTGTCGGCGCTGGCCGGCAGCGTCAGGTAGCTCACCAGTGTCAGGCCGTCACGGGACTGGATCTCAAGCGGCCACATCGGCACCAGCGGTTTGTCGGACAGGGCGGGACGCACATCGAACAGCTGCGTCAGCTCGCCGCTGTCACGCTGGTAGCGATAATAGGTACCGGGATTTTCCGCCGCGTAGTAGAGAACGATCCAGGTGCGGTCGTCGAGCGTACGGCTGCTTACGTCGACCACTCCGGGACCGATCGCCTCGAGCCGTGCCACGTCGCTCGCGATGGCGGGATCCAGCACTTGCCATTTCTCGCGCTGGTAGTCGATCGCGACCGCCTGCACGACTCCGGTGCGCGGATGCACCAGCGTTGCACCCACATCGACCCGCGGATCCTCGAACACCAGGCGGCGCTTGCCGCTGTCGCTGTCAATCGCGTACAGCGCCGACGTGTCGCGCTGGCGCGAATCCACGAAATAAAGTGTCCGACCGTCGGTGGTGTAGGTGCCGGGCTGCGTCGTCAGCGAGTCCTCGAATGGAATGTCGTCACTCCGGATCCAGCCGCCGTGGCCGTCGGGCGCGAGCACGTCGCTGCCGCCGTCCGGACGTGTGCGAATCGCCAGGCGCACACGTTGATGCGCGTCCGTGACGTAGTCACTGATGGAGTCGTCGTTGCGTTCCACCAGCGTGCGTTTGCCGCTGGCGAGATCCACGCGGTACAGATCGTGCCACTCGGCGGCGCGATCGTTCATGCCGATGAGTACGGCGTCGGGCTTGAGATGCGAGACGCCGCTGATGAAGGCGCGCGTTTTCGGATACGGCGAAAGATCGCGGGCTTCGCCGCCTTGCGCATCGATGGCATAGGCGTGGAAGTCTTCGTCGCCGCCCGTGTCGCGCAGATAGACCAGCGTGCCTGGCCGGTAGGTCCAGAAATACTGGCGGATCCCACGGCCCTGGTCATGCGTGAGTGCACGCGCCGCCGACGGCTGCGCGGCCGGCGCCACGAACAGGTTGAGTACGCCCTCGACCGGCGCGACCCACGACAGATACTGTCCATCCGGGCTGATCTTGAGGTTCGTGCGTTCCGGATTGCCAAACAGATCGGCGCGCGCAATGAGTGGAGGGGGCGCCATGGCTGTAGCGGCGAGAACTTTGGGCGCGGCGTGCATCGCGGCGTGCATCGCCTCGGACTTCGCGTCGACTGCGGGCGCTGGCGTGGGACTTTCCTCGCGCAGGGCCGGTCGCGTGCAACCCACAGCCAAAAGCACAAGCAGAGGCGCGACGAGCGACCGGATCAGGCGGCGGTTGTTGCGGTATTCCATAAGAATCCTCGTGGTCGACACGCGCGCGCCGGCTGCGGCGCTTCGAGAGGATTCTGGCATGGGCATGGACAGACTCGTATCGGCCGCAGGTCATGGATGCGAATCCAACCGGCGGGATCCTGTCGCACCGCGTGCGCTTGAATACAATCGGTGCGTGAACAATCGGATTCCCAGACGATGATTCCCAGATGATCCAGACCAGTCCGGTGTTTGCGGTGCCGATGGGCAGCGTGGTGCATCCCGAGGGGCCTGCCCTCAACGAGGCCCTGCGTACGCTGTTCCTCGAGCGCGAGGCCGAGGGCGCGCGCTGGGCCAAGCCTCATTCGAACATGCGCGTGAATCCGGGCCTGTTCGAGAGTCAATTCGATCTCTTCAAATGGCCCGAGCCCGAGATCGCGGCGCTGCGCGATTTCTGCTGGGCCAGCCTGATGCAGTTCGTGCAGGGTCTGAGCGCAGTGCCGGCTGAGAGTCGCCCTTCGATCTCGATCGATGCCGATGTCTGGTTCCACGTCACCCGTCGCGGCGGCTACTTCGGTCTGCACAATCATGCGATGGCGTCGTGGTCAGGCGTCTACTGCGTGGATGCCGGACGCGACGATGGCACCCACCCCGACAGTGGTGCGCTCACGTTCGCGAATCCGTTTTCCATGGCGGCGATGTTTCTGGATCCCGCCAACAGCGCGGTGCGGGCGCCCTACAACTCCTTCAATCGGAGTTTCAAACTGTCACCGGGACAGCTGCTCGTGTTCCCTTCCTGGCTGCAGCACTACGTGCAGCCGTTCCACGGTGAAGGCGAGCGCATCACCGTCGCTTTCAATGCCTGGTTCAAGGCCGACACCCCGTAGCGCGTGCTCGGGTCGCCGAAGCAACCCCATGCCCTTGTAGGAGCGCGCTAGCGCGCGATGGCGGCATGGCGGATTGCAACGCCATGGCACCATGGCGAATGCAGTGCGATGGCGGCATGGTGGATGCAGTGCGATGGCGTCACGGCGGATTGCAACGCCATGGCGAATGCAGCGCGATGGCGGCATGGTGGATTGGGGCGTTGTGCACGTGCCTGCATGGCGCCATCGCGCGCTAGCGCGCTCCTACAACCTGCGCGTGCTGCTGCGGCATCGCGCGTGCGTCAGGGGCTCCCGGCGATGTTGCCGCGCTCCTGAAATGCGGCGAACAACTCGCGCATCGCGGCGCTTTCGGGCTTGCGCCAGTAGCGCGCCCTCGGGTCGCTGAGGCAACCCCCCATGCCCTTGTAGGAGCGCGCTCGCGCGCGATGGCGTCATGGTGGATTGGGGCGTTGTGCACGTGCTGGCATGGCGCCATCGCGCGCTAGCGCGCTCCTACAACCTGCGCGTGCTGCTGCGGCATCGCGCGCGCGTCAGGGGCTCCCGGCGATGTTGCCGCGCTCCTGAAATGCGGCGAACAGCTCGCGCATCGCCGCACTTTCGGGCTTGCGCCAGTAACGGGTGGAGGCGTCCACGCCCGCGCGCGTCAGCCACGCGCTCGGCGCCGACCGCGCTGCCACGTCATACCAGCGCAGCGCCGACTCATGATCGCCAGCGGACCAGAGCGCAACGGCGTAGGTCGGCGGCGCCCAGTCAGGTGCGCCGCCCTGCAGCGTCTCCGCCCGGCGCCAGGCCTTGGTCGCAGCCATGAACTCGCCCAGTTGGTACATCGCCCAGCCTTCCGTCCAGTAGGCGCGACGCTGCAGGGCGCGACCGGCGGGCGCGCGTGTCTGTACCCGCGTGAATTCCGCGAGGCCGTCGACGCGGCGGCCGGTCAGCGTCCAGAGATAGGCGCGGTCGATCTGCGCCTGCAGATTGCCGGGATCCAGTGCGATGGCGGCTTCCAGACGGGCCAGCGTGTCGGCATCGGCGAGGTCGAGATCCCGTGGAGCGCGGGCCGCCGGATCCGCATCGGCGTAGATCCCGCGCGGCGCACCGAGCAGCACGGCAAGCTCCCCGGGTGGCGGTGCGGGGGGCAAAGCGGTGGTGCTCGCGCCCAGCGCATCCTCGCGATCCACGCGCGGATTCGGCGCCGCGCAGCCCGTGAGCAGCACGACGAGCACGACCAGCTTGCTCTGCAGCAGGCGCTTGCGCATGGAAATTCCGGCAGTCATCCGACGACAGTCTCCCGCGTAAGGGCCTTCTCGCCAAGTCGGGAGCCCGCAGGTGCTCTTCCGTGCTGTGGAATCGATTGCGGAAGCGGGCGGGCGCGAGATGCTGTCTCGGAGTCCAAGTGCACGTCTGCGCTTGAGCGGCGTACGCCTCGCATCGTCCGGAGTTGCTCGCCCGCGGAGGCCGCAGCGGGGCTCGGTTCCCCAACCCGCAGCCATATCCCGACGCCTCGTGAGCCCCCTACATCGACTCGGTTCGCGAATCGGGGTTGGCCGCGAAAGCAGTTCGCTTGCCCTCGCACGATTGGCCCGCCGTTAACGTGACGCGCGCATAATTCCGCCAACGACCCTCCGGAGAATCGCCGTGACCAGAACGTCCATCTTGAGCTTGCTGGCAGTCCTGCTGACCGGCGCCTGTTCGTCCGCGAGTGCGAAAGACATCGACTGCGAGATGCGTTTCTCGATGAGCGGCTGGTCGGCGTTCTACAAGACCTCATCCGGGACCGGCACCGTGACCTGCAACAACGGCAAGTCGTTTCCGGTGAAGGTCAGTGCCAAGGGCGGTGGCATCACCTTCGGCAAGTCGTCGATCGAGAACGGCCGCGGCGAGTTCTCCGGAGTCAAGAATGTCGACGAGGTGTTCGGCAGCTACGCCAGTGGCGAGGCGCACGCCGGCGCCGCCAAGTCGGCGCACGCCCAGGCGATGACGAAAGGCGACGTGAACCTTGCGCTCAGCGGCAAGGGCCGCGGCTGGGATCTCGGCATCGCCTTCGGCAAGTTCACCATCTCGCGCCGCTGACGCGCCCGCGAAAGAGTTCTGCATCAACAACCGCCGCACGGCCCATGGCGAAGTGCGGCGCGCAGCGCCCGCTTAGCGCGCGGGCTGCGACGTAGCCGTGAGCGCGATCCGGAAGTCACCCGCCGAGACGGTCGCTTCCTGCGCCGGACGAACCACGAGTTCTGGCGCAAAAGCGCCGCTTGCGGTCTTGAGGTTCGCGACGATGCGGATCCCTTCGGAGCCGGCATCGCTCGCCGTCAGCGCGAGCCGATAGCCCGCGTCGCCACTGACCTCGACGATCGCCGGCACGCCGTCGTGAACCGTGAGCACCGGCTGATCAAGCTCGCGGTCCCCCTCCCAAAGCCGCATCGAAACGTTGTACGCGTCCGCGGCCCATGCCACGCCACAAGCGCAGGCGAGCGCTGCCGATATCAAGGTTCTTGCCGTTGTCGAAATAACCATGGAACCTCCGTGCGCTGGAACATTGTGCGGTATACCGCCAGCTTGGCGGCGCAGTAGCAGAGGAGTCTACGGTGCTGCCGCATCCTGAAAGTCGTTTTCGATCATCTCCATGCTGACCCTGTCGCGGGCGCTGGTGGCGTTGCGGGTGGTCGCAACCCGCAACCCGTGGACACCCCGGTCAGGGCAACCCACCCGCAACCCGTGGACACCCACAGGGCAACCCGTGCAACCCGTGGACACCCACGCCGTCAGCGTGGGCAACCCGGACACCCACGCCGTAGGAAGAATCCTACTGCGCGCCGCGGCGTTTTCCGCTACCGACCAGGGCAATGGTGCGTCAGGCTTCTGCCATGGGCTATCCCCGCACCCTGCTCGTCGTTCCCGATGTCGCCGGCACGTACCACTGCGTGTCGCGCTGTGTGCGGCGGGCGTTTCTCTGTGGCGAGGATGCGCTCTCGGGTCGCAGCTTCGAGCACCGCAGGCAGTGGTTGGAGTGTTGCAACCCGTGGACACCCACGCCGTAGGAAGAATCCTACTGCGCGCCGCGGCGTTTTCCGCTACCGACCAGGGCAATGGTGCGTCAGGCTTCTGCCATGGGCTATCCCCGCACCCTGCTCGTGGTTCCCGATGTCGCCGGC
>JBBQNY010000122.1:0-8576 GCA_038330365.1 Lysobacterales bacterium | reverse complement strand
AGTTGCTCGTCGTTGAAGGCCCAGAGATCTTCGAGCGAACCGCCGCCACGCGCGATGAGGATGACGTCGTGGCGATCATGGCGCCGCAGCGCCTCCAGCGCACGGACGATGCCCGCAGCTGCACCGTCCCCCTGTACCTGGACTGGCACGAGATCGACCGCGACCAGCGGCATCCGCCGCCGCAACACGGACAGGATGTCCCGCAGTGCAGCTCCGGTCGGGGAGGTCAGCACCGCGATGCGGCGGGGCAGGGCGGGAAGAGCGCGTTTGCGCGCGGCGGCGAACAATCCCTCTGCTTCCAGCCTCGCCTTGAGCACGTCGAAAGCGCGCCGCAGCGCCCCTTCACCGGCCTCCTCCATGTGCTCGACCACCATTTGGTAGTCGCCGCGCGTTTCGTACAGCGTGACCCGGCCACGCAGGAGCACCTGCATGCCGTCGCGCGCATCGATGCGCGGCCCATCAAATGCAGGCCGTCGCGATTTGAACAAGGCGCAACGGATTTGCGCGTTGGCATCCTTGAGCGTGAAATAGCAGTGACCGGAGCGGTGCGCGAGGAAATTGGAGATCTCACCCTCGACCCAAACGGAGCTGAGCACGTCCTCGAGCGCGCCGCGTGCGATGGCGTTGAGTTTGGTGGGCGTCAGCACCGTGCGCGCGGGTGCAGCCGAACCGGCGTCAAATTGCGGCCCCATCACGCGCACGCTGCCTGCACTTCAACAATGTTCATGCGTCCAGCACCGATTCGGGGAACCGCCGCGACTGCTCCCCGGCGCGATCGAGGAGGACGTCGAGCAGAGCGTGCCCGGGATCGCCCGCTGCGAGCGTCGAGCGCGCGCTGGCCACCCGCGCTGCATAGTCGCGCAGGTCGCGGCCTTCCTCGCCGCGCCAGAGTCGCGCCGCCACATCACGCGTCCAGTCGTCGTCGGCGTCGGCATCGAGCGAGTGGACAAAGTTGCGCGCCCGGTAGCGCGTCAGGAGGGTGTTCAATCTCGGATCCGAAAACTCCAGACTGGACACAGCAAGCGCTGCCGCGGGCAGTGCCGCAACCTGTTCGCACAGGCGGCGGTCGCGCGGTGAAACGAAGCCGTCGTAGAGCGCCGTGTCAGCGTCGCCCGCAGCCGAAGTGCCGGATTGCGTGCGCATGACTGCCGCTGCCTTTTGGCCCAGCGACCCGGCTGCCGCGATGCAACGCGCGTGTTCCATGCAGTGTTCGCGATCCAGACCGATGCGTTCGCAGTCGACACCGTCGAGTACGCGCAATGGCGCCAGGGCAGGACAGCGGTTGAGGTGCACGATCTTCAGCGGCACACGCTCAACACCCTCCGGCAGATCGGCGCGCGGCGTGAACACCCGGTCCCGCAATGCGTCGGCGTCGAGGTCGATCAGCTCGTCCGGCGACGCCTGGAGATCGAACACCACGAGCGCGTGCGGCCGATCAGGCAGCAGCGCGAGCGGATAGACCATCGCGAGGCAGCCGCGTTCCGCGGGGTAGCGACTCGAGACGTGAATCAGCGGCGTCCCGTTCCTGATATCCACCAGCCCGTGGTTGCGCGCACGATCGCGTGCGGCCAGATGCCAGTCGAACAGCCGCGGCTGACGCTGCCGGATGAGGCGTGCGAGGGCCAGCGTCGCGTGCACGTCGGAGAGGGCGTTGTGGGCACGTTCGTGCGCCAGCCCGTTGGCACGGGCGAGGTCGGAAAGCCGGAAACTCGGTGCGCCGTCCTCGCGCTGCGGCCATTCGATGCCTTCCGGACGCAGAGCGTAGGTCATGCGGGCGAGGTCGATCAGATCCCAGCGCGAACGGTCATCCGCGTACTCACGTCGATACGGATCGAGGAAATTGCGCCAGAACAGAAAGCGCACGACCTCGTCGTCGAAGCGCATCGAGTTGTAGCCCGCCGCGCAGGTGCCGGGAATGCCGAATGCAGCGGCGATCGCAGCCGCGAATTCAGGCTCGCTCAGCCCGTCGCGCTCGAGCCGGCGCGGATCCAGTCCGGTGATGAGCGTGGCAAAGGGATCGAAAACCGTGTCCGCTGACGGTGCGCACTCGATCTCGATCGGATCACCGATCGGCTGGAGCGCTGCATCGGTCGTCTGCGCCGCGAACTGCAGTGGTCGGTCCCGCCGCGGATCGGAACCCGATGTCTCGAAATCGAACCAGACGAAGCGCTGCGGCCCTGCGTTACCGCGGGTGCGATGCGGCAAGGTCAGCGGTATCCGAAGAAAGGCTTGAGGATCAGGTCCTGACCCTTGTAGTCGGCAGCCTTGGCAGGCATCCAGCTGTCGATAAACATGCCGGTGTGGAAATCGATCAGTGACTGCTCCTGTCCTGCCTTGAGCAATGCGGTGGTGAGTTGGAACACGATCTTCGGATCGAGCGTGGGCTTGACCAGCACGGCCGTGCCAGGGAAATCACGCGAGGTCCCCACCGGGATGAAGTTCGGATATTGCTGCGCCAGCTGGGTTGGCAGGATGGTCGCCTCGGCGTCGCCGCCCGAAACGATTTCGATGCCATCGCGCCATGAGGTGGCGAGCGACTCGACCTCGGGCTGCGCGATCAGGTTCGGATACATCTCGATCAGCGAGGCATAGCCGAGACTCGGGCTCGGCATCGTCACCACGCGCTTGCCCACCAGAGTCTTGAGCGTGGGATCCTCCAGCAGATCGCTCGCCACCAGTGTGAAGCTCGTGGGATTGGAAGCCTTGACGATCGGTACGTAGTAAGACCGCGAAATGCGGTAAGCGGCGAAGTGTGCGTCCTCGATCACGATGTCGAGATCGCGATTGGCACGCAGGTCACGCCAGAAGGCGTGATAGCTCGGTACCGCTACGAGCGTAATCTTGTGGCCGGTAGTGCGCGACAGATAGTCGACGAATGGCTTGAACTCCTCGCGAACCTGTTGCGCTGGATAGCGCGGCTCGACTCCGATCGTGAGTTCTGCCGACGCGGCGGTGGAAGGGAGCAGGGGCGACAGGCCGAGCGCCAGAACCAGGTACCACGGACGAAGGATTCTCACGATGACTCCCGGTGCGAGGAAGAGGCTGCCCGGACACGAGTCCGCGTCCAGTTCAAAAATACTACTGCTTCAAGCAGATTCCCGCTGACCGGGATTCCGCAGGGGAAGGGGAGGCGGGTCGAACTCGAGCGGCAGCAGTGGCGCTCCCGAGCTTCCCCGCAGGTGGAACTCCGCAGCTCCATCAACGCTCTGGCAGACCGCGAGCAACTCCAGGTCGGGCGCAGAACCTGCGCACGCGACAACGTTGCCTACAACCCTGTCCCCCCTCTGGCCCAGCACAAGTTCGGTGCCGGGCGCGACCGCCATCGCAGTCGCGAATCGTCTGAGCGCGCGCTTGCTCTGACCCAGAAAATGCAATCTCGAGACGATCTCCTGGCCGGGGTAACAGCCTTTGCGCACGCTGTAGGCGGCGAGCCGATCGAGCGCAAGCGCCTGTGGAGTCTGCGCATCGAGGCCCTGCGAATCGATCCAGGGCACGCCAGACGCGACATCGGCAGCACGCCAGTGAGCTTCAGCTGACTGCGACCGGCGTGATTCCTTGCTTTCGGGTGCTGCGATCGTTTCTGCAGCTGTGGCTGCTGTTGGTGGCGGATCATCAGCAGGCGAGCCGGCGGCAGGCGCCAGAAAGCGGCCATCACTGGAGAACATCGTGTCGCGAAGTTCGCCACGGGTTGCGGCGCGATCCGCGGAGACTGGTCCACCGACCCACTGCGCGGCTTCCTCCTCGATCAAGACTTTCGCCCGCAGCCGATATCTCTCGAGCGTTTCTCGTGTAGCCGTCGCCCACGCTGACGGCAGCACCAGCACGAACTCCGAGCCAGAGCGACGCAGCAGCCGGAACAGCGAAAGCACGCGACCCTGAGGTGTCAGCAGCAGATTCCACTGCCAGTCGCCGACGCCAAGCGCCTTTACGTCATTGGCAAGCATCCGCTGCAGGAATGCCTCAGCCTCCGCACCTGATATCCGCAGCGCTCCCAGCCCGCCGATGATTCCCGCCTCAGTTCCTGTCACAACACCCATGCCGGATCATCGCATGTCCCCGAGAACCCGCCGCTTGAGAGGGCGTCACCCATATTTCGATTGCTGGTTGGCAGCGCTGGACGCGCCGACGTCGCCGCTCGGTTGCGAGCTTCCAGTGGATGGACCCACAGGTCTTGGCGTGTGCACCGAGTCCCTTGTTTCGCATTGATTTTCAGCTCCTCTTCTTTCCCAGCGTGCCGGTGGTTTTTCCATGGCCGAGCCGTACCTCCAGTCGCTGTGCGCCCTGGCCGCGCTGCGCAAGCTTGTCGCCCGGGTTGTAGAGCCGGCAAGCGCGCAGTGACAGGCAGCCGCAACCGATGCAGCCGGAGAGCTGGTCTCGCAGCGCCTGCAGCGCTTCGATGCGCTGGTCCAGCGATGTGCGCCAGTGCGATGACAGGCGCGTCCAGTCAGCCTTGGTCGGCGTGCGCTGCGCCGGCAACTGCCGCAGGGCATCCGCGATCTCGGCGAGGCTGACGCCCAGCGTCTGCGCGGTGCGGATGAACGCCACGCGCCGCAGCACGTCGCGACGATAGCGGCGCTGGTTGCCGGCGCTGCGTTTGGCCGATAGCAGCCCCCCCGCCTCGTAGTAGTGCAGCGTCGACACCGCCACCCCGCTGCGCCGCGCAACTTCCCCGACGCCCAGAGTCCCTTGCATCGAAATGGCCGTCATGGCTTGACCTCAAGTCAACTTGAGGTTGCATGCTAGGCAAACCACCACGCCGAGGCAATTCCTGTTGAATCTTGTCAATCCCGGTTCTGACGCCCCATCCGTCGAGTCGTTGTTCTCGCGCGGGCGCCGTGCGCTGAGCATCGGCGCGGTGGGGCTTTGTTCGATGCTCGCGTTTGAGGCCATTGGCGTCGCCGCGGGCATGCCCGCTATCGCCGCAGCACTTGACGGCGTGCCGCTGTACGCATTGGCCTTCGCCGGCACTCTCGCCGGCTCGGTGGTGGCAATGGTGTGGTCGGGACCCGAATGCGACCGTCATGGTCCGCGACGCTCAATGGTCGGCGGCATGCTGCTGTTCGCATTGGGTCTGTTGATGGCGGGATTCGCCGGCTCCATGGCGATGCTGGTCGCGGGACGCATCGTCCAGGGCCTTGGCGTAGGCGCGTTGGGTGTCGCCCTGTACGTGGCCGTGGCGCGCACGCTACCCCAGGCACTGCACCCGCGTCTGTTCGCACTGTTCTCGACGGCCTGGGTGGTGCCGGCGATCATAGGGCCGGCGATTTCCGGATGGATCGTCGATCATCTCGGCTGGCGCTGGCTGTTCCTCGGCATTGCCGTGTTGCTGCCACCGACCGCGGCGTTGATCCTGCCACCGCTGCGTGGCGCGAACGAGCCGGACCCGATTGCGGATCGCTCGTTGCGCGTTCTGCCCTGGGCGCTGATGGCCTCTGTCTGCTGCATCACCTTGACGATCAGTGCAACTGCAGGCCGCTGGACACCGCTTGTGGTCGTGGCCTCGCTGGGCGCCATCGTTCTTGCCGCCATGCGGTTGCTGCCCGCGGCGACGCTGCGGCTGGGACGCGGCCTCCCTGCAGTCATTGCGCTTCGCGGCTTGAATTCGGCGGCGTTTTTCCTTTGCGAGGCGTTCGTCCCGCTGTGGCTGCATCAGCAGCGCGGCTGGTCGATCACGGCGGCCGGCTTTGCGCTTACGGGTGGCGCACTCAGCTGGAGCCTGGGCAGTCATCTGCAGTCGCGGATCACCGACGACGCCACGCGTCAGGCATGGCTCTCGCGTGGCTGTTTGCTCCTGTCCACCGGCGTCGCCGTCTGCGGAATCACGATACTCGGCGTGCTGCCGGACTGGGCGATGCTGGCCGCGTGGGCGACTGCGGGCCTGGGCATGGGCCTGTCGTTCCCCATGCTCGGCGTACTGATCCTGAAACTTGCGCCGCGTCCCCAGCAGGGCACCTACTCATCGGCACTGCAACTCAGCGCGGCGCTGTGCACCAGCGCAGCCCTGGCGGCCGGCGGTCTCATGTTCTCGTTGCTGCTGGCCAGCATGCCGGTACAGGCGTTTGCGAGTGTCTTCACCCTCGCGACCCTGCTCGCCGCAACTGCATGGACAGGTGCCGCCCGGGTCGGCTCGCTGGACGTTGGTGGCTTCCCGGCAAACCGTGGTGCCCGCAGCGCATGAATGGAACGGCATCCTCGATCTGACTTGATAACCACCGCCCCTGCGTTCAGCGCGCGTCGATTTCGGCGCGCGCACTGACGATGCAGTCATGCAGGCTGGTGCTACCGCCGCCGGAACGACGCGGCGATGCAGGGCAAGCGCTGTTCGCCACGCGGGATGGGGTAGTAGGCTTCGGGCATGAGCACAGTCCCTTCAGATTCAACCGGCAAGACACGCACGGAAACACCGGCAGCGGACGAGGCAGGTGCCAGTGGTCACGTCGCCGACGAGGGGTCCGGATCGACCGCATCCGTGCCCGCTGCAAAGGTCCCCGCGAAGGCGCCGGTCGACAAGCCGCCGACCAGGCCGCGTGAGACGGGCGGGCCGGCAGGACTTGAGCCAACGCGCTACGGGGACTGGGAGAAGGGCGGGCGCTGCATCGATTTTTAGGGCTCGCCGAGCGCGCGGCCGGAAGATTTTCAGCTGGCTCTGCAGAATTCGATCACGCGACACGGCGGTGGGCAGGAGGGCGCCAGGCTACGTCTCATCGCTCGCAAGGCTCGCCGAAAGTTCGGGATCGCGTTAAGGTCGCGGTGACGGCGTTGTCGCTCGAACGGGCAATCCGTCACAAAATGCTTCGGCGAACCCGCGACATCGGTTCGCCCAGACGGGGAAGGGGGGGAGCAGGTCAATGAGCACTTCTGCTGCAAGGCGGCCGCGGCCGTTGTCGCCGTTCATGCTCGGGCCGTATTACCGCCCGCAACTGACGTCCATGCTGTCTATCACCCACCGGGCGACCGGGGTGGTGCTTGCATTCGGGGCGATCGCACTCGCACTCTGGCTGGTTGCACTGGCGCGCGGCAACAACGCCTACGTCGCAGTCATGGAATGCGCGCGCGGCCCATTGGGGCGCCTGATCCTGGTGGCCTTGGCTGGCAGTCTCGCGTTCCATTTTGCGAACGGCATCCGCCACCTTTTCTGGGATGCGGGACGCGGCTTCGAGCTCAAATCGGCCTACGCCAGCGGCTATGCGGTGATGGTCGTGACGCTCGTCGCGACCCTGGCCATGGGCTGGTACCTGTTCCTCGGCGGAGCCGTGACATGAGCCTCAGAACGCCGCTCGCACAGGCACGCGGTCTCGGCTCGGCGCACGCCGGCGTCCATCACTGGTGGATGCAGAGACTCACCGCGCTGGCGCTGATCCCGCTCTGCCTCTGGTTCGTATGGGCATGTACGGGCCTGGTCGGCGCCGGCTATCTCGAGGCGCGGGCCTTCGTCGCCAATCCCGTCAACGCATTGCTGTTTGCAAGTCTCGTCATTGCGATGTTCTGGCATGCGCAGCTGGGGCTGCAGGTCGTCATCGAGGACTACGTGCACACGCACTGGCTCGAGGTTTCGATGCAGGTGCTGGTGCGCTTCGCCGCTGCACTCGGCGTCCTTGCCGCACTTCTGGCGATCATCCGAATCACCCTGGGGGGCGCGTGAGCATGGCGGCTTATCCGATCATCGATCACGTTTACGACACTGTCGTGGTGGGCGCCGGCGGCGCCGGACTTCGCGCCACCATGGGGCTGGCCGCCAAGGGGCTCAGCACCGCCTGCATCACCAAGGTGTTCCCGACGCGTTCGCACACGGTCGCAGCTCAGGGCGGCATATCCGCAGCCCTTGGCAACAGGGGTGAAGACGACTGGCGTTTTCATTTCTACGACACGATCAAGGGCTCCGACTGGCTCGGTGACCAGGATGCGATCGAGTACATGTGCAAGGAGGCGATTCCCGCGATCATCGAGCTTGAGCACTACGGCGTGCCGTTCTCGCGCACCGACGAGGGTCTCATCTACCAGCGCCCGTTCGGCGGCATGACCACGAATTACGGCGAGGGCACGGCGCAACGAACCTGCGCTGCCGCTGACCGCACCGGCCACGCGATCCTGCATGCGCTGTACCAGCAGTCGCTCAAGCACGACGCCCGTTTTTACATTGAATATTTCGCACTCGATCTGCTGATGGACGACGACGGCGTCTGCCGCGGCGTGCTGGCCTGGGATCTGTCGGAGGGCACATTGCACCGCTTCCGCGCCCAGGCCGTGATTCTCGCGACCGGTGGCTACGGCCGCTGCTATTACACCTGCACGTCCGCGCACACCTGCACGGGCGACGGCGGTGGCATGGTGCTGCGTGCCGGACTGCCGATGCAGGACATGGAGTTCGTGCAGTTCCACCCCACCGGCATCTATGGCGCCGGCTGCCTGATCACCGAAGGCGTGCGGGGCGAGGGCGGTTATCTCACCAATTCCAAGGGCGAGCGTTTCATGGAGCGCTATGCGCCGAATGCGAAGGATCTCGCTTCGCGTGATGTGGTGTCGCGCGCAATGACGGTTGAGGTCCGTGAAGGTCGCGGCGTCGGTCCGCGCCAGGA
>JBBQNY010000121.1:0-8608 GCA_038330365.1 Lysobacterales bacterium | reverse complement strand
GTCGGCGAAGACCGCTCACGCACGTGGGTGATTACGCGCAGCCCCGACGGCCTCCGCCTCAAGCACGATCATCGACACGATGACGGCGGCGAGGATGTGCTCACGCAATACGGCGGCGACACGACCGATGCGGGCACCGCGCGCCGGCAGACTTTCCCGGTCGATGCAGACTCGATCGCACTGTTCGAGCGCGAGCAGCGTGGGGCGTCCGTCACCAACACCTGGGCGATGGAGATCGAGCCGGACCATGTGTTCGCGTACGAATTGACGCGGCCGGGCGGACGCCTGTTCCGCGTCGAGTTCGATCTCTCACGTCCGATCGCCGTTCCGCCGCCGCCGTGGAGTAGCGCACCGCTGAGATAGCGCGAGCGGGGTATTGGCGAGTTCCGCAAACGGCGTCAAGGCACTCTCACGCCGTGTCCGTCTCATCAAACCCCGTCTCGCGCCGGAACAAGGCACTCTGACCCCGCTCGCTGAGTGCCGGTGTTTTGTCTGCACGCACGACCGATCTTGCGCCATGCTGGCGATCCTCCGTCGTGCTGGATACGCTCCATGCGTCTGCATCCCCTGCTGAATATCCTGTTGCCGCTGCTTGCAGCGATGCCCCTGCATGCGGCCCAACTGCCCGAGTCCAAGCCTGAGATTCGCGTCGGCATCGTGTTGTTCGACGGCGTGCAGATCATCGACTTCGCCGGCCCGTACGAGGTTTTCGGAACCGCCGGTTTCGGCGTGATCACGATCTCGCAAGATGGCAAACCGGTCACGACCGCGATGGGCCTGAAAGTCACGCCGGATGCGGCGTTCGCCGATGCTCCGGCATTCGACGTGCTGCTGGTGCCCGGCGGTGACGTCGGCGAAGCCAAGGCCGACGCCACGCTGCTGGATTTCATCCGTCGCCGCAGCGCAACGGCGAAGAACGTGCTGTCGGTGTGTACTGGCGCGGAGATCCTCGCCAATACCGGGCTGCTGGACGGACAGCGCGCCACCACATTCCACAGCGCACTGGAGCGGCTGGCAACCGAACATCCAAAGATCGAGGTGGTAGACAATCAGCGCTGGGTCGACAACGGCAAGCTGATCACCACTGCGGGCCTCTCATCGGGCCTCGACGGAGCGCTGCACGTAGTGTCGCGGTTGCGAGGCCAGGACAAGGCACGCAGCGTCGCTCTGCATATGGAATACGACTGGCGCCCCGACCACGGATTCGTGCGTGGCCGCATGGCCGATCGGCTGCTGCCCGCACTGCGCGGAGTGAAGTGGCCGCAGGACATGGCGATCGAACAGTTGTATTCCGTGGGCGATGAACACCAATGGCGAAAGCGCGTCAAAGTGCGAACCGCCACGTCGTCCGACGCCATCATGAAGCTGATTGCCGACGATCTGTCCAACGACAAGCAGTGGCTGCGCGACGATTCCGCGTCGGGCCACGCCTGGCGCCGCGTCGCCACCGACAAGCCAGCACGCCTCAGCATGACCACGACTCCGGGTACGACCGCAGATGAGTTCGAACTGGAAGTGGAGTTGCAACGCGAAGCTGTAGTTCCGTAGCAAGCGGTCAGATTTACCGGACCCCATTTTCCGAAAAGGCTGGATACGCTACGCATCCGGCGGCGAATGCAGCTGCGGCCTCAAGGCAAAGGCGATTGGATAGCTTGAACGTGCCACGCTGGATCTGCATCGTGCCCCTGTTCCTGACGGGATGTGCGATCACGCCGGCAGCCGCGCCGCCGATCGAGGATCGCGCCAGCACTGCCTGCACGCGTGCGGAGGTTGCAGCGCTTCTCACCACGCGCATGACCGTGTTCCGGGCGAAGAATCCCGCGCCCGGCTTCAGCGCCGCGGCCATCGTGCCGGTGCTCGGGGCGGGGCCGGTCACGCGCAGCATCGGACTTGCCGATGCGGAATCCGGTCGTGACCTGCAGCCCACTGACCGCATGCTGGTCGGCAGCGTCGGCAAAACGTTCTACGCGGCTGCGGCAATGAGGCTCTCCGAGCAGGGGCGGCTGAACCTTGACGCGCCGATCGCCGACTATCTGCCGGCGCGCATTCCCAACGATGGACAAGTCACGGTGCGAATGTTGCTGTCGCACCGCAGCGGCTATCCCCCATACGACGGAGACTTCATGCAGGCGCTGATCGCCGAGCCGATGCAGGTGCGAACTTTCGATGACTGGGCGGGGCCCGTGCGTCGCGCTGAATCGTTGGGCGTACCGGGTGCGAAGTTCGACTACAGCGATATCAATTACGTGCTGCTCGCGCAGGTCATCGCGGCGGCGGCGGGCGAAACCGCAGAGGCGGTGATCGATGAGCTGTTTCTGCAGCCATTGCGACTGACGCGCACAGTGGCCGCGAGCCAACCACGCATCGACGGACTGGTGCCGGGCTACGAGGGCGGACATCCCCTGTTTGGTGCCGATCGCGTTCAGGACGATGGCGCGCTGCGCTTCAATCCGCAATTCGAGTCCGGGGGCGGCGGCTACGCATCCACCGCAGGCGATCTGGCGCGCTGGATGCAAGCATTGCAGGACGGCCATGCAGTTTCGCTGGCGTCCTGGAAGTTGATGACAGCGCCAACGGGCGGCAAGTCAATGACACAGCAGTACGGTCTCGGCCTGCACATCGACCAGACGCCTGCCGGTCTGGCGTACGGACACAGTGGCTACATTCCCGGCTATCTCTCGTGGGTGCGGTTTTATCCGCAATCCGGCATAAGCGTCGCGCTGCAGACCAACAGCAGCGACCCCGAACGACTGCCCCAAGACCCCTTTGATCTGGTGGACGCCCTGGCGGTGGCGTTGTCATCGAGCTGCGCGTCCAAGACAGCGCAGTAGGCAAGGAAAGAGCAGTCAGCTTGGGCTTTGTCGGCTCGTGTAGTTGGGTCAGGTCCAACTTCGCATCATGGCGTCGGCAGGCTGCGGTCAGCGCCAGTCGCAACGCTGCGATCCTCGCCGCCCACGCGCGTGGCGGTTGCAGCCGTGTCGACATCGGCAGGCACTTTGGCCTTCGCTTCACGCATGAGGATCGTATCTTGTGGAGTGAGCAGCCGTCAGCGCGGTCATGACGCTTCGATGATGGACGTGATCCCACTCTTTGTCCGTGGAGGACTCAAGCGCACATGCCCATCCAGACTCTGCGTGAGCTGACCCAGCACTACCCGCGCGCCGGCCGGGTGGACGCGATCTTCCTGCGGCCCGCACGCCTGGTGCCGGTCGTATCCGTAACAGAAGCGATTGCCGAGCCGGGCAGGGGTTTGATCGGCGATCGCAGATCGATGACGCGGCGGACGGGTGAATCGGCGCAGAAGCGCGAGGTCACGCTCATCCAGGCAGAGCATTTGCCGGACATCGCCGGCTGGCTTGCGCTGCCGCGGCTGGATCCCGCTCGACTGAGGCGCAATCTCGTCGTGTCGGGTATCAACCTGCTCGCCATGCGCTCGTTGTTTCCGGACATCCGCCTCGAGTGGCAGTTCGGCGACGAGGTGACTCTCGAAGTCACCGGTAGCTGCGATCCGTGCTCGCGCATGGAGACCGAACTCGGCGAGGGCGCCTACAACGCAATGCGCGGACATGGCGGCGTCACGGCACGCGTACTGGTCGGGGGAATCATCCGGGTATCCGATGCGATTCGCCTGCGGGTGTCGGAGCCGAGAAATGGGGATGGAGAGAACTGAGCGCGCTTGATTGCCTCCGTCCCATTCCTGCTGGGGACCTGCGCAGCTTCGCAAAAGCCACGGCGATTCGCGCGCGACTGCTGGCGCTCTGCCGGCGGCAGGAAGATGTGCTCAAGCCGTTTCTCAGACCCGTTTTTCACCTGGACAGGATGATGGCGCTGCGACGACTATAGTCACCCAATGCCTGCCATTTCCACGCCGTCCGGACGCCTGCTGCAGCTGCTGCCCGACGCGGTGGTGCAGACCGACGCACAGTGGGTGATCACCTATTTGAATCCCGCCTGGCACAAGCTCACGGGCCATTCGCTGGACGGCTCGCTCGGCCAGTCCTTGCTTGACTTCGTGCATCCCGACGACAACGGAACCCTGAGATCGGGCATGCCCGTGTTCCGGCTGCGCTTCGCCAACTCGGACTTTCGCTGGATGCGTCTGCAGATGCAGCCGGAGTCTGACGCAGAGAATCGGGTGGTCAGTCGCCAGGGCGTCCTGATCGAGATTACCGAGGTCACCGAACAAGTCTTGATCGAGGTCCGCCAGCGCTTCCTGCGGCTGCTGGAAACCATCGACGGCGTTGTCTGGGAAGCAGAGCTCGGCGTGGGTAATACATTCCTGAGCCCGCAGGTGGAGCGCCTTTTCGGCTACACGGTGGAAGAGTGGCGGTCGCACCCGAGTTTCTGGCGGACGCACGTGCATCCCGATGACTTGGCGGAAGCACAGGCCATTGACGATGCCGCATACAACGCGACGCATAGTTATGCGTACGAGATGAACTACCGGTTGATTGCCAAATCCGGCAAGGTCGTGTGGGTGCGTGATCTTTGTCGCGTGGTGGTCGACAAGAAAAGGCCAAATCGCATGATCGGCCTGATGATCGACGTGAGCCAACAGAAAAGTACTGAACTCGAGCTGGTGCAATCCGACAACCGCTATGCACTCGCCACTCGTGGATCCAATGACGGCATCTGGGATTGGAACCTGCAAACCGACGTCTTGCATGTGTCCCAGCGCTTCCATGAAATTGTCGGACTGAGCGACACCGGCAACCTGCATGATGACGGCTGGCACTTTCTACAACAGCTCATTGACCCCGAAGACCATGAGCGCGTGCAGATCGCCTACCGCAGGCATCTGGCGGGCAACCGCCCGAACTTTTCAGTGGATTTTCGCGCTCGCTATGGATCGGGGCGATCCGTGTGGGTCAATTGGCGCGGGGTCCCCCAATTCGAAGAAGGCGTTGCAGTGCGGATGGCCGGGTCACTGAGCGATCTGGCGGAACGCGGCAGCTCCTACGACGCCTTGACCAACCTGCCGGGCCGGCCGTTGTTCCGCGATCGCCTCGAGCACGCCATCGCGCTGCATGAAGACGGTTCTTCGAAGGGTGATGACGCGCCGACACAAGGCGACAACACGATGTTCGCAGTGCTGCTGCTTGACCTGAATCAGTTCAAGGCAGTCAATGACGCCCTTGGACACCATGTGGGTGACCAGCTGCTGCAGCAGGTTGCACGCCGGCTTGAATCCTGCGTACGGGCTGTTGATCTTGTCGCCCGCATGAGTGGCGATGAGTTCAACGTGCTGCTTGAGTCAGTCGATCAAGCTGGTGCAACCGAGCGGGCCCAACAGATTGCCGCCGCCCTCGCGGAGCCTTACCAGATCGGCATGCACTCCGTGACCAGCGGCGCGAGTATCGGGGTGGTCAGCAGCCAGGCCGGTTTTGCGACGACCGATGACTATCTGCGCGCCGCAGACGCGGCCATGTACCAGGCCAAGAGCCATCCACTGGGCGTGTGCGTGCTCTGAAGACGGGGACGGAAGGCACTCTTAATGATCGGACGGGTCTCGCGATCTACTGCAAGAGTGACGAATTTTGATGTGCTCTAATCCGGGCACATCATCCAATCGCAGAGGCTGACATGACAGACCCCCATCGCCCTTCGCCCGGTCGTCGCAATGCACTGCGTACGCTATGCGCCTGTACCGGAGCCGCGGCCGCAGCGCCCTTCCTGGGCGGAGCCACCGCGCTGCGCGGGCTGGCCGCAGGCGCGGTGGGACTGGGAGGCATTGCAGCCGCATCGACTGCCCTCGGAGCGGTCGACGCAAAGCATCGTGGCCCCACGCCCCAGCAGGCCTTGGCACGACTGAAAGGAGGCAACGACGCTTTCCTCGCGGACCGGCTGCCACCACAGCCCACCAACCGGCAGCGTCGGCTCGCGATTGCCAAGACGCAGACGCCCTTCGCGGTGCTGGTGAGTTGTTCGGACTCGCGCGTCCCGCCCGAAGCGCTGTTCGGCCAGGGGCTCGGCCAGTTGTTCATCGTGCGCGTGGCGGGCAACACCGTGTCGCAGGAGGGTCTTGGAAGCATCGAATATGCGATCGCCGAACTGGGCGTCCCGCTGGTTGTGGTGATGGGCCATGAGCGCTGTGGCGCGGTGGCTGCGGCCGTCTCTGTGGTCAAGGATGGGACCAATTTCCCCGGCGCGATCGGCGACATGGTGCAACCCATCCTCACCGCCGCGCTCGCGACCCGTTCAATGCCGGGCGACTGGGTCGACAATGCGGTGCGTCGCAATGTCGTCAACGTGGTCGAGAAGCTCAAAATCTCGGGGAAGCTGATCGAGGAACCCTTGGAGTCTGGCAAGCTGATGATCGTGGGCGCGCGCTACGACCTCGATGACGGCAAGGTCGATTTTTTCCACCGCTAGCCCATCAGCCTCTCGAGCGGTGCAGTAGAAAAAGGGGTCAGGTAGGTCAGGTACATTTCTCGCCAACCCGTGACGCCTTCGTTGCCCGGCCCGCAGCGACCGCTCAGGGTCGCGGATCGCCTGCCGAAGCCGATACTGCGCGAGCGGACGTGAACGGCTTGATGCTGAGGCCGCGATAGATCGTGCCGGGGTCGTAAAGGCGATCGCCCTTCATCACCTGCAGCACCTTGCGCGACGCGCCAATATCTTCGAGCGGATTGCCTTCGATCAGGATCCAGTCGGCGTCGAAGCCCGGCTTGACCTGGCCTTTGTGATCGCCCGCACCCACGATCTTCGCCGCGTTGACGGTGGCAATGCGCAACACGTCCGCCACCGGAATGCCGGCCTCGACGTACAGTTCGAGTTCCCGATGCAGCGCAAAGCCCGCGAGGTCGTCGGTCCCGGCCACCAGCGGAATGCCGTGGTCGTACAGGAGCTTCGTCATGCGCACGAGTGCCGCCGCCGAGCGCCGGTACGCCTCCCGGTTGTCGTCGTTGATATCCATTTCGGGCGAGCGCTGGCTGCGCTGCACCGTGAGGGGGAAGTGATCCGCGATGGAGGCGATGCTCGGGTTGGGCTGGCCCTTCTCGTGCGAAAACATCGAGACGAAGATACCGAGCGTCGGATCGACGACGGTCTGCTTTTCCTTGAGCAACGCGAGGAAGTCCTGGACAGGCTGGCTCTCCAGATCGAGCGCGCCGGCCTTGTCGCCGACCAGAGTGAAGCGCAGCGGCGTGCGCGTGTCGTCGGTCTTCCCGGCCAGAAAGTTGAGGAACACCATGTTGATGTGCTGGATCTCGTCAAAGCCGGCGCGCACCGCCGACTCGGCGGTCATGAAGGCCGGGATGTGACCGCTGACGCGTAGTCCCCGCTGGTGTGCGCGCTTCACCAGCGTCGGCACCCACTCCGGCGGCACGGAGCTGTAGAGCTTGAGCTGGATGTAGTCCTGGCTCGCGACCTCGTCGATCTTCACCAGCGCCTCTTCCAGCGTCTTCACGATCAGGCCGGTGGGCGCGCGGAACGGGCTCTCTGCATCGAGCAGCGCGGCGCGATAGACGTTGGGTCCGGCCATCGCGCCCTCGCCGATGCGCTTGACGAGATCGTCGAGCTCAACCTTCGAGTTGCCAAGGTCGCGCACGCTGGTGACGCCGCCTGCGATGTTCATGACGGCGGAATCGTCGAAGAGATGGGAGTGCATGTCCCAGAGGCCGGGCATCATCACCGCGCCGCGCGCGTCGATGCTTTCCACGTCGCTGCCGTTGTCACCATCGCCCGCTTTGGCAGACGCGGCGATGAACCTGCCGTCCTTCACCCACACTTCCGTCGGTTCGCCGAGCTTTCCCGCGACCACGTCCAGCACGCGCACATTGTGAACGCGCAGCAGCGCCGGCGCCGGACGCGTGGCCTGCTTCGAGAGGTCGCGGTAGTAAGCCTGGTCGAAGGCTTCGGATTCGGCTTTGAGCATCGGGATAGCCGCGTCCCAACCCTTCAGCACCATGCTGCTCCAGCTCGACGCGAAGCCGATGTAACGCAGCTCGTCGGTCAGCCACAGCGCGCCCGGCGTCAGGCCCAGGCCATGCACGGCGTAGAGCGTGGCGTTCTGCCTGCCTTCGCCCACGGGCACTTGAATCGACTTGACCTTGCGGACGCTGAGTTTGCCGCTCGGCAGCAACGGCAGCGTGCGGTCGTCGCGGCGAAGCGCGGCGCGCGCCATTGCGGCATAGCCTTCAGGCGTGCCACCCATCGACACGTACCACGCATCGACGCGCTCGGGTCGCGTCGCGTCGTCTACGCCATTCGTCCAGCGCACGCCTTTGGCATCACGCGTGTAGCGCTCGTTGACCTTCGCGCCCAGGTAGCTGTGGCCGGTGATGGTGGTGGCGCCCAGCAGGCCGTCTGCATCCAGCGCGAACTCCTCGCGAATCTTCGGGCCGCGGCCGCGATCGTTGAAATGGAAATCCACCCCGACCGAACCGTCGTCGCGATACTCCACCGTCTGCCCGCCCTCGAGCTTGCCCTGGTTGATGAAGTCGTAGCGGACCGTCTCGGCGGCGAATGCACGGAACGGTGAGCCCAGCAGGAACAACACGGTGAGCAGCGTACGAATCATCGCGGTGTTCTCCCTCGAAGGCGGTCTGTCCAGGCGCGGGTGACTGTGCGCCGATGCCCACGTCCGGTCAATCGCCCGCGGCGTGGG
>JBBQNY010000120.1:0-8710 GCA_038330365.1 Lysobacterales bacterium | reverse complement strand
GCCGATCATGCCAGAGCGCGATCGCGCCCCGGCTTGCGCTAGGCTCTCGCGCATCAGAACCGGAGGCCCTCGATGACCCAGACCCCGTCCGTCGCCACCGTGGCATCGCCGCCACCCGATGCGCCGATGCCGCGGCAGATTCCCTACATCATCGGTAACGAGGCCTGCGAACGCTTCAGTTTCTACGGCATGCGCAACATCCTGACGCCGTTCCTGGTCACGAGCCTGTTGCTGTCCTACCCGCTGGCGGAACGCGCTGGCATCGCGAAGGAGGTGTTCCACACCTTCGTCATCGGTGTGTACTTCTTTCCGCTGCTGGGCGGGTGGCTTTCGGACCGGTTCTTCGGCAAGTACAACACCGTGTTCTGGCTGTCGCTGGTCTATGTCGCGGGGCACGCCTGCCTCGCTTTGTTCGAGGACAACCGCACCGGCTTCTACACCGGCCTGTTCCTGATCGCGCTGGGGTCAGGTGGCATCAAGCCCCTGGTGTCCGCGTTCGTGGGCGACCAGTTCGACCAGACCAACAAGCACAAGGCGAAGATCGTCTACGACGCGTTCTACTGGACGATCAACTTCGGGTCCTTCTTCGCCTCGCTGCTGATGCCGATTTTCCTGCGCAACTACGGTGCATCCGTCGCCTTCGGCATCCCGGGCGTGCTTATGGCGATCGCGACACTCATCTTCTGGATGGGCCGCAAAAAGTACGTGCATGTGCCGCCTGCGCCGCCGGATCCCAACGGGTTCATGGCGGTAGTGCGCACCGCGTTGACGGGCATCGAACCTGGCCGCGGTCGACCGGGACTGGCCATTGCGCTGTCCGGCGTCTTTGCGGCCGTGGCGTTGTTGCTGCTCTGGGCAGTCGGGCCAGACTGGTGGCCCGAGAAAATGAATTTCGTCATCTCGTTCTGCATCGGGCTCGGCCTCGTGATCGCGCTCGGCGCCATTGGTACCTCGATGCAACTCGAAAGGGCGCGTGCCCAACACGGCGACGCGGCCGTCGAGGGCGTGCGCGTGGTGTTGCGCATCCTCATCGTGTTCGCGCTGATCACGCCGTTCTGGTCGTTGTTCGACCAGAAGGCGTCGACGTGGGTCCTGCAGGGCGACCTCATGACCAAGCCCGACTGGTTCCAGCCCGCACAGATGCAGGCACTCAATCCGTTGCTGGTGATGCTGCTCATCCCGTTCAACCACCTCGTGCTGTACCCGTTCCTCAAGCGCCTCGGCTTCGAGCCGACGGCGTTGCGGCGGATGGGCACCGGCATCGCGTTCGCGGGCCTTGCGTGGGTGGCAGCGGGCGCGATCCAGCTGGCAATCGACGGCGGCGATGCCGTGTCGATCGCCTGGCAGGTGCTGCCGTACATCCTGCTCACGATGGGCGAGGTGTGGGTGTCCGCTACGGGACTGGAGTTCGCCTACAGCCAGGCCCCGCCCTCGATGAAGGGCGTGATCATGAGCTTCTGGTTGCTGTCCGTGACCTTCGGGAACCTGTGGGTGCTGATGACGAACGCCAGCGTTCGCCATCCGGAGGTCATCGCCAAGATTGCGCAGACCGGAATCAGCGAAACGGCCTTCCTGATGTTTTTCTTCGCCGCGTTCGCCTTCGCTGCGGCTGCGGTCTTCGCGGTGTACGCGCGGCGCTACCCGATGCAGGACTATTACCGGAGCGCGTGATGAGCTATTACCAGAGCGCGTGAGAGGAGTCGGCGCCGCGTGATCGCGGCGCCGGATGGGTCAATCCATGCTGACCACGAGTACCGGGCGAAACCTGCCTGTCTGCTTGGCCGGCTGGTCCCGGTCGGCGTAGTCCTCAGCCAGGCGGCGCTGCACTTCCTGGTCCAGGCAGTGCCACTCGAAACTGTCGGTCTCGCCCGCCAGCGCAAGTAACACCACGCGCTCGCTCAATTCGTCGTGGGTCCACTCGTTGATCTTGAAAACCGGATTGGCTGACATTTTCGCAATCTCCCCGCACCTGATGGGGGGGGGACGCACAGATCGTGCCAGAATGTTTTCCGGATTTGTTTAGTATGTGAATCAATATGATGCAGCGCATATGAAGAATATACTTTAACGTCGATCGGGAGCGAGCGGCGCCAGTCTCGCGACAAGCGTGACGTGCGATCGCGGCATGGGCCAGTTTCCGGGGGCGGCGCCCCACTCACGAAACATTGGGTCACCGCGGTTTAGTCTGCCGCCACCTTTCAGTCAGCGGACAGCAGACATGGCATGCGAGATTCGGGAAGAAGCGGGGCGATTTTCCACGGTCATTGACGGCCACGAGGCCCACGTGGACTTCGAGCGCACCGATGGCACGATGGTTATCACGCACACCCGCGTACCCACGGAAATCGGAGGTCGGGGAGTGGCCGCTGACCTGGTCAAGGCGGCATTCGATGCTGCGCGCCGCGATGGCATCAAGGTTTCGCCGGTCTGCTCCTATGCCGCCGTATGGCTCGAGAAGCATCCGGATTACGCCGACCTGCTGCGCTAGGAATCGATCGGCCAATGCAGCGACCCCTGCACGACGAGGTGCGATCGGCCGCCCACCCACACACCGCCACTTGGGTCGAAGTCGATGTCGATTCGGGCGTCGCATCCCATCTCACGCCCCTGGCTGACCCGGTAGCCGCTTGCCAACGGTGATTCCGGATCCTGCTGCGCAATGAGGGCGCCGATCAGGCCGTTCGCAGCGCCGGATGCCGGGTCCTCCACGATCCCCACGGCGGCGGGGAATGCGCGCACTGCCAACTGATGCGTTGCCGAATCCGAACGCGCGAACGCGCACACTCCGATGGCACCCGTCGCGAGGGCGAGTTCAAGGATGGCCTCGTGATCAGGCTGCCATGCGCGCAATCCCGCTTCATGGCGCGACTCGGCGATCCACCAACTGCGGCCTCCCTCGACCAGCGAAGGTCTGCGGGGGGCCAGTTCCAGTCCGGCGCACGCCGCGTCCAGCAGGGCAGTCGCGTGATCCGGGTGGGGCAGCACCTGCGCTGCCGGCGCGCGTACCGACAGGCCATGCCGGACGCCGGCAGCGTGAACCCGTATGGGCAACAGTCCCGCGCCGCATTCCTGCACCACGACGTGGTCCCTGTCCGTCGCGAAGCCCGTGGTCAAGGCGACGAACGCGCTGCCGATGGTGGGGTGCCCGGCGAACGGGATCTCGCGCACGGGGGTGAAGATGCGCAGGCGATAGCCGGCGTCCGCATGCATGGGCGGCAACAGGAACGTGGTCTCGACCAGGTTGGTCCAGCGGGCGAAGGCCTGCATTGCGCCATCCGACCAATCGCTCGCGCCCGCGACCACGCCCAGGGGATTGCCGCTCCCCGGTCGGGCGCCGAAAACGTCCAGCTGGTAGAAGCGGGGGTCTGCCATGTCTGCATGATTGCGGCGGGTGCGCATCATCTCAGCATCGATACCGCCGTTCATGCAATCTTGGCAATGCGAGACGTATGGTGCGTCGGGCCGGAGAGAATCCGCTAAAACCAAGTCACGAGAAGGATCCACATGATGAAAGTCGATACGGTAATGACGGCTTGTCCCACGTTTGCGACCGCGACCACTTCTCTGCGGGATGTCGCCCTGATGATGGTCGACCAGGACTGCGGGCAGATTCCGGTCCTCGGCGGCGGCAACGGGCGCAAGCCGGTCGGCGTAGTCACGGATCGCGACATCGTCGTCCGCGCCCTGGCGAAAGGCCGCAATCCACTCGAGCTGACGGCAAAGGACTGCATGACGACGCCGTGCGTGACGGTCCGCAGCGACGACTCCCTTGCGACCGTCTGCGATGCCATGGAACGCGAACAGATCCGCCGCGTGCTGGTCGTCGACGAGGAAGGCAATCTCTGCGGAATCGTCGCCCAGGCAGACGTTGCCCGCTCGGCGCAGAACAGCAAGACAGCGGAAGTGGTCAAGACCATTTCGTCGCCGAACGGCTGACAAAGGTTCACGGACAAGACCAGGCCGGGGCCATTCGGGCCCCGGACACCTTATCCTGACTCGGTCAGATCACATTTCCCCGGAATCCGCATGCCGCTGAGCGCCACGCTCGTCATCATCGCCGTCACCGTCGCCGTGTCCCTTCTGGCGATGAACAACGAAAAGCTGCTCGACCGCCTGATCTTCTGGCCTCCGGCGGTCGCGCGCGGTGGCGAATACCAGCGGTTCGTCACCTACGGCCTGGTGCACGCAGATGCCGCGCATCTGCTGTTCAACATGATCACGCTGTATTTTTTCGGGCGGGCCATCGAGACCCTCATTGCGGCCAAACTCGGCCCTTTCGGCTTCTACATTTTCTACGTCGTTGCACTGATCGTCTCGATCCTGCCAAGTTATTTCCGGCACCGTGACGATTCCCGCTATCGCAGCCTGGGCGCATCAGGCGCGGTATCCGCCGTGTTGTTCGCCTTTATCCTGGTGCAACCCTGGGCGATGATCTTCGTGTTCTTCATCCCGATGCCCGCGATCCTCTACGCAGTCATCTACGTTGCTTACACCGTCTGGGCTGACCGTCAAGGCCGCGATTCCATCAATCACAGCGCACACCTGTGGGGCGGAGCATTCGGGGTCATCGCGCTGCTCCTGCTGGAACCCGCCATCTTTGGCCACTTCCTGCGGGAACTCGGCAACCCGCGGTTGGGCTGATACGCGCACCAGGTCTGGCAGGGCCCCGTTAGAATCCCGCGGATGGAAACGCATACGAACACCGGGCCGCCGCGTGTGGCGGCCAACCGCGCGAAGCCGGACGAATCCCTGCAGCGCGAAGTCGACGAGTTCTGGCGTCGTGGATTCGTGGTGCTGCGCGGCGTCTTCGCTGCCTCGGAAATGCGGGTGCTGAGGGAAATCATTACGCGTCACGCGGGAATGCGCGCACACGCCGCACGCGCACTCGAGTTGAGCGCCGGGGCGACGCGGCCCTCGTTCGACACCGTGTTCGTCTGGAACGATACGGCGCGTGACGATGCATTCGCCAAGGCGACCCGTTCGTACCGGATCATCGAGCGCCTCGAGGCGATCTTCGACGACGCGGTCTACGTCTATCACAACAAGGTCGCGCTCAAATATCCGGGCGTGGTGGGTTTCTCGCATCACCAGGACTACGCCTACTGGTACGAAATGGGCAACGTCTATCCAGACATGGCGACCGCATACATCGCCATTGATCCCGCCACCCGCGCCAACGGCTGCCTCAACCTCGTCGAGGGCTCGCACCGGCTCGGTCGCCTCGAGCACGTGCAGCGCGACGGCGTGTCGGATAGCGGCGTCGATCCGGAGCGTCTCGAACAGGTCCTCAAGCGCCACCCGGAAGTGCCGATCGAACTCGAACCCGGAGACGTGGTGATCTTCCACTGCAACGTCCTGCACGCGTCCGACGACAACCATTCGCAGGACTCGCGGATCGGGCTGCTCGGCTGTTACAACACGCGGCACAACGATCCCTACAAGTGCGCGCATGGGCACCCGGGGTTCCAGGTCCAGAGCACTTTGCGTGAGCCCATCACGAGCGCCGATCTGGAGAACCTGCCTGACTTCCACTATCAGTGGCAGCCAACGACCTGACGATCGCAAAGGGAGGGCTTCGGCGTTGCCCTTTGGAACGGTCAGTCAGGTCTTCCAGAGGCGAGCGCCCTCCAAGCAGGGGCGCGTCCCGGTCGTTGCTTAGGTCGTCGGTACGGATCCCGGGTTCGAAGGTGGTGCGCCGTCCGTTGCCGGAGCATCGGGCGTTGCAGGGCCCGCAAGGCCACGCCGCTTGAGCAACGGCGCGATCTGCGGCTCGCGACCGCGGAAATCGCGGAACAGCGTCATCGCATCGGCGCTTCCGCCCCGCGAGAGCAGGGTCTTGCGGAAATGGTCGCCGTTCTTGCGCGTCAGCCCGCCATTTTCCTTGAACCACTCGACACTATCGGCGTCGAGCACTTCGCTCCAGATGTACGAGTAGTAGCCCGCGGCGTAGCCGCCCGCGAAGATGTGCGAGAAGTACGTCGTGCGATAGCGCGGCGGCACGGGGCCGAAATCGACGCCGGCGTCCTTCAGGGTCTTGGCTTCGAAGGCCAGTACGCCCGCGGCATCGGGAACGTCCGTCGCAGAGATCTGGTGCCAGCCCTGGTCGAGCAGGGTGGCTGCCAGGTACTCGGTGGTCGAGAATCCCTGGTTGAACTGTTCGCTGGCGAGCACCTTGTCGAGCAACGCCTTGGGCATGGGCTCGCCCGTCTCGTGGTGCTTGGCGTAGTTGGCCAGCACCGACGGCCACGTCGCCCACATCTCGTTGACCTGCGACGGGTATTCCACGAAGTCGCGCGGCACCGACGTTCCGGAGAAGCGCGGGTAGCGCACGTCCGAGAACATGCCGTGCAACGCATGCCCGAATTCGTGGAACAGCGTGGTGACTTCGTCGAAAGTGAGCAGCGTCGGTTCGCCGGCCGGGGGTTTGGGAATGTTGAGATGGTTGGCCACGACCGGGCGCGTCTTCTCGAGCTCGCTCTGCGATACGTAGGCATTCATCCATGCGCCGCCGCGCTTGGATTCGCGTGCGTAGAAGTCCGCGAGGAAAAGCGCAAACGGCTTGCCCTGGTCGAACACTTCAAACACGCGCACGTCGGGGTGATAGACGGGGAGGTCCTTGCGTTCCTTGAAAGTCAGTCCGAAGAGTTCTTCCGCGGCATGGAACACGCCGTCCTCAAGGACCCGGTCGAGCTCGAGATAGGGTCGCAGTTGCGAGGCGTCGAAGTCATAACGCTGCTTGCGCAGTTTTTCGGTGTAGTACGCCCAGTCCCATGCCTCCAGCGGAAACGTGTCGCCGGGCTCGGCGTCGGCGAGCTTTTGCAGATCCGCCGCCTCGCGGCGCGCGTTGCCCACTGCGGCAGGCGCGAGCTGGGCAAGCAGCTTGTTGACAGCCGCCGGCGTCTTGGCGGTCTGGTCCTCGAGTGCGTACGTCGCGTGATTGGCGTAGCCGAGGAGCCTCGCGCGTTCTGCGCGCAATGTCGCCGTGCGGGCGACGCCCGCCGTGTTGTCGAACTCGCCGCCACGACTGCCGCGGACCAGCGACGCCTTGTAGATGCGCTCACGCAACGCGCGATTGGACAACGTATCCAGCGGGGGTTGGCCCGACGTGTTCTGGAGTGCAATGACGAATTTGCCGTCCAGCTTGCGCGCCTTGGCGGCTTCCGCGGCCGCGGCGATCTCGTTGTCGTCGAGCCCGGCCAGCATTTCGCGCTTGTCGACGACCACCGCTGACGCGTTGACCTCTTTCAGCACATTCTGGCCGAACTGGGTATTGAGCTTGGCGAGTTCGGCGTTGATTTCGCGGAGACGCGACTTGTCGGCATCGTCGAGCCTGGCGCCGGCCCGTACGAAGTCGGTGTGGTAGCGCTCGAGCAGATGCCTGGACTGCGGGTCGAGTTCGAGTTCGTCGCGGCGTGCGTGCAGGGTTTCGACCCGCTTGAAAAGGTTCGCATCCAGGAAGATTGCATCGCGGTGCGCGGAGAGCAGCGGTGCGACTTCGGCCTGGATCTTCTGACGCTCCGGGTTGGTGTCTGCACCGACCAGATTGGAGAACACCGAGCTCGTTCTTCCGAGCACGTCGCCGCTGTCTTCCATCGCCACCACGGTGTTCTCGAAAGTGGGCATGTCCTTGCGCTGCGAGATAGCCTCGACTTCCTTGCGCTGCTCGGCCATGCCGCGCTTCAGGGCAGGCAGGAAATGAGCATCCGTTATCCGGTCGAAGTGCGGATATTCGTACTGCAGGGAGCTGGCGCTGAAGAACGGATTGTTCGCCACCGCCGCCTGTGCCTCGTCTGCAGTCTTCGCCACCGGCGCGTCAGCCGTCGCGGCGGGTGCGGCAGCAAGCATTGCAAGGCCCGCGGCCAGCGCAATCGCGAGGGGATTTTTCATCGATGTCGTCCGTCAGCAATAAGAGTCGCAGGTTACCCCGCCGCGCGCTGCGCTGGCGGATGACCAATGGCATGGGTTCGGGACAGTTCAGTCCGTCGACGCAGGATGGGATTGGATCGGAAACCGCTCCCATCCCGGTCGTGGCGCGAAGCGCGGCCCGTGCCTCGCCTGCAGGGCGCCGAGTCGTGCGAGGAGGTTCTCCGCGCCGGTGTCGCGCACGTACTTCAAGGGCCCGCCGCGGAATGGCGCAAATCCCGTGCCGAAAATGACGCCCGCGTCGAGGAGGTCCTCGCTGTCCACGACGCCGTCCGCAAGGCACGCCACCGACTCGTTGATGAGTGGCAAGATCAGTCGATCCTCCAGATCCGTCGGCACGACATAACCGGCTGGCACCTGCGGCTTTACAGCGCGGCCGTCGCGCCACTCGTAAAAGCCTGCCCCATCCTTCTTGCCACGCTTGCCTGCGGCCAGGTTCGCGTCGATGCCTTCGGGCAGTTCGAGTCCGAGGAAAGGCGCAAGGATTTTGCCGACGCTCGCAGCGACGTCGAGTCCCACCACATCGGCGAGCTCGATCGGCCCCATTGGCATGCCGAAGTGCTTCGCCGCTTTGTCGATAACCGGGCCGGGTATGCCTTCGGCGTGCGCGCGAATCGCTTCCAGCAGGTACGGCATGAGTATCCGGTTCACCAGGAAGCCTGGGGTCCCGGCGACCGGCAAGGGAAGCTTGTCGAGTGAGCGCACGAACGAGGCGGCGCGGCGCTCGACTTCCGGATCGAGCCCGGCGTGCCGCACGATCTCGACCAGCGGCATCTGCGCCACGGGA
>JBBQNY010000119.1:0-8720 GCA_038330365.1 Lysobacterales bacterium | reverse complement strand
CCGGTCGTGGACACCCAGCCATATCGTGTGCGAGCTCCGACCTGGGCTTCATGGCCTGAGCAATCCCGCCACGCGCGCCGCGCCTCCGCAATTCGTAGGAGCGCGCTTGCGCGCGATGGCGTCATGGCGAAACGGAGCGCGTGGCACGGGCATGCATGGCGCCATCGCGCGCTAGCGCGCTCCTACAGGAGCGCGGGTCGATTTCGATGTGCTATTCGGAGCCGTTGGAGGAAAACGCGGGGTTGACCTGGATCGAACCCATGTTGCCGCCGATGAAATGGAAAAGGCAGTAGAACGTGAACTCTCCGGTACTGGTGAACATCACGACCACGGGCGCCGAGCCGCTCGATCATCGTCCGAAAGCCGGACAGGTCAATCCGGCGTGGCGCCAATGACCTCGATGACTTCGACCGTTGCGCTGAGCGCGATCGTGCCGCGGCCCCGCGGTATGAGGTTCATGCCGAACAGGATCCCCTTGCGGTCTGCGGCCAGGCGATAGGACCGCAGCGTCGCCAGTGGCTCACCGGCGGGGTCGCGCTCGGCGGTGGCGGGATCGATGGTGGTGAAGACGCAGCGCGCGCAGGGTTTCACCGCGTCGAACTCGATATCGCCGATGCGGATACGGCGCCACCCGTCTTCCGCGTGAGGGGCGGCGCCGGAGATCACCAGGTTGGGACGGAATCGATCCATGCCGATCTTCCGTTCAAGACGCCCATTGAGTTCCGCGAGCGAGCCTGCCGAGATCGCGAGCAATGGAAATCCATCGGCGAAGCTCACTTCATCGCCGAGCTGTCCGTACGCCGGGTCGACCGCACGCTGCGCGCGATCATCCATATGCACGAGCTGCACCGGACGCTGCAGGAATTCGCTCAGCCATGCATTCGCCGATTCGTCTGCGCGTGCGACATCGACGTGGTCGCTCCAGACGCGGACTTCGATGCGCGCCGCGCCGTCGGGCGTTGCGACCTGGACGGCACCGCAGCCCGGAGCCGACAGGGAAATTCCATCGTCCTGCAGCGTGGCCCGGATGAGAACAAGCCTCGGCTCGATGCGCGCAGTGAGAAAGCGCGCGTTCTCGTCCACCAGCATCCAGCGGCGGTCGTGCCGCGGACCGCGCCGTTCGATCGTCAGTGTCTCCACATCCAGCGCCGCGCAGGATTTCAGCGGATGGATGTGCAATGACGCGATACGCATCCCCGTGTCTGCGAGCGCCACGTTCGAGCGCGGCTCCAGGGAGCCCGACTTCACCGCCATGCGCCGTCACGCCACGACTGCGTGTCGCCACCTTCCCCGTCATCCGCGCGACAGCGCACTGCTGTCCGGAACGTTTGCGAGCGCACCGTGTTCGTGTCTTCACGGCCCACTGTCACCCCCGTCATCCCCGTCACCCCCGTCATCCCCGTCATCCCCGCGAAAGCGGGGATCCAGCCTTGATGCCTGTCGCGGCGCTCCGAGTGTGCGTGGATTCCCGCTTTCGCGGGAATGACGAAGTTGTGTGGGGGCGGATGCACGGAATATTCCGCTTTTGCGCCAGACAAGCCGCCCGTCATCTGCGTGCCAGACAAGCCGCCCGTCATCCCCGCGAAAGCGGGGATCCGGCCTTGATGCCTGTCGCGGCGCTCCGAGTGTGCGTGGACTCCGTCGTCCGCGAGAGCGACGAAGGTGAGCGTCGAGCTCGAGTGCCTGTTGAAACCCATGACAGTGGCGCGGGTCACCTTGCGGTGTGCACCTTGCCACGCAGGAGCGGCTCCAGCGCTTTCCAGACATGCGACTTGAGCGCAGGCTGCGCCGCCGCGTTGGGATGCAGGTTGTCAGCCAGGTATGCCGAGCGATCCAACGCAATCGGCGAGAGCAGAAAAGGTAGCAGGGCCGTTCCGAACTGCTTCGCAAGACCGGGATAGAGTCCCGCAAACTCGGTGGTGTAGGCGCGGCCGTAGTTGGGCGGCAGTCGCATGCCGATCAGCAGCACGCGCGCACCCGCAGCCTGGGTGGCTTCGATCATGTGCCCGAGATTGGCCCGCGTCACGCTGTTGGGCAGACCACGCAGCCCGTCGTTCGCGCCCAGCTCGATCACCACGACGGCCGGTCGGGTGCGCGCCAGTTCCGCCTTGATGCGCGCCGCGCCGCCCGCCGTGGTTTCGCCGCTGACGCTGGCGTTGACGACGCGCCACGCCGCATGACTGCCGCGCATGTCTGCGGCCGTCAACGCCACCCAGCCCTGGGATACATCCAGACCGTAGGCGGCCGAGAGCGAGTCGCCCATTACCAGTAGGGTGTGCGTCGCTGTCTTCGAGGGCGCCGCGATCGCGGCTACAGCTGCGACCTCGCGCTGGGACACGGCTGCAACCACCGGCGCCAGCAGCATTGCGGCACACAACACTGCGGCGATTCCGTGACCTATGACGGATTGCAAGCAATCACGCACTGCCGCACAACTGTTCTGCATCGCTTCTCTCCAGTTCGTCATCATGCGGATGGGACCGGGGCTCAACCCTCGCCGCATCCAGGGACTTCCATGAATACTTCCACTGCATCCTCGGCCGTACCCGCACTCCGGGTGCAAAACCTCGGCAAGACCGTGCGCCTGCCGGATCGTGATCTCGTCATTCTGGAGGGCGTGGGCTTCACCGTCGACCGCGGCGAGGCCGTGGCGCTGGTCGGAGCCTCCGGCTCCGGCAAGAGCACGTTGCTGGGACTGCTGGCGGGGCTCGATGTTCCGAGCGAGGGCGCAGTCGAGCTGGAAGGCGCATCGCTGTCCGCGCTGGACGAGGATGGCCGCGCGGCGGTGCGGGCAGCGCGCGTGGGTTTCGTGTTCCAGAATTTCCAGCTGCTGCCGTCGCTGACCGCTCTCGAGAACGTGATGCTGCCGCTCGAGTTGCGCGGTGACCGCGATGCGCAGACCCCCGCGCGCGAGATGCTGACCCGCGTCGGTCTCGCCGAGCGTCTGGGGCACTATCCGCGTCAGCTGTCGGGCGGCGAGCAGCAGCGCGTGGCGTTGGCGCGCGCCTTCGTGACACGCCCCTCGGTGCTGCTCGCGGACGAGCCCACCGGCAATCTCGACACGCGCACCGGCGAGGACATCATCGATGTGCTGTTCGAGCTCAATCGCGAAGCCGGCACCACACTGGTGCTGGTCACGCACGATGATCATCTCGCCGCGCGCTGCAAGCGCGTGCTGCGTCTTGAAGGTGGTCGACAGGTGCCCGAATGAGCCGCAATTTCAGCTCCCTGCGCCTGGGTTGGCGCCAGATGCGGCGCGATCTGGCGGCGGGCGACATCCGCATCCTGCTGGCGGCGCTGGTGCTGGCCGTGGTCGCCGTCACGTCAGTCGGGTTCCTGACGGATCGCGCCCAGCGCACGCTGGCGATGGAAGCCAATCGACTGCTCGGCGCCGACGCAATGGTGCGCGCTGATGCACCGATCGATGCCACTGTGCGCCGGCTCGCAGTGGCGGCTGGCCTGAAGCAGGCAGAGACCGTCGAGCTGACCAGCATGCTGCGTACCGGCCAGGCACTGCAACTCGGTGATCTGCGCGCGCTGGGCGCCGGATTTCCATTGCGCGGCGCGTTCGGACTCGCCGCCGATTCCGGCGCCGTGCCGCGTCCGACGCAAGCGGTACCGGCGCGGGGAACGGTGTGGCTGAGCCGCGATGGTGCCAGCCGACTTGGGGTGGCGCCAGGTGGTGTCGTGGGCGTCGGCGACAGATCGCTGCGCATCGCCGCACTCGTGGTCGCCGAGCCTGATGCGGCGACCGACTACTTCAACGTCGCGCCCCGGGCCTTCCTCAATCTCGAGGACCTCGAGTCGACGGGGCTGGTGCAGGAAGGAAGCCGGCTTGAGTATCGACTTGGCGTTGCCGGACCGCCCGCGGCAGTCGAGCGTTTCGTCAAGCAGGCGCGTGCCGTGCTCGGCAGGGGGCAGCGTATTGAAACCAGTGCGGACGGGCGGCCGGAAATCCGTTCTGCACTGGATCGTGCGGGCCGCTTTCTCAGCCTGGCCGCGCTGGTATCGGTGGTGCTGGCCGCCATCGCGGTGGCCATGGCCGCGCGTCGCCACAGCGCCCGTCATCTGCAGGGCGCCGCCGTGATGCGCTGTCTCGGTGCGTCGCAGCGGACGCTGCTCGCGATCCATCTTGGCGAGCTGTTGTGGCTGGGACTCATCGCCTCGACATTGGGCATCGCGATTGCCTGGCTGCTGCAACTCGCGGTGGGAAGCTGGCTGGCCGCCAGTCTGCGCCTCACCATTCCGCCGGCGGGATGGTTGCCGGCGATCGAGGGACTCGCGGTCGGGCTGGTGGTGTTGCTCGCCTTTGCCGCACCACCCGTGCTCGCGCTGCGTCGGGTTTCCGCATTGCGGGTGCTGCGTCGGGAAACCGACAACACGGAACCCGGCGCCTGGCTTGTCGCCCTCGCAGGTCTGCTGGGAATCGCGCTGTTGCTGTGGTGGAAGGCCGGCTCGGCCGAACTTGGAACTGCAATGCTCACCGGCATCGCAGGCACGCTCGCAGCGCTGTCGCTGCTGGCCGTGCTGGCGCTGGCTGCGTTGCGCGCATTGCGCGGTCGCCTGCGCGGACCCTTGCGCTTTGGCCTCGCCAACGTCACCCGTCGCGCGGGCAGCGCTGTCGCACAGATCGCCGCGCTCGGCCTCGGACTGATGGCGTTGCTGCTGTTGACGCTGGTGCGTACCAATCTGCTCGATCGCTGGCAGCTGCAGCTGGCTGTCGATGCTCCGAATCGCTTCGTGATCAATGCACAGCCCGACCAGATCGACCCGATTCGCGGGTTCGTCGCGCAACGTGGAATGGCGCCTCCCGAACTCTGGCCCATGGTGCGCGGGCGACTGCTGTCACGCAACGGCGCCGAAGTCGACACCGCACCGACTGCGGACGCAAGCGCGGCCGACGACGAGACAGTCGCCGCCCGGCGCTGGGAGGAGCGCGCCTTCAACCTGTCCAGCACGCGGGAAATGCGCGCCGACAACCGCGTGACGGCAGGCCGCTTCTGGGCGCCGGAACCAACGGTCACGCCGGAATTTTCGGTGGAGGAGGACTTCGCGCGCCGCCTCGACTGGAAGGTCGGAGACCAGATTGCGTTCGACATCGCCGGGCAAACACTTTCCGGCCGCATCACCAGTCTGCGCCAGATCGACTGGGAGAGTTTCAAGCCCAATTTTTTCGTGCTGGCATCGCCAGGGGCACTCGATGGCTTCGCCGCCAGCTACGTGACCGCACTCAGGGTCGAAGCGGGAGACTCGTCATTCACGCGCGCATTGATCGAACGCTTCCCGAATCTGTCCGTGATCGATGTGGACCGGATCATCAGCCAAGTGCGCGCCACTGCCGACCAGGTCTCGCGGGTGGTGGAGATCGTGTTTTATTTTGCGCTGGCAGCCGGAGTGCTGGTGCTGCTTGCGTCCATCAGTGCCAGTCAGGATGAACGTCTGCTTGAGGGCAGCGTCATGCGTGCGCTCGGCGCCAGTCGCGGACAGTTGCGCCTCGCGCAGTTCTCCGAGTTTTTCGCCATCGGACTGCTGGCGGGACTCACCGCCGCTTTTGCCGCGTCGGTGCTTGCGGAAGTGATCGCGACGCGGGTATTCAACCTGCCGTGGCAGGCGAGCGGTTCGCTGGTGGCAATCGGCGCCGCGCTCGGCGTTGCCGCCGCGGTCATTGCGGGCATGCTTGCAACGCGCCGCGTGGTCGATGCGCCACCGATGGGAACCCTGCGCGATCTGCAGGCCTGATGCGCGCCACTCTTTGACAATTGCGGGTTACGCATGACGCGCCACATTGCTGTGGCGCGTCATGCGGCTCAGTCACAGCGTGCGCAGAGACTCTTCGCCCTTGCCGTGTCCCGCAGGGAAAACGTCCAGTCCAGCGTCGCGTGAGCGATCAGAAACGCGTACCGAAGCGTGCCTCGCAGCCGCGGTTGACCCAGAGACCGCGAACCCGGTCATAGCCCCAGCTGCGGCCCTGCACGCACGGAGCGCGCGAGATCTGCTCGATCAGCTGTGGATAGCCGTACTGAGGCCGCCATGCACACGCGGTAAAACGGTAGTCCTCGCTGGTGCAGGTCACCGAATAGCTGGCACTGTTGTCCTGGTAGACCTGCGAGAAATCGCCGGCGCAGCCATTGTTGACCCACACCACGCTGTGGCGTGAACCCCAGGTGCGTCCTTCGATACAGGCAGCGCGCGAGGTCTGGCGTACCAGCTGGGCGCGACCCCGGAACGGCGTGCGGCATTCCTCGTATGCGTAGGAGCGGCGGCTCTCGCAATGGAACGTCTGTCCGTACACCGGGCCGGGATGCTGGTCGGGTCGCGGATAAGGCTGCGGAACCGGACGCGGCCGGGGTGTCGGACGGCTACCGGCGTTGCCGCCACGCAGGCTCTCGGCGATGTCCTGCTTGATGCGGCTGAAATTCCAGCCGGATTCGATCTGGTCAAGATAGAACGTCAGCTGGTCGTCGGGCAGGCGTGACCCGCGCGACTGTTCTTCGTACTCGCGTTCCAGCACGCGGGTCTGGTCATCGCGATTCAGACGGCTCAGGTCTTCGGGCGCGTAGGCCTTGGAGGACTGTGCCCACGCTGAGGTGGAAAGCAGGATGCAGAGGGCGGTTGCTGCAAGCAGTCGGGCAAACATCGGCGAACTCCGTCGAGGGATGCGGCGATCCTACTGCCGGTCTCGCAAACAAATGCACGCGCCATGTTCGTTGACCCAGCGGGCGTTCACGTTGGATCGATCAAACAAGGCGCAGCATGCCGCTTCACCGCCGTACACGGAGCATTCCATGCCGCTCGTCCGACTTGCGCCCGCATTCATCTTGCGGGTGTTGCCCTGTTGCCTGCTGCTGGCGTCGCTCTCGGCTTGTGGCGAATCCGCGCGTCTCCCGTTGGCCGACGGCGTCGGTGCGGATCCCGCGTTGCCGGAGCCGCGGCGATCGCTCATACCCACCGTCAACGTCGCCGATGCACAGGGTTGGCCGGAAGGGGCCGCCCCGACCGCTGCCGCCGGCTTCGAGGTGGCGGCCTTTGCGCGTGGACTTGACCATCCGCGTTGGCTCTACGTTCTCCCCAACGGCGACGTGCTGGTGGCCGAGACCAACGCACCGCCCAAGCCCGAATCGAAAAAGGGCGGAATCAGGGGTTGGGTCATGAAGAAGGTGATGAAGAAGGCCGGCGCCGCGGTGCCAAGCCCGGATCGCATCACGCTGCTGCGCGACGCGGACGGCGACGGGGTGGCCGAGCTGCGGTCGGTGTTCCTGTCGGGACTGGCATCGCCTTTCGGCATGGCGCTGGTCGGCGACACCTTGTACGTCGCCAATGCCGACCGGCTCATGCGCTTTCCCTACACCGACGGTGCCCTGACCATCGAGGCGGCCGGCAGCAAGGTCGTGGACCTGCCAGCCGGGCGCAATCATCACTGGACCAAGAGTCTCGTTGCGAGCCCCGACGGCAGCCGGCTCTACGTGGGCGTCGGCTCCAACAGCAACGTCGCCGAGCACGGCATGGCGGAGGAAGAGGGCAGGGCCGCGATCTGGGAAATCGATCCCGCCACGGGCAGTCATCGCATCTATGCATCGGGGTTGCGCAATCCGGTGGGTATGGCCTTCAACACCGAATCGGGCGCGTTGTGGGTTGCGGTCAACGAGCGCGACGAACTCGGCAGTGACCTCGTTCCGGACTACATGACGTCAGTGCGCGAAGGCGGATTCTACGGCTGGCCCTGGAGCTACTACGGCCAACACGTGGACGCACGGGTGGATCCGCCGCGAGCGGACAGGGTTGCCGCCGCGATCAAGCCCGACTTCGCGCTTGGACCGCATACGGCCTCGCTCGGCCTGACCTTTATCCATGGCGCAAACTGGCCCGCGCGCCTGCAGGGAGGCGCACTGGTGGGCCAGCATGGCTCGTGGAACCGCAATCCTCCGAGCGGCTATCGCGTGCTGTTCGTGCCTTTCGTCGCCGGCAAGCCGGCCGGCGAGCCGCAGGAGTTGCTGACCGGATTCAGGGTCGGCGACACGGCATTTGGACGTCCAGTCGGCGTCGTGATCGACCGTGGTGGCGCGGCTCTGGTGGCGGATGACGTCGGCAATGTGATCTGGAGGCTCAAGCCCACGCCCCTGTGAGTTCCCACGCCGGATCCGAACCCCGGCTCGCTTGCGAAGCCCCCGCCGCGCGAGACCTGCGCGCATCTACGATGCCCATGTAGGAGCGCCGCAGGCGCGAAGGCGCAGTGACTGATCGAACCACTGTGCACGGACTGGCATGCCGCCTTTGCGACAGCGTCGCTCTCAGCAAACAAGAAATAGGCGATTGAGTTGACGCGTCTATTTTTACAGTGAGACGGGCGTTCCGGCACGTGATTGGCGTCATCAAACATGACGCGGGGACTCGCACCCTCACCCCCAGCCCCTCTCCCACTGGGAGAGGGGAGTGCTCGGCGGCGACCCTGCGCTCTCTCTTCTCCCAGTGGGAGACTGCAGCTGCAGGAGCAGCTGCGAACGCCGCAGGCGGCCCGGAGGGCGCACCACAGGGATGTGGAGCGTAAGGTGGCGCGCGGCGCCGGATGAGGGTGAGAGGCAGCGCTTGCGCGGCACTGCCGCGCGCTGACTCGAACGCACGGCCATGGATGGCCGGGCCGGACTGCCGCCGCATGGACGCCTGCTTGCTTCAAGGCACAGTCCCGGATGCCGTCACGCACGCCCGCACCCTGTTTGCTACGC
>JBBQNY010000118.1:0-8850 GCA_038330365.1 Lysobacterales bacterium | reverse complement strand
TAGTTGCCGACCATCACCAGGCTGAGGAAGACGAGGATCCACCAGCGTGCGGATCCGGTCGCGCGGCTTTCTGTCGTATGCCCGGCTGAGTTCATGTGTAGTCCCTCATGGGAACCGCGAGCCCACGGCGCCGTCAGCCCGTGTTCTGCAGCGCAAGGGCAACGCCGTGCACGCTCGACACCAGCGCTCCGAACAGGGCATCGTCAGGTCGACCCGCTGCGCGCCAGCGCGCAAGCAGATCCACCTGGATCAGGCTCATCGGATCCGCATAGGGATTGCGCAAACGGATCGACAACGCCAGCCTTGGATCGCCTGCGAGCAGCCGGTCGATGCCGCGCAAACGCAGCACCCAGTGCACGGTGCGATCGAATTCGGCGAGCAACATCGGAAAGAAGCGCGCGTGCATCGGTCCCGCGAGCCTCGAGAACGCTTCGGCGATTGCGGTGTCGCTCTTGGCCAGCACCATCTCCAAATCTTCGATCAGCGTGCGGAAGAACGGCCAGTCGCGCGTCATGGCCACGAGCGTGGCCTCCTCGCCGCGGGCGGCCGCAGCTTCGAGCGCCGTCCCGACGCCAAACCAGCTTGGAAGATTGGAGCGGCACTGGGTCCAGGCGAATACCCATGGAATTGCCCGCAAACTGGCGGCGCCTCCGCTGTTGCCCCCGGAATTGCGACGGGGCGGCCGCGAGCCCAGCGTCATGCGCTCGATCACATCGATCGGTGTGGCTTCGCGGAAGTAGGGAACGAAATCCGGGGTCCCGCCAACGAGTTGCCGGTACGCGCGTTCCCCATCGTCGGCAAGGCGCGCCATCGCCTCGTGCCAGCGCGCTTCGTCCACAGGCGCAGGCCGCGGTCGCAACGTCGCCGTGAGCACGGCTCCCACCATCTGCTCGAATGTACGCAGCGCCAGCGCTCGCATTCCGTACTTGCGGTGGATGACTTCACCCTGCTCGGTCACGCGCAGGTGGCCCGCAACCGCACCGCGTGGCGAAGCCATCACCGCCCGCGATGTCTTGCCCCCGCCGCGGCTCACCGAACCGCCGCGGCCATGGAAGAAACGAAGTTCGACGCCGCTTTCCGCGGCCACGTCGAGTAGTGCGCGCTGGCCGTGTTGCAGGGTCCAGCGTGCGGCGAGGAGGCCGCCATCCTTGGCGCTGTCGGAATAGCCGAGCATGATCCATTGCCGGTCGCCACGCGCCGCCAGATGCGCGCGATAGATGGGATCAGCCAGCAGCAACCGCAGGGTCGACGGTGCCTGTCGCAGGTCCCCCATGGTCTCGAACAGCGGCGCCACATCGAGTGGCACCCGATCGTCGTCGCAGGTGAGTCCCCCGGCCCTTGCGAGTGCGAGCACCGCAAGCACATCGGCGACCGATCCGGCCATGCTGATGATGTAGAGACCGAGCGCAGCGGGCCCGTATCGCTCACGAGCATCGGCAATGGCAGAGAAAACGGCAGTCACGCTTTCGTAAGTATCGGCGGATCCAGCGTTGTCCGCGGAGCGGTCGATCGCGTCGGCGCCCCCGGCTGGAGCGGGCGTGAAATGCGCGGCCGGAATTCGGTTCAACTCGATGGGAACCCGTGGCTGTGGAGCAGACTTCAATGCACAGTTCCGCGAGCCGTCGCGCAGCACGCGTTCGCCCGACGCATACGGGGCGAGCATCGCGGCGCGCTCATCCACGTCGGCAGGCAATGTGCCCAGGGCTTCCTCCATCGCGGCGTTATGCACCCGCGAGTCCTGGCGCTGGTCGAGGCGCGCAAGATGGAATCCGAACGCGGCCGCGCGCCGCTCCAGCCGCCGCACCGAGAACCATCCGGCCCGCAGGCCCCGGTTGGCGGCCAGACTGGTGCGGATCAATGCGACATCGCCCGAAAATTCCTGCGCGTCGGCATAGCCGCCGTCGCGATCCTGCGCCGTCGCGGCAAGTCGCGCGCCCATCAAACGAAGCAATACGCGATAGGGCATGTTGGCGTGGCGCGGCGGAATCCGCTGCGCGGCAGCCGGCAGCAACGCTTGCAGCGCCTTGATGCGCGCGAGCAGTTCCGGCGAAACCCCGACGCAGTCCTGCGTCTGACTGAGCAGGCCCGCGAGCCGGTCGCACTCCCGCCGGTACCGCGCGAGGATCCGTGCGCGCTGCGTGCGCAGGGTCGCTGAAATTGTCGCGGCGCCAACGTTGGGGTTGCCGTCCATGTCGCCGCCGACCCACGAGGCGAAGCGGAGCACGCCGGGTGGATCCCGTTCGATCCCATAGACATCGCGCAGTGCCTGCGCCAATGACTCGTGGAAGACCGGCAGTACCAGGTAGATCGGATCCGCGAGATAGAACACAACGTGTTCCAGCTCGTCCGCCACCGTGGGGCGCAGACGGGAAACATCCGCCGTTTGCCAGCTGGTGGTGAGCGCGAGCCTGAGGCGCGCGAGGTTGCTTTGTGCCTCTCCCGGTGTCTGCGGACCGCTGAGTCCGGCAATCAGCGCGCGCACGATCTCCTGTTCCTTCTCAAGCAGCGCGCGACGGGAGGATTCCGTCGGATGGGCGGTGAATACCGGCTCGACCTCAAGTCGATCCAGCGCCGCGCAGAGATCCGGCCCTTCGACACCCGCATCGCGCAGACGGAGAAATACGTCGTGTAGACCATCAGGTTGCGGCGCCGCACCGGCAATCTCGTACTCGCGGCGGCGGCGCACGCGGTGCACGCGCTCGGCCACGTTCACGACCTGGAAATAGAGCGCGAACGCGCGACTGAGCGCGTCCGCCGTTTCCGCGGCCAGTCCCGAAAGCGTGTCAGCGAGCGGGCCCAGTTCTCCGGCGTTTTCCCTGCGATCGATGGCCGCGGTGCGTGCCGACTCCACCCGGGCGAAGAAGTCCTCACCCTCCTGCTCGACCAGCAGCTCGCCGACCAACCGTCCGAGTCGACCTACGTCCTCCCGCAGGCCGATATCGGTCGGGCCAAACTCCACTGCGCGCAAAACCCGCATCGAAACCCCACCGCCATTGCCAGCGCGCAGCATGCCAGAGGCGTGGACAGCGAGCGCAAGTGCGGCTGCGAGGCGGTGCGCGAATGGCACCGAATGCGTCCGGTTCCGCGGAACTCGGTATCGTCGACCTCCTGCACCCCGTTTGGAGCACGTCATGCGCATCCTGCTTACTGGCGCCACAGGTCTGGTCGGCCAAGGCGTGTTGCGCGAATGCCTGCGCGACGCGCAGGTCGATCAGGTGATCGCGCTCGGTCGTCATCCCAGCGGCCAGTCGCACGTCAAGCTCACTGATGTGATCGTCAAGGATTTCGGAAATCTGGCTGGCGTTGAGGACAGTCTGCACCCGATCGATGCCTGTCTCTACTGCGCCGGCGCCGTGCCTGCTGGCCTGCCCGAGGCGGAGTTCCGCCACGTCACCCTTGACTTGACGCTGCACGTTGCGCGCACGCTTGCGCGCCTGAATCCCGACATGCGATTCCTCTACGTTTCCGGCGCCCATGCGAAGAAGAACAGCATCGTGATGCCACTTCGCATCAAGGGCGAAACCGAGGAAGCGCTCTCGGCGCTGCCGGTCAAGACTGTGATGCTCCGACCGGGTGGCGTGCAGCCGCTGCACGGCGTGCGTTCCCCCCACACCGGCATGTCTGCCCTCTACGCGGTCGCGGGGCCACTCATGGGATTGGGAACGCGCTTCCTGCCGTCGCTGTTCACAACCACAGAGGCGCTGGGTCGCGCGATGCTCAAGCTCGCCCGCGACCCGCATCCCCCTGCGATTGTGGAGAACGCACGCATCAATGAGCTGGGCGCCTGACGAGCTCAACGCTCCGTGCGTGCGACCAGCGCTCAGCTCGGCGCTCCTGCACGAGGCTCACGCATCGCGCGATAGTCGGCTCCGTTTTTGTCGCTCAGTGACGTTGGTAAACCAGCAGCGCAACGCCGACGTAGTGGACGATGAAGGCCGCAATGGTCAGCAGATGGAAGACTTCGTGGAAGCCGAACCAGCGCGGCCACGGATTGGGCCATTTGAGTCCGTAGACGAGTGCTCCCAGCGTGTACAGGCCGCCTCCGAGCACCAACAGCGCCACAACCGCCGCCCCTCCGGCGCGAAGAAAATCCCCGATCCAGAAGGCGGCAGCCCAGCCCAGAGCGACGTAGATGGGCACGTACAGCCAGCGGGGCGCGCCGGTCCAGAACACGCGCATCATCGATCCCACCAGCGCACCTCCCCACACCAGCGACAGCAGCTTCCAGGCACTCGGGTTGTCGAGCAAGAGCAGCGCGAACGGCGTGTAGGAGCCTGCAATCAGCACGAAGATGTTGGCGTGATCGAGTCGGCGCCAACGCGCGAGGCCCGCCTCCGACCAGTTGCCCGCGTGATAGAAGGCGCTGGTGCCGAACAGCATCAGGGCGCTGACCATGAACACCGCGACGCCGGCACGGACGCGTATGGAATCCGCTACCACCAGCAACGCCAGGAACCCGAGGAATGCGAGAGGCCAGGCGGCAACATGCAGCCAGCCCCGCAATCGGGGCTTGAAACCGCCGATTCGCGAGGAGTCGGCGGGCAGGTCGCCCGAAGTCCGGTCCCGAGGTGGCTTGCCTTTCATGCGTTGACACTAGCGCCACGGTGGGGAGCGAATACTTCAATCGCGTGCGTAACTCCGATCGAGGAGCCGCGCGCGCGCGAATCGGGCAGGATCGGGCGCCGGTGGAAGTCCGGTCGCCCGCTCCGGCATGATGGGAACCGTCGTCGCAGCTTCCGGCCGCGTCGACCGGAGTATCCACCTTGGCAATCGAAGGACTGCGCGATGAAGATCCAGATCAATACCGACCACAACGTTCAGCGCGACGAATCCGTCGTGCGGCACATCGAGGAAACCGTTGAATCGATGCTGGGTCGGTTCTCCGCGCACGTGACGCGAATCGAAGTACACCTGAAGGATGCGAACGCCGGCAAGCCCGGTCAGCACGACAAGCATTGCCTGGTCGAGGTGCGACCCGAAGGCCGCCAGCCGCTGACCACATCGGATGACGCGCCGTCGGTGGCCGCGGCAATCACAGGTGCCATTCGCAAGATGCAGCACGTGCTCGAGCGTGAACTGCACCGCGACAGCCACAAGGGTGCCCCGCGCCTCGCGGAAAGCGGCTAGGGAGCCTCTGATCAATGTCACGCCGGCGTCACCGCTTTGTCTGCGCGCCGGTCAAGGCGCGGCTTTGAGACAATGCTGATTGCATTGCGAGCCTCTCGCCGCACCGACCGGTGTGCAGACAAAGCGGCCCAGCCAGTCGCGATGGCGTCGTGCACGCCCATGCATCGTGCTCCAAACCCAAGATGACGACTTGGCGCGTGGCGGCGCTCCCACATGGGCTTCATGCGTCACGCACGAAACCTCGGGTCTGATTTAGCCGAGGGCATCGATGACCGCCTGCGTGAAGGCGGGAATGTCCTCCGGCTTGCGGCTCGTGATCAGGTGCCCGTCCTTCACGACTTCCGCGTCCTTCCAGCGTCCACCGGCGTTTACCAGATCTGTTTGCAGTGACGGCCACGACGTGACCTCCCGCCCTTTCGCAGCTCCAGACTCCACCAGCAGCCAGGGACCGTGACAGATGGCGGCAAGCGGCTTCGTGGCACGGTCGAACGCCTGGACGAAGGCCACTGCGTCCTTGTCGATGCGCAGCTTGTCCGGATTGATGACGCCGCCCGGCAGCACCAGGGCGTCGTAGTCTCCTGCAGAGGCCTTTGAAAGCACCACGTCGACCGTGACCGAGTCGCCCCAGTCCCTACCCTTCCATCCACGGATCTCACCCGCAGAGGGCGAAATAACATCGACCTTGAATCCGGCCTCCTCGAGTCGCTTCCGGGGCTCCAACAACTCCGACTGCTCGAAGCCGTCAGTGGCGAGTATTGCGATTCGCTTTGATTGGGACATGAGTGACTCCAGTTGAAAGAGGCAATCAACTTAAGCGCCGAACGATGTCCCTTCTGTGAATTGCGTGCCGAATCCCCCCGACCCGTTCCGGCAGAGGCAACGCGTAGCCTGATGACGGCGTTCCCGTCATTGCGCTTCGATCGGGTTCATCCGGCCTCGGGGGAAAATCGGTCCGGGCCCCGAAGCCGAGCCCGCCGACGCAGGTCAGCCGTACAGGCTGCGTCAACCAGGCGTGCGTCATTGTCGCCCCATGTTGTGGACGGATCGGGCGGGCCGCCACTTTGCCAGTCAGGGGATCCAATGACCCACGAGCAACCATCGAGTGCACAACCGGTCGCGACTCCGATGACCGCTCAACTCCACGCCAGCTCCACCGACACGGACAGAGAACTGCCTGTGCCTGACCCGTGCGCGATGGACCTCTCGCCCTGGTGGACGATGCAGCGGAGCCACGACTGCGTCGTCGCGACTGCCGTGCATGATGGTGCCTCGCTACGCGCGGACGTTGCCGCGGCAATGGCGTTGCCGGCAGCCGATCGCCTGCGCGAGGAAGACCCATTCACCGGCGACGCGATCCGCGATTTTCCGACCCACATCATTCCCCTGCGCTCGCGGTTCGAGGTCGATCTCAACCGTGCCGAAAGTGATGCTGTGTATCGCAGCCCCGATCAGAGCTGGGGTCTCGAAGTCTGGCGCACTCCTCCCGCCGACGGACTGGTAGAGCAGTCGTTGCGGATGCATCGGGCCTTCTACGCAATGCTCGGCCAGCTGACGGACGAACTGGCCCTGGCCCACGGGCGCTTCGTCGTCTTCGACGTGCACAGCTACAACCATCGCCGCCAGGGACCTGGCGAACCTGCGACCGCGAAGGAAAACGCCCCCGAGATCAATATCGGCACCTTCTCCATGCCGCGTGACCGCTGGGCATTTCTGCTCGATCCCATGATTGAGGCGATGCGTGCCATCGACTTCAACGGTCGTCGTCTGGATGTTCGAGAGAACGTTGCATTCCAGGGGCGAGGCGAGCTGACGCGCTTCGTGCACGCGCGACACCGCGAAGCAGGATGCGCAATCGCGATCGAGTTCAAGAAATTTTTCATGGACGAGTGGAGCGGAATCCCGGATCCGGTCGAAGTCGCAGCGATGCGCTCGTTCCTGCTGCAATCTGCCGCAACGTGCAGAGCGCTTCTCCGTGACTGATCCGAACCCTGGAAACAAGAGCCGCGAGCCATGGATCGCTCCCGAGTTCGGCGATAGTGGAGCGTTTCGTCGGACGCTCGACTCCGGTGTGCGCCTCCATATGGACCGGCCCCTGCCCTTTCTGGTACTGAATCGGCACCCGGAAGGTGGCTTCAGTCTGGCCCATCGCATCGCGGCCATCAGCGCTTCGAACGTCATCTGGCGTGAAGGCGAAACTTCGGACGCGGATGCCGTGGCCACGTTGCGCGGCGTCCTGCACCAGCGTGACGAAGCTTCGGGGCACTTTCTCTTGATCTCGCTGTACGACCTGCCCGCCGATGCCACGCTCGATGATGAGAGTCCACGGCTTGAGCAGTTCCGTTTCACTCTCAGCGCTTCCGCCGACGAACCCGCCCAGGCTGCCGCCCGTTGCCTGACCGCAGCCCTGGTTCAGATCTGCGTGGAGCAGCGCGAGCCCGAGATCGACCATGTGGACCATGCGTTCGAAGAGCCCGGCATGGAACAACTACTGGAAGGGCGGGACGGCCTTTCACGGCTTTCGCTCGGACTGCCGCAGATCTACCGCGTTCCCGGCGAGGAACGCATCTACCCGCAGATATTCCACGCACTGGAAACCACCGTATTCGATGCGTTGCTCAAAGCCCTCAGCGCCTTCATGGGCGCGAGCACCCACGACGCGCCACCGCACCACCGCGTACTCGGCCGGAGCAGTTTTATCGAGGCCGCGCTCACGGTGGACCAGGCGCTCTCGCGAATCAGCCGTTCGTTTGACTTCCTGCTCAGCGTGTCCCCGATCAATACCGGCCAGGCCTTCGAGCGCTTCGTGGAGGGCAAGTGCGACTCGCTGCCCGTTTTCCGTTACCGGCCGCTGACGGTCAGTCCGGAGATGAGCAAACGCGCGTTGTACGCGCTGGATATCCGTGCAGTTGAAGATCCGGTGCTCGAAACCCTGTTCCGCGAGAAGCAGCTGGAAATAGACCAGCAGCTGTTGATGCTGCAATCGCGCAACACACCCGCCTTCCGCTATGCCTCTCAGCTCCAGTACGGCAGCGTCGAGGCGGAACTGCTGGATCGTGCGCACCAGATTCTCGAGCAAGTGCCTGCGTCGCAAGGCACGATGGGCGACTGCCGGATCGACTGCCATGCGGTCAAGGCCGCCGCCGAAACGCTGGTCGCGCGGTATCGACGCGAAGTGCCCGATTTCGACGCGGAAATCGTGCTGCGCGACGACATCGCCGCAGGGCTCATGGTGTCCGGCACCAAACTCATGATCTCCACCAGCACGCGCATGTCGCGCGCACGACTGGATCCCCTCCTGCAGCACGAGGTCAGCGTGCACCTCCTCACGTGCATCAATGGCAATCGGCAGGGACTTGGTATTTTCGGCGCCGGGCTGGCCGCCTACGAGGGCATCCAGGAAGGCCTCGGCGTGTTCGCGGAATACGCGGTAGACGGCCTGACCCCTGCGCGCCTGCGCCTGCTCGCGGCGCGCGTGCTTATCGTCGACGCGATGTTGCACGATGCCGACTTCATCGAATGCCATCGCCTGCTGCACGTCGACCATGGCTTCAGCGCAAAGGGCGCGTTCAACATCGTCGCGCGGATCTTCCGCTCGGGTGGCCTGAGCAAGGATGCGATCTACCTGCGTGGACTGAAGCAGGTCTTCGATTTCGTGGCCGAGGGCAACGATCTTGATCCCTTCTGGTACGGCAAGATCGCCGAGCACCACGTTCCCGTCGTCGC
>JBBQNY010000117.1:0-8868 GCA_038330365.1 Lysobacterales bacterium | reverse complement strand
GGCGCGTTCGGGATCTTTATCCGGCGGCCCGGCGCCATCGATCCGGACTTCGTATTCGGGAATGGGTTCGAGGGGCCTTGACTCCCTCTGGCCGTCGTTGCGGACGGCTCAATCCTGCCCTGACGTGGATCGATGAACTTGCCGAGGTGTTCGAACCTGAATTCGACGCCCTCCCGTCGACGGTGCAGGACGAATTGCTGGCCCAGGTGAAGGTTATCTGACACTTCGGGCCTGCGGCTGATCGTCCCCGCGTCGATACGTTGAAGGGATCGACCCACGCCAACATGAAGGAACTTCGCTTCGATGACTAAGGCGGAGTCTGGCGGGTTGCTTTCGCTTTCGACCCGCGCCGCCAGGCGGTGCTGGTGGCAGGCGACAAGTCTGGCGGCAGCGAAAGTCGTTCACACCCGGTTGATCGCCAAGGCCGACCGGCGTTTCGACACCCACATGCCGCGCATTGCGCCGAAAAGGAAATGAATATGGCTCGCACGCTGGCCGAAAAGATCAAGCAACTGCCCGCCGCCCGTCGCAGAAAGGCGGAAGCACGCGTCGCAGAACTGATGGCCGAGGAGATGTTCCTGCGCGATCTTCGCAAGGCGATGAATCGCACCCAGGTGGAAGTGGCCAAGGTTCTGAAGGTGGCCAGGACACCGTTTCCCGCTATGAACAACGCAGCGACATGCTGCTTTCCACCTTGCAGGGCTATGTGCAGGCCATGGGCGGAGAACTGGACCTGGTTGTCTCTTTCCCCAATCGAAAGCCGGCGAAGCTGAAATCGCTGGGCGAGTTGGCCAACTGACCATCTCGAAGGCGATTCGGGTGACGGGTCAGGTCCATTTTTCCCGACGCGGTTGGCTGGACGCGAGGGCGCAGGATCAGCGAAATCGGTCAAGTAGCGTGAGAGATCGGCGGAACTTCGCGCTTGATCTTGCGGACGGCCGCGATCTCCGCGGTCCTCGGCTCAAAGGCTGCCTGCTGGTTCATCCAGCTGCGAGCATCGCCATCGAAGAGCGTGCCAGCCGCAAAGCGATATCCGAAACCGCAGGGTCAGTGTGCAGCTACCGAAGAATGGGCGAGAGTCCTTTCTCGATGGCAGCGTCCCGGGTTGCAGCGGCTCCGCATATCGCGCCGTCAGATCGCAGCAGCGTGTCTGGTTGAAATTACTAGCCGAGACCCACTGTCATGGAGACGGCGAGCAATGCCGTCAATCAAAAGAAGTTGAAGGGAACTGGCTGACGGAGTCGTCAGGTCTTGGGTTTTTGCCGTCGCAGTGCACCGCGGCGAAGTAATCGCTCGGCTCGCATGACATGCACCACGAATACCTGCGTTCCGTCGAAGCGATAGAAGATGCGACAGGGCGGCTCGACGATTTGCCGATAGCGAGAACGGGTTCCAAGCTCACGAGGCCGACTGCCGCTTTCAGGGTGTGCTTCAAGATGGCGCACATGGAGTACGACGCGTTGGACGAGCGCCTTTGCAGCGGAAATATTCTCGAGCGCGATGTAGTCTGCAATCGCCTCGAGATCAGCGACTGCCGGCTCACTCCAGGCTATTTCAGCCACTTGCCAAGGCGCTTCTCAGCTTGAGCCTGGGTTAGTGTTCGCTTCTCCGAAACCGCAACTTCACCACGAGCGATGCCCTCCAGGATCGCCATGCGCTCCTGCTGCAGTTGATAGCTCTCCACGTCCACCAGATAGGCGCTTGGCAGGCCATGCTGCGTGATCAGAATGGGCTTCTTGTCGCGTTCAATGTCCGCGAGCAGATCCGTGGCCTGGCGCTTGAGTGTGGTTACTAGTTCGGTACGCATCGAGTGATACTGAAGTGCCACTCGCTGGAGGTCAAGGATCCCAACTCAACGCGGCTGTAGAAAGACAGAGTCGACGATAGAAGGTGCGTGCTCGACGGTAGCCTGCTGGCCCACTCGCGCAAGTCACTGAAAAGTCAACGTAAGTGGTGGCGCGCCCGGAGGGATTCGAACCCCCGACCTGGCTTCGGAAGCTACTCTCGAACTTCCATTCTGGTAGGCGCTGTGCGGTCAAGATCCACAAGATGGATCAGAAAGTACCGTATTTATAGCCTCTAATAATTGTAGATTCAACTGTCGCGTCCAGCCTCGAAACGGTACAGACGCCGATTCAGACCGACAGACAACGCGGAATTACTGCCACAATGAGCCCGGCGCCCACTGAGTAGTAGTCGTGCCCACGACGGCAGAGTCGATCCGAGTTCCCCCTGGCAACGGCCGGCGATTCCGCGCGGGCTTCTCGGTTCCAAGCGTACCCTGGATAGGAGCGCTGTCGGCGTCGCTCACACGGCTGCTGGCGAAACCACCACCAAGGCCCGAGGCATTCCGACGCAGCCTCGCGTTCGCCGCCTTCCACGGCAGTCGCCTCAAACGCGAGTCAACGTCTGGGACTCTGAAGACTGAGGGCTACGCGAGCGAGTATCCCCTCGCCTGTACCTTCCTGGGTATCCGGCCTGATGAGCCGTTGGCTCGCACCTTGGGGTGGCTACTTCTCGAGCTGCATCTCGAAGGCGTCCATCTTGCCGAGGTGGGCACTTTGGCCGCGAATCTGCGGGGCTTCGCCGGCACAAAAGTTGAACATGCCCTGCGGCTGACGATCTGGGATTGCGACGGTCTGGACCATCTTCTCGAGCAGATGGGCTTTCTTGAGGCTCGCTCTACGCATCCTGGCGTCATGACAGGGCACCGGACTTTCGATTCAAGCTGGCGCGAAACTCTCAAGTCCATCTGCCAGCGAATGGTCGCGGCGACGGCGTCACCGATAGACGATGACGCATCGGACATCCCGGGTGCGGCACGGCTGGATGACCCTGGTGCCAGCCCTCCCGCACCACTCGGACCGGTAGAACCAGACGAGGTGGCGGGCACTTCGCACTTCTCGTGGATTCCCGATCCGGCCTCGGCGTCAATTTCGAGAGCTTCTGCAGAGCGGAACATCGCGTGGGTCGCCACGCTTCGACGGAGGAGCAATCCGGAACTGAACCGGCCTCCAGATTCGATACTGCCGGCATCCCTGGTCCAGATCGAGCGGGACCGTCAACTCAAGGCGGCCGAAGTTGCGCTCGGAAGCTCAGAGTGGGATCGCGCGGAATCGTGTCTGGTCCATCTTCTGGCGCTGGAGGCGGGCCTGACCGACGCAGAATCCAAAAACGCGGCCTTCGCCAGCGAAACGCGTGGCGTCATCGTTGCCATTGATATACGCAATCGGTGCTTGCGCAGGCCGGAAATCCGGCCCCCGAGTGCATTCCGGCCACCAGAGCCGAGCGTCGATTGGGTACCGACCGGGGGTGACGCACTCTTCCCTCTGTCCCCCGAGACACTGCATGTCGCTTTGCGGGTACGTCTTGCTCAGCGATTGGACGCGGGCGGCAGTCTTACGGCGCCACTGTTGCTGACGAAAACACTCGCCGCGGCGCACGCCCCGGTCCGCCAGGCAATCAATGACACACGATCCTGCCGGCCACTGACTGCAGGTGCATACCGCCTTCGGTTGGCCGCCGGGCTCTCTGAAAAGCTGGGGACGGATGCCGCACAGATGGCTTTTGGCGACAGCTTCGGCATTAGCACAGCGCCCACCTACTATGCGGCGTTCACCGCCGCGGATATCTCGCGCGCATTGGCAGAGGGGGCGGCCGAGGTAGGCAGCTCCGGACTCGTCCACGCCAACTGCCTACTGGCTGGAGCGCATTTCCTGGGTTCGCGGGCGCGTCCGGCCGTCGCGCCATTCCAGAAAGCCAGATCAGTGCTCGGCTTCGCGCCCGAACGCAAGCGCGGTCGACCCTGCGTCAAGACGCTCCTGGCGGATTGGCCGCGGCATCGCGACTCTCTCGCCGCCCAATTGTTGCTGTGCACCGGCTCGCGTCCCACGCAGTCACTCGCCCAGGTGCATCTCGATGATTTCATCCCCGCCGCTGCCTTGGTGGTCCTGCGCGACAAAGCCTCGGACCCGGCCCACCTGACCCGGTTGGCGTGCACGGGGTTTCGATTCGTCGGAGCCTTGCAGGATTACATCGCAGCCCTGGACAAGATCGCCAACGATGTAACCGATCCCGACGCGCGCAAGCTTGCGGCAAGGATCCTTGCGGGCGAGGCAGCGCTGTTCGATCTACCAGGTCCTGATGGCAGGGTCGAGCCGCTGGATGTATCGGCGCTCATGGCCCGTATGCCTTCGCCCTGGCGTGACAAGACGAACCTGCACCGTCACGCGCTCTGCCAGGCGCTCATTCGCTCTGGCATTGACCCGGAGCTTCGCTTCTTTCAAATGGGGTGGCTGATCGCCGGCAGCGGCACCGCGGACGAGTCGCCTGCATCGCCGATGCAGCTGGGTGCTGAACTTGCCCCCTTTATTGATGAATGGATGAAAGCTATCGGCTGGGGCGGGAATGCTGAATCATCCGGGCTGACACTGCCGACCCGTCGACTGCGCGACTGGGTGGCTGTCGCAGAGGCCCACCAAACCGCGAACGCCTCGAAGCTCAGAGGGCTGCGCGAGGGGCTGCGGGAAAAGGCAAAAGCAAAACTCAGCGAAATCCAGGAGGATTTGGCCGAGAGCATTTCCAAGAGCCTCCCCATGCTTCGGGTGGAGAAAAGAAAAGGCCAGATCCGGCTCAGCCCTGACGACGGCCCGCCTCGGAAGGAAACTGTATTCGTCGGCCAGGACGCCTTGGAACGCATTCTCGAACCGTTTACCGAACCCCTCGCGTTCCATGTCGCCAGAGTAGAGGTAGCCCGGATATTGTCGTCCGCCCACCGCGCCGGTATTTGTAACGCCACACTTCCCCGGGTGAGCGGCCTCTCAGCGGCAGCGATCCCCAGCCCGATCGTCGCAGGCGTGGGCGGCGCTGTGACGGAAACCTGTGAACTGCGCAGCGGATTGCTGTTGGAGATTGAGAGAGCGCTGGGGGGTCCCTCAGCGCCGGACAGGTTGGCAACCCTGGCGGTTTGGCTTATTGCGAGCTTCACCCATCATCGTCGCCTGGCAGACGCAGTGGAGATAGCCAAAGCTGCGCCTCGGGCAATCCAGGGATGCCGAGACGACTGGTTGTTGCGGGTGCCGTTTGCAGCCGGACACGTCACGATTTCTGGTTCGCCTGCGTTGCTTCTGGCGCACTTGCTTGAGTTGGAGGGTGGTCCCGCAGCTCTCAAGGAGCTGGACGCCCTGGATCTTCAACGATTCGGTGCAGTAGTCCTGGGCGCACTTTCACATTCGTCGGGGAAGCTGGAGACAACGGCGGAGCGTGAAGCAGCACTGAGAATGGAGTCGGCCTTGCTGATGGCGGGTGAAGTGGAGTGTCCCGGACCCGCGCGGCTGGTCATGCGCGGCGAGGTGAGGCCAGCCACGGTCACTGCGGAACGCGCCGCGTCGGCGGGCGACGGCTTCAGCCTGCCATCCGAAATTGATGCGACGGTCGACGTCGAGCAGGATGAGGAGGAAAGCGATCCGCTACCGATAGGGTCTACCCCAAATCCTTCTCACAGACCGATGCGTGGCATCCGGGATCTCATGGCAATGTTCGATCCTGACTTCGACGGGTTGATCGGCGGCAAGCCCGCCGCTCTGCCCAAGGACAGGAAGCGCCAGATAATGCCGCTGCTGGTGGAGCGCCGCCAGGCGATGGGTGATCGCGCGACCTTGTCGTCGCTTTTCCTGCAGTACGCGATGCATCGGACCTCACCGGATGCCCCCGGCGGCGAGATCATGCTCAACACGATGAACAAGATATTCCATCGGGTCTCACCCCTGCTTGGGGCTTTCAGCGATGAGCAGGACATGTCCGGCATCGACTCGGACAAACTGACGGGCGCGTTGCTCGCGGCGCTCGAGAGCTCTCAGCGCCTAGATCTCTCAGTCGTTTTCGAGGAGCTCGTGCGCTTCCTCCGATTCGCTGAACACCGGTGCGACCTGGCTGAACCCGATTGGCAGATGCTGCGGAAACATGCAGGACTGCCGTTCGCGGCTTCCGACCCAGCCATCGTGTCCGACGAGGAGATCGATCGAGCGATCCAACCGCTGCTGGATGGACTCGGCGAGCGCGATGCCCCCATGGTCGATCCGCGGGAGCGACGCATTCGCGAGGTCCAGCTGGTCGCGTTCCTGATTGCCGAGAGTGCGGGTGCCCGCCCCCGATCCATCCATGGTCTCTCGCTCGGCGATCTGCATCTCGAAGACGCTGGAGACTGGATTCATCTCCATTCCTGGGGGCGATTCGCATCGATCAAGACAGCTACGTCAGCGGGCTTTGTTCCTCTGGAGGGCCGCTGCTGGCACTCGCAGGCAACTTGGGTGCGGCGTTGGCGTGCTGAGGTACTGGCTACGTATCCGAGCGTTCGAGCCGACGATATTCCCCTCTTCCAGGTTCCCGGTGAGCCTTTGGGGACGCGTTACCAGATTCGGGAAATATTCGGCCGCACCGGCGAGCTTGTCCGGTGGGCGACATCTCAGCAAAGCGGGCGCACCTACTGGCTGCGCAAGCGTCGGATACAACTGCGGCACGCGAGGTGGAGGCTCAACCCCCGCAGCCGGACCCGCGACGTGTTGCGAGTATTGAAGCTGTCCGGCCATGCAAGCCTGACAACGGCCGTGTGCTCATACCTCGCCGATCCGCTTGCATTCATCGACCCGCTCTCACTTTCTACTCCACTGATGAGCAGCAGCGCGTCGCGGTTGAGGGGGCTCTCCGTGAATGTGGTTGAACAGCGCTGGAAGCGCATACGCGCCAAGATCGCGGAAAGCGGAGCCGAACGCGAGTCAGCGAAAATGGGTGCGTTGCTGAAAGGGCCGAGGCCGGCGTGGCCCGACGATCCCCACGCGGAACCGCCTCCGTATCACCCAACGATCCTGCGATTCGGTTGGCGCGCCGCGGATGCAATCGTGCACAGCGTATCCAAGGGCGAATCTACGGAAAATGTCGCCCGAACGTGTGCCGTGTCGGTACTGACGGCCGAGCGCGTGAAGAAGGCGGCGACATCGCTGGAAATCAGGACCGGCTTTGCGATCGGGCCGGGTCCCACCGACCTGCATCGCCCGCGGTGTACGGGCCGGGCCCGCCGAATGTTCGATCTGGCCCATGCCGAAGACGCCCGGCTCGGAACTGTCGCGCGGGAATGGGTCGATCTCGCTCAGCGTTGGCCGGCGCACCACGGATTTGCACTGATGCGTCCAAAGGCGATCAGCGCTCTTCGATCGCTGGGCAAAGACTTGGCGATGCGCGTGCACGAAGAGACACCGGATCGCGCCCCCACCATCCTGCGGCTGGAGGACCCCGATGGCGGGTCAGAGTATGGCGTCTGGCTGGCCATGCGGTGGGCGCTGGCCGTGGCCTGGGTTGCGCTGGAGGCCGAACTAGACCGCTAACCCGTCTAATAGGGGGGGAAAATCGTGGGATTACGCGGGAACGGAGAGGTCCACAAGGTATAGCTTGGGTGTCGGCTTGGAGGAAGCCGGCATCCCGCCGGCCACTGGGCCAAGGACACCAACTCATGTCGACCCCGAAACGCACCACCAGCCCCGCCTGCGCCCAGCCTGAAGTGAGTATCGCCAGCTCCCACCTGCCGAGCGACCACGTTCTTTACGTGGGCGTGAACAGCCCGAGTATTCGCGACGATGGATCAGGGGGCATCGTCGAGGCACCCGAACTACTCGAGATCCTGGACTCCATGCGGGACCGCATGGCTGTAGTGCTGAACGGTAAGGCCGAGATGGGCCCAATCATTGCCATTCCAGGATGCTATGCGTACAGCATCAGAATGGCATCCGACCAAAAGGACCTGCTTTGTCACTCGGTCGCAACGTTGCTGGTACCGCTCATGCAGCACGCAGATTCTCAAGTCCGGGCAAACGCATCGTCCCCAGATCCGCAGACACTGAGCGGACTTGGAATACCGAAGGACATTGCTCGCGTTTTTGACGCAATGGCGAAGTTTGAAGCGTTTGGCGCCTGCGTCGAAATATGGTCTGACGCCGGTGAGACGCCGGTCCCACTGCCGTGCCCTACGAAAGACGAGCTCAGCTCGATCGCCACGGAGAATCGAGAACGTCGCCACATCGATGGTGTAGTGACCATGGTCGGTTCGGAAGGCGCGGTAACTCGGCTGCAGGTCAACAATAGCGTAATTGCGTTTGCGCCCGGCTTGGACCTCAAGCACGCAGCCTCATTTCTGTTCCAGCCGACCCGGATCGTCGCCTATTTGGCAGTGTCAGGACAGGACTACACGCTGGAAGAGGCCAAATACAGCGCTGGCACTGAGGCACCTCGACTTCTGCGAGACGCACAGTGAGTTCCGGGATTGGCGTCGCTGGCTCGCTGCGGACCAGATTGCGCACGCTGGAAGCATGTAGCAACTGAGTCGTAGTGGTGATCAAAAGGCCGGTAGAGGCCGGTCATATCGACGATAGCCTTCGACACCCGCTCGAAAGGTTTCGCGGGCGAGCCACAATTTTGTGCTCCAAGTGAAGTTCCGGCCGTTGCCGGGGTGCGATCCGCATCTGACAACCTGCATGCGAACACCCGTGACGCAGATCACACGTACCGGCCTCGCTTGAACAGGTGTGTGGTCCTGACCGACGGCTTGCCGCCAAAAGCGGTCGGTCGCAATCGGCTCCGAATAGGAACGGAAAAAATGCCTACCAAAGCCGGGGCGATTCACATCGAACGCAAGGAAGCCCAGCACTCGCCGGATTCAGCCACACGACGGTGAACTCCGACCCGTCGCATCAGCCGCCGCCATCGCGGTGCCCAGAGTCAGAAAAACTCTTTGCATAAGTAAGGTCGAAGACCGACCCCGGGCTTGTTCAACAAGCGGATCAGATCGCGGCTGCGCGCGATCTATCCTTATACGTTAGG
>JBBQNY010000116.1:0-8927 GCA_038330365.1 Lysobacterales bacterium | reverse complement strand
TTGCGCCCGACCTTCGGTCCGCCACGAACCACGGGCACTCCGCCCGCTTCCTGCGCTTCCTGCGCGCGCACGGCCAGGGCCTCGTCCCTGACACCGTAGTCGCCCGGCGACTCGTGCTGGAACTGCATCGCGCGCTGGCTCTGTTCCTGCGCGCGCTGCTGCTCCTCTTCCAGCGCGCGGATCTCCTCCTCGGTCTGGAAGTGGACGCGCGCCAGGATCTTGACGAATTCAATCTTGAAGCGCTCGATCATCGAGGCGAACATCTCGAAGGACTCGCGCTTGTATTCCTGCTCCGGCTTTTTTTGCGCGAAGCCACGCAGATGAATGCCCTGCCTCAGGTAATCCATGCTCGCCAGGTGATCCTTCCACTGCTGGTCGAGGACGCGCAGCATCAGCACGCGCTCGGCGGCACGCATGAGCTCGGCGCCGTAACGCTGTTCCTTCTCGGCAAAATGGCTGTCGACAACACTGACGGCCGCCTCCCGCAGGGAGCGCCAGTCGGAATCGGGATCGCCCGCGAGCTTTCCACGCAAGTCCACCGTCACGCCAAAATCCGTGTCAAAGCTCCGTTCCAGACCCTCGAGGTCCCATTGCTCGTCCACGCTTTCCGGCGGGATGTACGTGGCGATCGATTGTTCGACCGCATCCTGGCGGATGTTGACAACGGTGTCGGCGACGTCCTGCGCTTCCAGCAACTCGTCGCGTTGCTGGTAGATGACCTTGCGCTGGTCGTTGGCGACGTTGTCGTACTCGAGCAGATGCTTGCGCATGTCGAAGTTGTGCGCTTCGACCTTGCGCTGCGCATTCTCGATCTGCTTGCTGATGGAGCGATGCTCGAGGGCATCGTCTTCCTGCATGCCGAAGATCTTCATCCACTTGCCGACCCAGTCGCCGGCAAAGATACGCATGAGATTGTCTTCAAGCGAGATGTAGAAGCGACTTGACCCCGGGTCACCCTGACGGCCGGAGCGGCCGCGCAACTGGTTGTCGATTCGCCGGGACTCGTGCCGTTCGGTACCGACAATGTGCAGTCCGCCGGATTCGATCACCTGCTGGTGTCGTAGCTTCCACGCTGCGCGCACGGCGGCGATGGCGTCGGCCGTGGGTGCGTCGCCCAGTGCTTCGATTTCCGCTTCAGGATTGCCGCCGAGCACGATGTCGGTTCCGCGACCCGCCATGTTGGTGGCGATGGTCACCTGTCCGGGACGACCGGCCTGCGCCACGATTTGCGCCTCGCGCTCGTGCTGCTTGGCGTTGAGCACCTCATGCGGAACCTGCTCGTCGCTCAGGAGCTGTGCCAGGAATTCCGAGACCTCGATCGAGGTTGTACCGACGAGCACCGGCTGCTGGCGCGAATAGCAGTCCTTGATGTCGTCCAGGATCGCCTTGTGCTTGGACACCTTCTTCAGGAATACGAGATCCGGGTGGTCCTTCCGAACCATCGGACGGTGCGTCGGGATGACCGCGACTTCCAGGCCGTAGATGGTCTGGAATTCATAGGCCTCCGTATCCGCGGTGCCGGTCATGCCTGCAAGCTTCTTGTAGAGCCTGAAGTAGTTCTGGAAGGTGATCGACGCCAGCGTCTGGTTTTCCCTCTGGATGGGAACGCCTTCCTTGGATTCGACCGCCTGGTGCAATCCGTCCGACCAGCGCCGTCCCTGCAGCGTGCGCCCGGTGAACTCGTCGACGATGATGACCTCGCCGTCGCGGACGATGTAGTCGACGTCGCGCAGATAGAGATGATGGGCTCGAAGGGCGGCGTTGAGGTGATGCACGGCCGCGAGGTTCTCGGAGTCGTACAGACTTGCGCCCTCGTTGACGATGCCGGCCTCGCGCAGCAGCAGCTCCGCGTGTTCCATCCCCGCTTCGGAAAGATGTACCTGCTTCTGCTTTTCGTCGACCCAGAAGTCGCCTTCGGCCTCTTCGTTCTCCTGCCGGACCAGCTTGGGCACCAGCCGATTCACCTTGACGTAGAGCTGCGGCGATTCGTCGCTCGGGCCGGAGATGATGAGAGGTGTGCGTGCCTCGTCGATGAGGATCGAGTCGACCTCGTCGACGATCGCGAAATTCTGTCCGCGCTGGTAACGATCCTCGACGGCCATCGCCATGTTGTCGCGCAGATAGTCGAAGCCGTACTCGTTGTTGGTTCCGTAGGTGATGTCGGCCGCGTAGGCTTCGCGCTTGGCCTCGGGGCGCATGCCCGGCACCACCACGCCCACGCTCATGCCGAGAAATCCGTAGAGCTTGCCCATCCAGTCCGCGTCGCGGTGCGCCAGGTAGTCGTTGACCGTGACCAGGTGCACGCCCTTGCCCGTCAGCGCATTGAGGTACACCGGCAGCGTCGCGACCAGCGTCTTGCCTTCACCGGTGCGCATCTCGGCGATCTTGCCGGCATGCAGCACCATGCCGCCGATGAGCTGCACATCGTAGGGACGCATGCCGAGGGCGCGTACGGCGCCTTCGCGTACCACCGCGAAAGCCTCGGGCAAGAGGCTGTCAAGCGCGGCGCCGGCCGCGAGACGCTCGCGGAATTCAACGGTCTTTGCCTTCAGGGCCGCGTCGTCGAGCGACTTCAGCCCCTCTTCCAGTGCATTGATCTGCGTCACATTGCGCTGGTACTGGCGCAACAGTCTTTCGTTGCGACTGCCGAAAACACGGGTCAGGACTTTGTCGAACATGGATTCACTTCGATTGCGGCGGGAGGCCTGCGCGGGTGCGCGGCGGAGCACGCGGCACGCGGCCGCAGGCGGGAAACAAAAAGCGTGGGGCCGGAGCCGCCACGCTTCAAGGGCGCGATTCTAACGGACTTGGGGAGCGGCTACCGGAGTCAGGTGGTCCGCAGCCTCGCAACCCGTCTGCAAGGCATGATGCCGCAGTCGCTCAGCGCATTGCCTGCAGGAAGCGGGTCGGGTTGGTGACGCGGCCCTCACGCCAGACTTCAAGATGGACATGGGTGCCGGTGGATCGACCGGTCGAGCCCATTTCGGCGATGACGTCGCCGGCCCGCACCGCCTGGCCGAGGGCGACCTTGAGGCGCCGGCTGTGGCCGTAGCGCGTCATGTAGCCGTTGCCGTGATCGATCTCTACGGTCAGGCCATAGCCCGGCTTGCTGCTGGCATAGGTCACCATGCCGCCTGCGACGGCGAGCACGTCATCGCCGGAATTGCCGCTGAAATCGACGCCGGGATGGAAGTCGGAACCGCCATTGAACGGATCGATCCGATAGCCGTATCCGGACGACACGTAACCGTGACGAACCGGATTGCCCGAAGGCATGAGGCTTGAATCGATGTTGCGGTCCATCAGCATTGTGTCCAGCACATTGAACTGGCTTGCCTGGCTGGACAGGAGGGCGTCGAGCCGATTGACCGCAGTGGCGAGATCGGGAGCCGGGCGCGGCGGCGCCAGGGCTTGCACGCTCGGACCGCCGACGCCGGGCTTGTTCTCGAAGTCGAACTCGCCGTCATCGAGCTTGCCCATCTTCGCGATGCGCTGACCGAGCGCATTGAGGCGCGCCGCTTCCGCCTGCAGTTCGCCGACACGAAGCGCGAGCGCCTCGGTACTGCGATTCATGTCCTGGTTGACACGTTTGACTTCCGCCTGCTCCGCCGCAAGCTGCACTCGTGCATCGTGCAGCTGGGCCTTCATGCGCGTCGGTCCGCCAAAGATCGTTCCGGCCAGCAGACCTCCGCCAAACAACGCGAGCAGGATTGCGCCGAGAACCGCACCCGCCTTCACCATGTCACGATGGTCATCCAGACGCACGACCTTGGGCGAGGAAAAGGGTTTTGCCACGATGATGATATTCATGCTTCGTCGATTCGCCCGTTCATGAGTTTGCTTTGAGCCGCACAACGCGATTCCGCGCTGCCATTTCCGCCAGCCTCGCCGCCGAGGCCGGTCTGACGCCACTCCGTGGCAACCTGCTGTCCAGGCTTCAGGACAACCTGCGCCTGTCCAAGGCGCTCACTGCATTCATTCCACCCGCACTCGTTCCCCAGGTGCGTTTTGCGACCCTGCGCCAGTCGCGCCTGGTCTTTCTCGCCGACAACGCCGCCGCCGCTTCCCGACTGCGACTGATGCAGGCGGAACTGCTGGCTGCTGCGCGCCGGGCCGGCGTGGCTGATGCCGTCGGCCTCGTCGTGAAAGTCGTGCCGCGAGAGGTGTTCGATACCATCGAATCCCCGGTCGCGAAAACCCTTTCGGACGAAGCGCGCCGCCAGCTCAGAGCAGCCTCCACGGCTGCAGCCGATCCGGAAATCAGCGCCCTGCTGGACCGTCTCGCAAGAGCCGGTGACAGCTGAAAGACAGCGCGGATAAAAGCCGCAACGGTCTCCTCCCCGCGGGCATGTCCGCTGGTGCGAACACGCACGCTGCGTGCAGCGGCCTCCGTGGCGAACATCCTCCTGTGGCGGTCCGCTCGCGGACCACCTGACCCCTCCCGAAATTGTTGGTTTGTGTGGCTGGACCCTAGACCGCGTGCGCCGGATGCGCGTAGGAAATGGGAGCGCGTTCCGCGTCCGGGAACGTCACTTCCTCCCAGGCGCTGCGATCCGCGATGAGCGTGCGCAGCAGCCGGTTGTTCAACTGGTGGCCGGACTTGTGGCCGTAGAAGGCGCCGATGAGGCTGTGTCCGAGCAGGTACAGGTCGCCAATGGCGTCGAGGATCTTGTGCTTCACGAATTCGTCTTCGTAACGGAGTCCGTCCTCGTTCAGCACGCGGTAGTCATCGAGCACGATCGCGTTGTCCATGCTGCCGCCAAGCACGAGATTGCGTTCACGCAACGCCTCGATGTCGCGCATGAAGCCGAAGGTACGCGCGCGTGAAACCTCCTTTACGAACGAGGTAGTCGAGAAATCGATCTCGGCCACGGAAGTCTTGCGGCTGAACATGGGATGGTCGAAGTCAATCGAGAATCCAACCTTGAACCCGTCGAAGGGCTCGAAGCGTGCCCACTTGCCGTCGTCTTCGACGCGGATCGGTTTGCGGATCCGGATGAATTTCTTGGCCGCGTCCTGCTCGATGATGCCGGCGGACTGGAGCAGGAATACGAAGGGCCCTGCCGAACCGTCCATGATCGGGACTTCTCCGGCGGAAAGGTCCACGCAGGCGTTGTCTATGCCAAGACCCGCCATCGCGGCGAGCAGGTGCTCGACCGTTGCCACCCGCACGCCGCCCTGGACGAGTGCGGTGGAAAGGCTGGTGTCGCCCACATTTTCCGCACGCGCGCGCAGCACCACGGGCTCGGGCAGATCAACACGCCGGAATACGATTCCACTGTCCACCGCGCCCGGGCGCAGGGTCATGTAGACCTTGTCGCCTGAGTGAATGCCGACGCCGGTGGCGCGAATCGTATTTTTCAGCGTTCGCTGTTTGATCATGCTGGGTTAAGTCCGGATGGGGGCCGCTTCCGGGGCGCACGGTAACATACCGTTGACGCCCGGAACACAACTTATCTACCAAATTGCCATATTTCGTTGCTTTTTTGCCACAACGAACGCGAAGGCGCATTGGATTGCGAGGCATGGAGGGGGTTTTGTCGATGGGCCAAAGTCGCTTCGCGGCGTCCGTCCAGGACGCCGCGAAGCTTCGGAGCAGGTGCTGCTCAGTCGGCCTGGCGCCGCAGGAAGGCGGGGATATCAAGGTAGTCGCCGCCGCCGGTTGCGGCTGCCGTCGTGACGGAGCCGGATTTCTCCGCGTCACTGGACTCACCCGTCGCACGGCCATGGCTGCGGGTAGAGGACCCCGACGGAAACTCCATGGCGCCGGTGCTGCCGTTGCGGACGACCCGCATCGAACGCTCCACCGGACGCTCGGCCACCTGCGTCTCGCGGCGTTCCGTGACGGTGCGGGCCGCGACCTGACCGCGATTCAGACCCGTGGCGACCACGGTGACACGCACATCGTCCTGGATATCGGGATCGAGCGCGGTTCCGATAACGATGGTCGCGTCGTCGGAAGCGAGCTCCTGAACCGTGGTGCCAATCTCCTCAAACTCCCGCATGCTGAGATTGGGTCCCGCGGTGATGTTGACAAGGATGCCGCAGGCACCCGCGAGATTGATGTCCTCGAGCAGCGGATTCTTGATCGCCGCCTCGGCGGCCGCGAGCGCACGGTCGTCGCCGGTGCCAACGCCCGAGCCCATCATCGCCATTCCCATCTCACTCATTACAGTGCGCACGTCGGCGAAGTCGACGTTGATGAGGCCGGGTCTCGTGATCAGGTCTGCAATGCCCTGCACCGCGCCGAGCAGCACGTCGTTTGCGGCCTTGAACGCGTTGAGGAAGTTGACGTCGCGACCGAGCACCGTCAGCAGCTTCTCGTTCGGGATGATGATCAGCGAGTCAACATACTGACCGAGCTCCTCGATGCCCTTGAGCGCCACCTGGCGCCGGCGGTTGCCCTCGAACGGAAACGGCTTGGTCACGACGGCGACAGTGAGAATGCCCATGTCCTTGGCGAGCTGCGCGACAACGGGCGCTGCACCCGTGCCGGTACCACCGCCCATGCCCGCCGTGATGAAGACCATGTCCGCGCCTTCCAGCATCTGGCAGATCTTTTCCCGGTCCTCGAGCGCCGCCTGCCGGCCCACTTCGGGATTGGCGCCTGCACCCAGGCCCTTGGTTACGCCTGAACCGAGCTGCAGGACACTTTTGGCCGGGCAGGTGCGAATGGCCTGGGCGTCGGTGTTCGCGCAGACGAATTCCACGCCCTCGACGTTGGCCGCCAGCATGTGCGAGACCGCGTTGCCGCCGCCGCCGCCGATACCAATGACCTTGATGACTGCATTCTGTGATGTGTTGTCGATGAACTCGAACATGGGTGATTCCTCCGTCTACAGCTAAGTGTGGATTGCCGATCAATGACCTGTTTGCCGCTGTGCTGCTGTTTCCTTTTCAGACCCGGCCCCGTCGCGCGGAGCCCCTTGTTGCCAAATCGTGTGCGCTCAGAACTCGCCGAAGAACCAGCGTTTGAGTCGCCCGGTGAGCGTGTCCGCGTCGCTGCCGGCTGCCGGCAGGGCCGTGCCGCCCCCAGCCTGGCTGCCGAAAATGAGCAGCCCGACCCCGGTGGCATAGATCTCGTTGCTGACCACTTCGGAAAGGCCACTGACGTGCTGCGGCAGCCCGATGCGCACGGGCATGTTGAACATCTCCTCCGCCAGCTCGACGATGCCTTCCATCTTGGAAGCGCCACCCGTCAGCACGAGACCCGCCGCCACCAGTTCCTCGAACCCGCATCGGCGCAGTTCCGCCTGCACCATCTCGAAGATTTCCTCGTAGCGCTTCTGCACCACTTCAGCGAGCATCTGACGGGCGAGACGGCGTGGCGGCCGATCGCCGACAGACGTGACCTCGATGGTTTCCTCGGGTCGCGCAAGCTGCGCCAAGGCACAGGCGTAGCGGACCTTGATCTCCTCCGCGAACGGTGTCGGTGTGCGGAACGCGAACGCGATGTCGTTGGTGACCTGATCACCGGCGACCCCGAGCGAGGCTGTGTGGCGGATCGCACCTTGCGTAAAGACCGCAATGTCGGTCGTGCCCGCGCCGATATCGACCAGGCAGATTCCCAGGTCGCGCTCGTCCTGCGTCAGCACCGCGAAGCTTGAGGCGAGCTGCGACGCGATCAGGTCATCCACCGCGAGACCGCAGCGGGACACGCACTTGCTGATGTTCTGAGCCGCGCTCATCGCGCCGGTAATGAGATGCACACGCGCCTCGAGGCGCACGCCGCTCATGCCGATCGGATGGCGGATTCCTTCCTGGTCGTCGATGACGTATTCCTGCGGAATGACGTGCAGGATGCGCTGGTCGGCAGGCACGGGAACCGCGCGCGCGTTTTCCAGCACGCGCTCGATGTCGCCCTGGGTCACCTCGCGGTCGCGGATGGCGACATGACCGGGGGCATTGCGGCAGGCGATGTGACTGCCGGCGATCGACGCGAACACCGATCGGATCTGGCAATTGGCCATCAGGCTCGCTTCCGCGACCGCGCGCTGGATCGCCTGCGTGGTGGCCTCGATGTCCACGACGACGCCGCGCTTGATGCCACGCGAGGCGTGCGAGCCGAGGCCAATGACCTCGACCTGCTCACCCGGCACGTACTCGCCGACGATGGCGACGATCTTGGAAGTGCCGACGTCAAGGCCGACCAACAGTGTTTTTTCGGCTTTGCGTGTCATGCGGGGGTTAGGTCCTGGAAGGTGAAAGCAAATAGATGAGTCGGCGGTAGCAGCGCGACCGCAGGCGCCGCGGCCGGAGCTGGAGGAATTTCCTCTCCCCTGGATTCGGGTCGGGCGTTGGTCGGTGCGGAGGGCGACGATGAAGTCGGCGGTTGCGCATCGCCTTGAGACTCGGCGCGCGCGCGTACGGGAACCACGGGCGGCGCCGCACGGAACGCCACCGCGAATCCATTGGCATAGCGAAGGTCGACGCGCTGGGGCTTCTGGCCCTGGGCGCCCACGATCAATGGCTGTACTGACAGGAAGCGGGCCAGCCGCGCGTCCGTCTGTTGGTCGGCCAGCACCAGGTCCGTGCCGTCGTCCAGGCGCAGCAGCCAGCCACCGCGACGGCTCATCTGCACGGCCGTAAGCTTGAGATTCTGTGCGCGCAGCAGCGGCTCGACGCGTCGATAGAAGTCGAGCACTTCGCGGACGCGGACTCGGGGCCCGGCGAATATCGGAAGTTCGAGTTGACCTGCGTCCGCCACCTGGAACAGGCGCCCGCTCGTATCCACCAGCTCGCTGCCTTGCCAGATCGCCGCGGCCTCACGCTCTCGCAGTCGCACCTCGATCACATCGGGCCAGCGCTTGCGAACATCGGCGGTGTCGACCCAGGGCAAGTGTTCGATGGCAGCGCGCACATCCTCGAGCGAAACCGCGAAGAAGCCCGGAGCGGTATGACCGGCAGCGGCGGCGCGCACCTCGGCT
>JBBQNY010000115.1:0-8933 GCA_038330365.1 Lysobacterales bacterium | reverse complement strand
CTCCCGGCGGAGCCCCTGCCAGCGCGGGGTTTTGGGTGCGCGTGTCGCGGGGTTGGGGTCTGTCTTTGCGGTTCTGGGCGCACCCCAAACCCTTGCGGCCTGCGGGCCCCCCCGCGCTCCTACACGAGTGTCGTGAGTTCGCGCAGGTCGCCGCTACGGTGCCGGATGCGGGTATCTAGTTTGAGATGGAAGACTTCATGGAAGTTTTTCCGACCTTCCAGACACCGCCTTCCTTTTTCATCTGCGCCGTTCCGGCCACTTTGCCGCCGTTCTCGTCCTCTCCTTCGAGTACAAGTTCGGCCGAGTCACCGAAGTCCTGTCCGCCGGTGACGCTGAGACTGGCCGGGGCGAATGCCTGCATCAGAGCCATCATCTTCGGAAATTCCGGATCCTTGCGCGATGCTTCCATCTGGCCGCGTATCTCTTCGACCGCAGTCGCAATCAGCGCATCGATGTCGCCCTTTTTCATGGCCTCGTAACTTTGCAGGTACACCTTGCCCAGCTCGCCACCGCCGGCGGGGATGGGCTTGCCCTTCGGCAGCGGCGGCGCAGCTGCCACCGCTGCGTTCGCTTCGCCGGATCCGAGATCGAAGGTGATCGAGCAATTGAGTTCGTCCTCCTTTTCACCGACGCTGAAGGTGCCCGCAATCGTGTCCGCGCCATCGGCCGTCAGCTTGAGCTCGCCGACCCCGGTTCCCGATTGCGAGAGCGAGGTACCGCTCGACGCGTAGTTCATCGCCCACACCGACCCTTCGGCATCGATCGAGAGCTGGATCCGGCCCTCGCCCTCTCCGGCCCAGACCTGTTCCCGCACCGCATCCTCGATGTCAGTGGCCCGGCCTATCGCAACCTTGTCGAGGGCCACCGTGGTGAAGATGAGGGTCCGCTCCATTTTCGCCTTGTCGAACGCATTCGGTGCCCTGTAGAAAACACCATCGACGAGGAGGCTTTCCTTGCCTTCGTAGCGGCAATTGCCTTTGACTTCTCCCGCTGTCGCCGACTGCGAGAGTGCACACACCAGGCTTGCAGCGGCGGCGATTCGAATGAGCTGTGGGCATGACATGACTTCTGCTCCAGGGGTTGGCAGTGAGGGTTCGGCCCCTGTCTGTCCGGCGTCCTGAAAACCGCTGAAGACAAGCTGGCCGTTCCCTGTCTGATACGTCGAAAGTCGTTCGCGCGGGCCACCGCACCGGGCGCTGAGGCACGGAACACGCGGCGAACCATCTCTCCACTATCGTATGGGGATGTATCTCGAACACTTTGCGCTCAACGAAACGCCCTTCGCCATCACGCCCGATCCGCGCTTCGTGTTCCTCTCCGAGCGCCATCGGGAGGCACTGGCGCATCTTCGCTTCGGCATCGCGCAGGGTGGATCTGGAGGCTTCGTGCTGCTGACCGGCGACATCGGTACCGGCAAGACCACGCTCTGCCGCCTGTTGCTGGAGCAATTGCCGCCCGCAGTGCAGCCGGCGCTACTGCTCAATCCGCGCGTGACAGCGCTGGAGCTGCTGGAAAGCCTCTGCGACGAGCTGGGCGTCAAGGTCGCCCGGTCCGACCGGCGCTCGGGCAAGGCGCTGGTCGACGCGCTGAATGCGCATCTGCTGGCGGTGCATGCGCGCGGCGCGCAAGTCGTCGCCATCATCGACGAGGCCCAGAATCTTTCTGCCGACGCACTGGAACAGGTTCGCCTCCTCACCAATCTGGAGACTTCCACCGCCAAGCTGATGCAGATCGTGCTGCTGGGGCAGCCGGAGCTGCGCACCGTGCTGGCGCGCGAAGATCTCGCACAGCTCGCGCAGCGGATCACGGCGCGCTATCACCTCTCGCCGCTCGGTCCCGACGACACCGGTGCGTATCTGCGCCATCGCCTTGCGGTGGCGGGGTCGCGTCGATTTCCGTTCACGCGCAGCGCCGTACGCGCGCTCTACGACCGCTCCGGCGGCGTGCCGCGCCGGCTCAACATCGTGGCGGATCGGGCACTGACCGGTGCCTTCGCGGAAGAACGACACGAAATTGACGCACGGCTTGTGCATCGCGCGGCCGACGAGACGCTGGGCGAGATGGACACCCATCGGAGTCCCTGGACGGCGCTCGTCATCGGCGCGCTCGCCTTGCTGGCAATCGCGGTGCTGGCGGTGACGGTTGTGCCACGCACGCCCGTGAGTGCGACTCCGCCCGTGACATCGGCGCGATCCGCCGCTCCGGGCCCGTCCGCTCTGGCTGAAAGTCGAGCGCGCCGCAGCGCGCAGTCGCCGCAGGCACCGTCCGGCCTCGCAGCCGGATCTGGCGCGCTGGAAGACGACGACGCAGTGACGCGACTGCTGGCGCTGTGGCAACTCCCGCCCGAGCTCTCCGGACGCACCTGCGATGCTGATCTGGCACCGGGCGTGCATTGCCTGCGCGGCGTCGGCAGTCTTGAGCGCGTCAAGCGATTCGGTGCGCCGGTGCTGGTGGAGATTGAACGCGACGGAACGCCTGTCACCCGGTTGCTGCTCGATATCGAGCCCGAGCGCGTGCGTCTGGCGGGCGCCAAGGGCGATCTTCTGCTGGGACGCGCCGCATTCGAACAGCATTGGCTGGGCGGCTTCCGCGCCATCTGGCGCGCGCCCGCGGTACTGCCCGAAAGCATTGCCCGCGGTTCCGGTGGCGCGCCGGTGATGTGGCTCGAACAGGCACTCGCGGCCGCCGGAGTATCGATGGATGGCAGCCATCGGGCGGGTCGTTTCGATGCCGGCCTCGAGGCGGGTGTGCGCGCGCTGCAACGCCAGCATGGCCTGCGCGAGGACGGTATCGTTGGGCGCGAGACACAGTGGCTGCTCGCCAGTCGTGCCCAGTTCGCGGCGTCCCGCCCTGACGCGTCGGAACCGAATGCGGCCCTGCAGGTCCCTCTGCGATGATTCACCTCGCCATACAGCGGCCGCGTGCAGGCGGCCTCGTTCCCTCCTCAGTTAACGTGAACCCATGTCGCTGATCCTTGAAGCCCTGAAGCGGTCCGATGCGCAGCGTCGGCTTGGCGAAACTCCCGAGCTGCTGGCGCCGTCGATGGCGATGGCGCCGACGGCCCGCGATTCGCGTTCTCGCCCTGTGTTGCTGATCGCCGCCGTGGCTGTGGTGGCAGCGGGCATCGTGTTCGCAGCCTGGTGGTGGTCGCGTTCACGGGCCGAGGCGCAGGCCACGCAAATCGTCGCCACCAGTGGAGCGTCCCAATCCCGTGCAGAGTCGCAAGCGCCGAGCCTGACCAGACCCTCCGCGCCGGCGGCGAATGGCGCGCCGGAATTGCTGGGCGCTCCGATGTATCCGTTGCCGCCACGCCCGTCGGTGCCGACCGCGGTTCCGGCCACGACGCCGCAACAGCTGCCTTCGATCCCGGAAGCGTTGTCTGCGCCCGCGCCCGTACTGTCAACGCCGCCGGATCCGATGGCGCCCTTGCCACCGCCGGACACCGTGATCGGGCGTTCTCCCGTGCCGCTGGAGCCGCAACCGGCTCCCGATGCACTCCCGGTCATGCCCGCACCCCAGGTGGCTCCCACGGAAAGTCCGCAAACGGGAGTGGCATCTGCTCCGCCAGCAACGGCAGCCGGTGTCGCCACCACGCCCGAACCCGGCGGCACAGGATCCGCCTACACGACGCCCGTTGATTCCGGAATGGCGGCTCAGCCCGCTGCTGCGCAGACCGGCGATCCGGTAGCGACCAATCCGGTGGCGGCAGGGGTCCTTGCTGCGACTCCGCAGACTGCGGATGCTGCCGCGCTGCTCGAACGCAGCGATCTTCCACTTGCGGTGCGGCAGTCGCTGCCGCCGCTGGTGCTCAACATGCATCTCTATCGCGCACAGCCCAGCGAACGTGTGGTGATTCTCGACGGCACGCGCATGGGTGAAGGCGACCGCAGCGGCGAGGTCAGCGTGGAGCAGATCCGCAGTGACGGCGTGATCCTGGTGGTCCGGGGCCAGCGCTTCCTGCTGTCGCGGTTGCCGCGCTGAAGCGCCCTTGGGTTCCTGATTGTTCGTCCACATCGAAACCCGTAAACGCGACCAGTTGCCCTGGGCAACCGTCGGGGTTGCCGTGGTCTCCGTGGCCGCGTTCGGGCTGCTCCAGGCGCTCGACGAAGCCGCGACGCGCGCAGCGCTGGTGCGCTACGGCATGTCGCCCGAAATGCTCGCGGGGATCTGGTCGTCTCCTGACGCGCGCGGCGCAATGCACGTCCTGCGCGCGGCGTTTGCGTCGATCGCAATGCATGTCAACTGGCTGCACCTGCTCGGCAATCTGGTCTTTCTGCTGATTTTCGGCCCACCGGGCGAACGCCTGCTCGGCCCGCTGCGTTGGCTGCTGCTGTTCCTGCTGTGCGGTGCGGTGGCCAATCTCGCAGGCGCGGCAACACTGGCAGGCTCGGCGGCGCCGATCGTGGGCGCGAGCGGGGCCGTCTCGGCCGCGGTCGGCGCCTATCTCGCGCTGTTTCCGCGCTCCCGACTCGGACTGGTACTGCCGCTCGGGCTGTTCCTCGAGTTCGTGCGTATCCCGACCGCGTGGCTGATCGGTGTCTGGGCACTCATGCAAGCCGTATTCGCGTGGATCGATCCTTCATTCGGACGCGTGGCCTGGTCGATCCATCTGGCAGGATTCCTCGCGGGCGTCGTATTTGCGCTGGCCTCGCGACCCGCGATTGCGCGACGGCAGCGCAACTGAGGCATACGTCGCGCATTGTCGGTCAGCTACGGGTGCGGCGCGGCGCGATACGATGCCCGCATGACTGCATCGCGGCGACTCTACAAAGTGAGCTTTCTCAACCAGGGGCGTGTGTACGAGCTCTATGCGCGCCGGGTGGGCGCCAGCGATGTCATGGGTTTCACCGAGATCGGGGATCTGGTGTTCGACAGTCCGGGGCTGGTGGTGGATCCGGTCGAAGAGCGTCTGCGCGATGAGTTTCGCGACACGCGCGTGCTGCACTTGCCGATGCACGCGGTGATCCGCATCGAAGAAGTCGAGCGCCGGGGAAGCCTGGCCATCCGCGACGCCGCGACGGGCGAGAAGATCATGCCTTTCCCATCCCCGGTACCCCGCAGCTGACGCTCAGTTCCGCGCTGTTCGAGGCGTTCCTGACCCCCGTTCGTGATGCTACTCCGAGCGCCGAAAACAAGCCCCGCTCCCACCGTGAGAGGGGTTGCAGAGGGTTCCCGGCCCTGCGTCATCTGAGTTCAGCGCGAGTTGCAGCTTCGATGTGGCTTGAGGCAGGCATGCGCCCCTGCGGCGTACATCCGGCCCGCACATCCTTGTGCAAGCGTTCGAGTCAGCGCGCGTCAGTGGCGCGCAAGCGCTGCCTCTCACCCTCACCCGTCGCTGCGCGCCACCCTCTCCCCGTGGCGCGGGGAGAGGGAACAGCCGGTGCCAGCTAGGCGCGGCGGCGCAGCAGCGCTGCGCCGAAGATTCCGAAGAGTCCAGCCAGCAGCACCAGCATCCGTGCATCGAGCATCGGCACCGGAATCATCGGGGCGCCGTTGATCGTGATCGGTGCGATGTCGCTGTCGTCCTCGTCGCCACCCATGTTGCCGGTCTCGTCATCGATGATGGTGCCGTCATTGGTCGGGTCGTTGTCCGGCACCGAATCGATGTCGCGGCGCGGATTGCCCGCCCCGTCGGTGGCGCTGGAGATCTCGGCGAAGTTCGTCAGCACACCGGTGGCCGTGGGCTGGACGCGCAGGCGTATCTGCACGATGGTCGATGCGCCTGGCGCCAGCGGACCGGCAATCGTGCGCGTCGCCGACCCGTTCGGTCCCGGCGTCCAGCTCTGATCGACCAGTTCGAGACCTTCGGGAATCGAATCGGTGATGACGATGTTGCGTGCCGCGATCGCGCCCTGGTTGTAGACCTCGATGTCGAAGCTGACGATGTCGCCCGGACGGAAGGGTCCCGGCTGGCCTGCGGCAAGTCGCTTCTGCAGGGCCAGATCGAAGTTGAACAGGAAGCCGAAGTCGACCGAGAGGTTGCTGTTGGCGTCGGCATCGCCGTCGTTGACCGGCTCCTGACCTGCCCCCAGCGTCACCGGCAGCGAGCGCACCACGAAAGTCGTGCCGACGCGGCTGCCGTTGTCGTCGTTGTTGACGTCGTTGTCGGGATCCGGCGCCGGCTCGTTCGGGCCAGGCACCGCATACACCAGCCCGGTGCCGGAGCTTGAGAGCGCGTCGGCGGGCATCGACACCTCGACGATGTAGTTGTCCGGCGTCAGTGCGGTGAAGAGGTACAGGCCGCCACCGGCAGTCGTCTGTGTGGCGATGGCCGCACCGTCGGGAACGCCGTCGTTGTTGCTGTCGCGGAACAGGTTCACCGTGCGGCCATTGATCCCGATCTCGCCGGCGTCGAAGACACCGTTGTTGTTGGCGTCCTCGAACACGAGGTTGCCGAGCGAGAGCACGTTGGTGGTCACAGCGACCGCGTAGTCCTCGACCTCGCCGTTGGCGGCGGCACCATTCGGCGCGCAGGCACCGGCGGTGTCGGTCGACAGACGGAAGCGCGCGAAGGTCGCGGTCGTCATGCTGCTCGGCGCATTGCCAAAGGCAAGCGTGAACGTGCCGTTGTTGCTGCCTGCCGGCACCGTGACGCTCGCCGACTCCTGGGCGTCGGCAAAGTCGCCGTCGCCGTTGAAGTCGATGAAGCCGCAGGCGCGCGCCGCGGTGGCGCCGCTGTTGGTTGCCGTGATGCGCACGTTGACCGCATTGCCGATGGTCAGCGCGAGATCGCCAACGTTGACGCCGTCCTCGTCAGCACCGTCGCCGGTAGCTGTCGCGTTGGGCTGGCCGTCCGCTTCGCCGTCAACCGTGGCGCCAAGGCGCAGACCCGGAACGATCGGATGCCGCGGACCGCCATTGGCGAGCAGCGTCTCGTAGTTCGCAGGCCCCGTGCCGGGCGCGGGATCCGGCAGATCGCCGAAGTCGACCGGCTGCGGCAGTCCGGTGATGGTGTAGTCCTCGACCTCGCCAATGCCGCCGTCGCCATTGGGCGAGCAGGCTGCCGGTCCAAGACGGAAGCGGGCGTAGGAGTTTGCAGCCGGAGCAGCCGGCGGGGCACCGAAGGCGAGCGTGAACTCGACGCCGTTGCTGCCGGTGGGCACCACCAGCTGCGCGCTCTCGCCCGCATCGGTGAAGTCACCGTCGCCATTGCTGTCAAGGAAGCCGCAGAGATTCGCCGGCGCACCCGAGGTGTTGGTGGCCGTGGCGCGAACACTGCGTGGCGCACCGCCGGTGAGCACCAGATCGGCGGTGTTGATGCCGTCTTCGTCGGCACCGTCGCCGTTGGCGGCGGCGTTCGGCTGGCCGTTGGCTTCAACGTCGACCGTGGCGCCGAGCCGCAGCGTGGCCACCACCTGGTGGTATGGGCCGCCGTTGGCCAGCAGCGTCTCGTAGTTGCCGGGGCCGATACCCGCGCCGGTGTCGGGCAGGTCGCCGTAGTCGCGCGACATGCCGGACACCACATAGTCCTCGACCTCGCCGTCACCGCCGTCGCCAGCCGGAGCGCAGACTGCGGATCCGAGACGGAAGCGCGCGTAGCTCGACGCTGCGGCACCGACCGGTGCGTTGCCGAAGACCAGCGTCAGCTCGGTGCCGTTGCTGCCCGGAGCGACCGGCAGCGTCGCGAATTCGCCCGCGTCGCCGAAGTCGCCGTCACCGTTGAAGTCGATATAGCCGCAGAGGTTCGCCGCGACCGCGCCCGTATTGGTGACGGTGACGCGCACGTTGGCCGGCTTGCCGCCAGTCACCGCCAGGTCGGCCGTGTTAACGCCATCCTCGTCGGCACCGTCGCCATCGGCTGCAGCAGTCGGCTGACCATCCAGCTCGGTGTCGACGGTCGCACCAATGCGCAGTGTGGAGACGACGCGATGGAAGGCGCCGCCGCTCGCCAGCAGGGTCTGGTAGCTGTCCGGTGCATCGCCGAAGTCACGCGCGGCGATGGCGATCGGATAATCCTCGACCTCGCCATTCGGCGCCGCGCCAACCGGCGTGCAGACATTGCTGGTGCTGATGCGGAAGCGCGCGTAGCTGCCGGCGACCGCGGTCGCTGGCACGTTGCCGAAGCTGAGCGTGAGCGTGGTGCTCGCGGTGCCGTCGGCTACCGGTGAAGGGCCCGCCACTTCGCTGGCATCACCGAAGTCGCCGTCGCCATTCCAGTCGGCGAAGCCGCACACGAAGGCGCCGCCTGCGCCGCTCTGGTTGGTCGCAGTGACACGCACAGTGCCCGCACCACCGCGTACGAAGCCGGCGAGATCAGCGACGTTGACGCCATCCTCGTCGGCGCCGTCACCGTTGGCTGCCGCGTTCGGCTGGCCGTCCACCTCGGTGTCGACGGTCGCGCCGAGACGCAATCCGGCGATCACCGGATGGCGTGCGCCATTGCTCGCAAGCAGGGTCGGATAGATCGGATCCGGCAGATCGCCAAAGTCCCAGGCCATCGCCGTAACCACATAGTCCTCGACCTCGCCCGCACCGCCGTCGCCATTCGCGCCAATGGCGCAGGCCGCGGTACCGAGGCGGAAGCGTGCATAGCTCGACATCGCAGCGGTCAGCGGCGTGTTGCCGAAGGCCAGCGACACCACCGAGCCATTGCTGCCGTTGGCTACGACCTGCGCGGCGGTCTCGCCCGCGTCGAGGAAATCGCCGTCGGCATTGAAGTCGACGAAGCCGCACAGGTTGATCGCAGCACCGCTGGTGTTGGTCACCGTGACCCGCACCGTCGCCGGCTGGCCGCCGGTGAAGACCAGGTCGGCGGTGTTGACGCCGTCCTCGTCCGCGCCGTCGCCCGTCGCTGTGGCGTTGGGCTGGCCGTCCGCTTCGGTGTCCACCGTCGCGCCCATGCGGATGCCCGCATTGAACGCGTGGAAGGCGCCGTTGTTGGCCAGCAGCGTTTCATAGTTTCCAGGACCGACGCCTGCGCCCGTGTCCGGCAG
>JBBQNY010000114.1:0-8990 GCA_038330365.1 Lysobacterales bacterium | reverse complement strand
CCCAGGCTTACGTGCCGGAGGCCGACAAGGGCGACATACGCCTGTTTCTCATGAACGGCGTCCCGCTGCAGATTGACGACAAGTATGCGGCGATGCGCCGGGTCAATGCTGAAGACGACATCCGCAGCAACATCCACTCGGGCGGCAAGGCAGTCGCGGTCAAGATCACCACGCGCCAGCTGCGTGTCGCGGAGCTGATCCGCCCGAAGCTGATCGAGGATGGCATGTTCCTCGTGGGCATCGACATCATCGGCGACACCATCCTCGAGGTAAACGTATTCACCCCCGGCAATCTCTTTACCTGCAGCGAGATGGCGGGTGTCAATTTTGCGGGCGAGATCATGCGCTCGCTCGAGCGCAAGATCGAGATCGCCCACGAGTTTCCGGGCCACTTCACCAACCGCTCGCTGGCAGTCATGTAGCGAGCGTTTGGCCCGACGCCACTGCGCACCGAACGCCGAGATCGCATCCGGTGCGACTGCAGACTAGCTGGAGAGAAACGCGATCAGTGCGCGATTGAAGGCTTCAGCGTGGCTGACATTGCAGCCATGTGGTGCGCCCTCGATCATGCTGACGACACTGCCCGCGACGGACTCGTGCGTGCGTTCGCCCGAACCCTCGTACGGAACGATGCCATCGCTGTCGCCGTGCAGCACCAGCGTCGGAATGGTGATCATCCGGAGGTCGGAGCGGAAGTCAGTGGTGCCGAAAGCTTCCATGCAACCCAATGCTGCCTTCGGGTCCGACTGCAGACAGAGCGCAATGGCGGCCTGGCGTTGCGCCTCGGTCACCTTCAACTCGCCGTCCACGCCAAAGAAGTTGCGGGTAAATCCGTCGAAGAATGTCTCGCGGCTGGCCCTCAATCCCTTTTCCATTTCCTTCGCCATGGCGGGAGTCAGCGGTCCGTCGGGATTGTCGTCCGTCTGCATGAGATACGGCGGTACTGCCGCTGCGAAAACCACACTGCGCAGTCGCTCCTGCCCGTGACGCGAGATGTAACGTGCGACCTCGCCGCCACCCATGGAGAAGCCGACGAGAGTCGCGTCGCGCAGGTCTTTGTCGATCATCAGTGCATGCAGATCGTCAGACAGCGTGTCGTAGTCGTAACCACCCTCGGGTTTCTCCGACCGGCCAAATCCCCGGCGGTCGTAAGCGATCACTCGGAACCCGGCGTGCTCCAGCGGTGCGATCTGTGCGCTCCAGGACTCGGCTGACAACGGCCAGCCGTGGATCAGGATTACGGCGCGACCGTCGCCGCCGCTGTCCTCCACATGTAGTCGGACGCGCGCGTTGCTGCTCGATGATGCGGACATCTCCACTCCTCAGTTGTCAGTTGTTGCGAGCCGCGCTTGCGGCTCGATCCCCATGCTCAACAGCGGCGCATGGCCGTGCCGTGAAGAACACGATTCCGCGTCTCGACACCGCGGCCGGACTTCAGCCCCGAGATGGGCCCCGCCTCCGCGAATGACGCCCAATCCCATTGCTCCGGCGTTGCCGCAGCACGCAGCCGATGCCCCCGAGAATGGCGAGCGCAGCAATCGATAGCCGCGGCGTTATCGGCTCCGCCATCAGCGCGATTCCGCCCGCCGCGGCAAGTAGAGGCACACTCAGTTGCACCGTCGCCGAGCGGGTGGCCGACAGTTGCGGCAGGACCGAGTACCAGAGCGCGTAGCCGATGCCCGAGGCGATGGCGCCAGACGCGATCGCCAGCGCGACCCCACGCGCGTCGAGGCGGATGCCGGCGTGCATCATCAGCATCATCGCCGCCGCCAGCGGCAGCGTCCGCATGAAGTTGCCCGCCGTGGTCGCAGTCGCATCGCCGCTGCCCTGCCCACGCAGCGTGTAGATACCCCACGCCATTCCGGCGACAAGCATCATCAACGCCTCCTTCAGTGCAGGTGCCGTGACCCCGGGCAGCAGCAGGAACGCGACGCCTCCAATCGCCAGCGCATAGCCCGTGGCCTGCAGCGCATCGAGTCGCTCACCGCGGGCGAACGCAATCACCATCATTGTTAGCTGCACAGCTCCGAACAGCAGCAAGGCGCCGGTTCCGGTCGACAGTTCCCGATACGCCAATGAGAATGCGGCCGCGTATACGAACAGCGCCACGGCGGAAATCCAGTTCCCCGCAACCCGCAACGAAGCACCTCCGCGCAAGCGCAGCAGCAGCCAGAGAACAAGCGCCGCGGCTGCCAGCCGAATCGCGGTGAATGAGGCGGCGTCGATGTGCGTCGAGTCCAGCGCCATCCGGCAGAGCACCGAGTTGGCCGCAAAACCCAGCATCGCGAGCGAAGTCAGGAGCACGAGGGATCGATTCGTCACCGGCTGCATCTCGCCCGGCAACCGCGCTGGCTCAGGAGGAATGTTGCACCGGCTCAGAGGAGTTGCTGCGCGCAAGGAAAAACCGCAGCATTTCGCGACTGGCATCCGGTCCTTGCGGATCGGTGTAGGTTCCGGCGGTGCTGCCTCCGGACCAGGCGTGGCCAAGTCCTTCCACCGCCCACCATTCGGCTTCGACGCGGCCCTTTGGATCTTTTCGCACGCGTATGGTGACGCCTCGGCCCGCGCGCATATCGCGCGAGGTATTGCTGCGGTCAGCGATGTGCCCCGCATCGGTGAAACCCGCGACCAGGGACGCGTGCCTGGGATTTACCGTGCGGTCCGCGTCGCCATGAAACACGATCACGGGCGTGGCCAACCCACTCATCCCGGTGCCCGCACGCGGACCGGACTTCATGGTCGAGAGCGCGGACGCCACATTGTTTGCGGTGCCGGGAGCCAGACCCGAGTGCACGCCGGCAGCGGCATACAGCTCGGGATAGGAGTGGGCCAGGATCGCTGCCATCGCTCCTCCCGCGGACAGACCGGCGACGTAGACGCGCTTCGCGTCGACGGGATGCGACCGCATGATCTCGCGCGTCATGGCCGCAATCAGTTCCGGCTCACCCGCGCCGCGAGCCTGATCACCGGGCTGAAACCAGTTCCAGCACCTGGAGCCGTTGGCGCGCACGTCCTGTGCGGGATAGAGCACCATCACTCCGAGTTCCTGCGCCAGCGAGTTCATCTGCGTACCGACCGCGAAGTCATCCGGATCCTGGGTGCATCCGTGCAACATCACGACCATTGGAAAACCGCCGGCCACCGGTCGGTCGGGAACGAACAGCATGTAGTTTCGCGATCCCTGATCACTGCCGAAAACACCGCTGGAGAAGTTGCCGCCGGGTTGAGAGGCGGATTCGGCGCGGACTGTCCACTTCGGTTTCGCCGCGTACTCCCTGCGCGTGGCCTCCTCGAAATCGACCTCCCTGAAACTGCCTTCGATCACGACTCTGTCATCGCCCCTGCCCTGTGGCGCCGTCGGCGGGGTTGCTGCGTCGTCGACGACCTTGTGCCCAACGCTGGCCGCGGCACTTCCGCCCAGCGCTTTCTGGATGGCAGCAGTTGCCTCGGCGAGGCGGCCGCTGCGGGTCAGATCTGTTGCTGCGGCGAGACGGTTTGCGAGCGAATTGATGACAGTTCTCCAGAATTTGCGTTGCGTGAAATGGAACGAAAGGGGTTCGTTGGTCGCAGAGTGTCGCTAGCGCATCCGGTCGGACAGCGCGCTCTTCACTTCGCGCGAGGCGTCCAGCGCGCCCAGGACCGACATGGAAGCGATCGCCGCGCGTGCAAGCTCCGGCGTCACGTCCCTGGAAATGCTGACCAGTCCCAGCGCGCGGATGTCCAGCGGCTTTCCGGCCGCCACTGCCGCCTCAAGCTCGGTGCGACCCAGTCGCTGCAGGCCAAGCGTGAACTGCTTGCGTGCTGCCGTCGTCTGTACGACTTCGGAGTGCCGAAGCAACTCCTGGCGGATGGCGTTGCGTATGAAATCACTGCGGTTGGTGTAGAAGCGTTCCTTGACCAGCAAGTCGATTTGACCGAGGTCGACAAACCCGAGGTTTATCGTCAGCTTCTCGGTTTCGGGTGCGGGCGAGGCATGTGTCTGCGCGAGTGATTTTCCAGCCATCCGGGCATCCTATAGACATCCATATGGATGGTCAATGGATGGTCGACGTTTATTTTTCGAGCCCCCGCTGCGAACAGGGTCGATCCGCCGTTCGCTGCTGGCGGCTCGCCACGAACCGCCGCGACGCATACTCTGCGGATGGATGCGATGCATGCCGGAATCGAGGACACCTCGCCACTGCAGGCATGGCTTGACCGGCACGACTCGATCTTCGTGCTGACCGGTGCCGGCATCAGCACCAACTCCGGTATTCCCGACTATCGCGGCGACGACGGCCAGTGGAAGCACCGTGCGCCCATCAACTACCGATCTTTCCTTGAGGATCGGTTCGCTCACCGCCGCTACTGGGCGCGCAGTTTGATCGGTTGGCCCGTCGTTGCCCGGGCGTCGCCCAACCGTGCCCACGCCAGGCTCGTCGATCTGAATGCGCGCGGCAAGCTGTCGCAGCTGGTTACGCAAAACGTCGATGGGCTGCACCAGAAAGCGGGCCACCCCGATGTCATCGATCTGCATGGACGCATCGACCAGGTGATTTGTCTTGCATGCCAATGCCGTATGCCGCGCGCGGACGTGCAGCAACTCCTGATCGATGCGAACCCGCAATGGGTCGCGGCGCGCGCCGATATCGCCCCGGACGGAGATGCCGATGTCGACGAACTCGAATGCGCGCAGTTCCGTGCACCGCAGTGCCCGCACTGTGCCGGCATGCTGAAACCCGATGTCGTGTTCTTCGGCGAAAACGTGCCGCGCGATCGCGTCGAAAGCGCGACGCAGGTATTGAGGCGCTCGGACGCGATGCTCGTAGTCGGCTCGTCGTTGATGGTGTATTCGGGATTCCGATTCGCGCGCATGGCGCGGGAGGCAGGCTTGCCGCTCGCGATCCTCAATCGCGGAACGACCCGCGCGGACGACATCGCGACGCTGCGGCTGAAGGTCGATTGTGAGCTTGCACTGGCGTCGATATCCGACGGGGCCGTGGACCCCTGCCATCAGTCATAGACCGATTAGTCTAGACAATATGGTCTAGGAGGAGTACGGTCGGCCTCGACCCGTAATCGGACAACTTTCTGGCCGTGGCCAAATCCCGTATTCCAAAACCGACGCCCGCGGAGCTCGACCTGCTGCGAACCCTGTGGCGCCTTGGCCCGAGCGCCGTCAAGCAGGTGCATGAGGCGCAACAGTTCGAGCGGCCGGATCTTGGCTACGCCAGCGTCCTCCGACTCATGCAGGTCATGCACGGCAAAGGTCTGCTCAAGCGCGATGAAAGTCAGCGATCGCACGTGTATGCGGCTGCGCAGGCCCAGGGATCTTTGCAGACGCGTCTGGTGGATGAGCTGATCCACAAGGCTTTTTCCGGGTCCGGCAAGGACCTGGTGCTAGCCGCGCTGCGCGGCGGGCGCGTCACCGAAGCTGAGCGCAGCGAGATACAGCGATTCCTCGAGGAGACCGGCAATGAATGACCTCGCAATCATCTGGATTCCGGCGCTCGCCGAGACCCTGCTCGCTTTTGTCGTCCAGGGTGTCGTGATCGGCGCGCTCGCTGCATGCGCGTTGGTACTGCTGCGACATTCACGCCCTCAGACGCGCTACGCCGTCGCCTGTATCGCACTGCTTTCCTGCGTCATCGCGCCGGTGGTGCAGTTCTCCCACTCCTTCAATCTGCGCGCTGCCGACGCGAGCGCGATGCACTCGTCCGGCAATGAACGGCCTTTCCCGGTGGTCTCCGCGATCGTGCCTGCACCGGACTCTTTCGCGAGCGATGTGGTCGCGTCGCTGCCGGCGTTGCCCACCGCTGCCCTGCCCTGGATTGTCGCGCTGTGGGCGTCGGGTGCCCTGCTGCTGGCGCTGCGCATGGCGGGCGGATTGCTGTGGGTGCGTCGGGTGCGTGCGCGCGCTGCGCCGCTTGCGGACGGACACTGGCAGGCACGTTTCGCAGCTCTGGCCCGCCGCATCGGCGTAAACCGATCCGTCCAGCTGCGCGTCGTCGAGTCCGGCGACAGCCCGGTCTCCGCAGGATTTCTCGCGCCGGTAGTGCTGGTGCCTGCCGCCATCCTGCTGCGCATGCCAGCGGACCTCCTCGAAGCCTTGCTCGCGCACGAACTGGCCCACGTCCGTCGTCACGACTATCTGGTGAACCTCGTGCAGGGCGCTGTGGAGGTGCTGCTTTTCTATCACCCGGTCATCTGGTGGCTCTCGCACCGGATCCGCGAGGAACGTGAGCAGGTAGCCGACGACATCGCGGCAACTGCGCTCCGCGATCCCCGTCGACTGGCAATCGCGCTTTCCGAGCTCGATCGCCAGACGTTCTCTACTCCGACTCTTGTCCAGGCTGCCAACGGAGGCCAACTCATGTCACGTATCCAGCAACTCGTCCGACCCGATCGCCGCACCATCGGCGGCATCACCAGCCTTCCCCTGATCGCCATCCTCGCCGCCAGCATGGCCTGCTACGCGCATGCCCGGTTCGAGCCGAATGAAACTGGCGCCAGGCCGGCAGCAGCCAGTGAGGGTGCCGCACCTGTTGCGACCGCGCAGACATCCGCGCGCGTCGAAGCGAACGTCGCTCAGGCAAACCCAGTCGCTGCGACCGGGCCGGTGGCGGCAGCGCAGTCCATCGACGCGACGCCGCCTGTGTCGGCAAGCCCGGCCCGGGTCGCCAGGCTGTCTTCACCTGCACCTTCCGCCGCGCCGACGCAAACGGGTGCCTCAAACATCGTCAGCCACCGCAGCCCCGATCGAGGATATGCACTGGTCCGCAAGGGTCGCGAAGGCTTCGCGATTTCGGGGAGTGTCGACGACATCGACAGCATCCGTAAGCTTCGCAGTCGCGTCGATTCCGATTTCCTCTGGTTCCGCCGCGGCAAGGATGCATTTGTGGTGCGCGATGCCGCAACGCTTGCGCGTGCCGAACGCTCGTGGATGCCAGTGGATGCCCTCGACGAAAAAATGCAGGCACTCGACGCGCGCATGCAGCCGCACAGTCGAAAGATGGAGCAACTTGGCGATCAGATGAGCGCCGCGACCGGAAGCTTTGGCGAGTCGCCGGAGATGCGGGAAGCCGCTGAGCAGATGGAACAGCTGGGGCGGCGAATGGGGCCGCTCGGCGAGCGTCAGGGCGCTATCGCGCTGCAGATGGTGGGCGCCGATTCCGCCAAGCGTGATCGACTGTCGACCGAGATGGAAAAGCTGTCCGCGCAGCAGGAAGTCCTATCCAGAGAAATGGAGAACCATTCCAAAGTAATTGAAGCGTTCTCGCGGCGAATGGAGGAGCAGCGCAAGCCAATCGAAGCGCTTGGTCGTCAGATGGAAGAGACAGGCAAGCCCATGGAGGCGATCGGGAAAGAAATGGAAGTGGTAGGCAAGGACATCGAGCGCGTTGCGAAAGCCGCCGATCGCGAGATCCAGCAGATGATCGACGACGCGATCGCCAAAGGCCTCGCGACGCCCGTCACTGCGCTCCGCTGACTGCAAGGGGGTGACGCAGCAGCGGCCGCGTCGCCCTTCTTTTCGCCCCGGTTACGGAACCTGCAGGGATCGCTCGCCCACAAGCGCGAATTCGATAGCCGCACACACCGCCGCGACCTGCGCGGCATTGCATTCCTCCAGTGTGGCGCGTGCGCTATCAGGGTATACCTCGGTGGTGGTGCGGTAACGCGCGTTGGTGACACCCGCGCACAATCCAAGCTCACGCACGGGATAGTTGATGACGCCGCTGCCGACCACGGGCGAGCCGATGATCTCGCCGCGAGCATCCGCGGGGGCAATGTGGGTGACTTTTTCCACCGCTGCGATGATGGCCTGCTGAAAGGCGGGTTGGGGATTCTCGCTGTCGCCACATAGATAGAAACCGTCCGGTATCTCTCCCGGAACATGCGCCACGCCGTCGCGTGCAGCGAGTGCGGGTCGGAATTCGGTTTCGTCGGTGTCGGTCGTTTCATGCAGGTCAATATGCATCAGCACACGATCCCGGAATGGCGCGACGAGGTGCATCAGCGCCGCGGACTCGCCGGCAGGGCTGTCATTGCGGAACGCGCGATTCGGATCGTGGGCATCCGGATTCCAGCGATTCACGCGCTCATAGCCCCACGGACTGACGCAAGGCACGATGATCAGGTTGGCGCGATCCACGTAGGCTGTGGCTTCGTGTTCCGCGAATCGCAAGGCGCCGTGTACGCCGCTGGTCTCGTACCCGTGCACACCACCGGTCACCAGCACCAAAGGCAAGTCTTCCCGCCAGGGGCGACTCTTCAACGCGAACAGCGGATAGGTGTCGAGTGCGTAATCGAGTGTTCCGTACTGCTCCACTTCGAAGTGCGAGCGCAATCGCTCGATCACGTCCAGCACGTCCGTCGCGTAACTCCGCTGCTTTCGCTGCGCGTCGCGCCATGCCACGTGCTCCGGCTCACCCCATGGCTTACCGGGCGTACCGATCGGAAACGCTTGCTCGCTCATCGTGTCCCTGCCCCTTCATTGCACGTGTCTGGCGAGACTCTAGCAGTGGGCCTCCGCACGGCGCGTTGACGACGTGATTGCAGCCGTGACCTATGCGCGTGCAAACTCTGTCATCCATCCGTCCCGGCGCCATCGTCTGTTTCGGCTGCGGAATTCCCGGTGTGGGGCAGTTGCGAGACGCTTTCGAATGCCACCCCTTGTGCTCGCAACTTCTGGCGCCGCCGCTCTATCGGTGCACGCGTGCAACAACAACTTCCGACATTGTCTTTCGCAAGGCTGGTGTTTGTGAGAATTTTCACGCGTCCCGCGAGGCTGGCAGAATGGATACAGCGCCGCTGATCGCCACTCACGAAGTTCACACGGAACTCTCGAATGTCCGCCGCCCGTCCGCGACTCTACGCACACCCGTTCTCTTCCTGCTGTCAGAAAGCGCTGGTGGCGCTTTACGAGAGCGGAACCGAATTCGACTACCGCAACCTTGAGGACCCCGACGCCAACGCCGAGCTGACTGCGCTCTGGCCCATGCGGCGTTATC
>JBBQNY010000113.1:0-8998 GCA_038330365.1 Lysobacterales bacterium | reverse complement strand
TCGGCGTGCCGTCGATGACACTCATCGAATCCACCAGGCCGTCGTTGAACTCGAACGCGTTGAAATCGCCAATCAGCACGATGCGCTCGCTGGCATTGGCGGTCTGCCGCGCCTGCACGAGATTGGCGAGATCCTCCGCCTGTGCCTGGCGCTTGGCGCGCACGCACGCTCCATTGGTTGCCCAGCCGTTCGATCCGGGTGCCGGGTCTTCGACGCCGCTCAGTGAACGCAGGTGATTGACGATTACCGTGAGCGGGAACGTGCCGCCAACCGCATCGTTGACCACGGCGTCGAGCCGCAGCGGTGGACGATCGTTGAGGATGCTGGTGCTTGCGTCGGGATTTGTGAGCACGCTCGCCGCCAGTTCCTGCACCACCGCATTCACCGTGACGCGCGGTGTCGCTCCCACCACAGGTGCGGTCTTGACCAGGAAGCCCACGTCGATACCGCCGACGTCGTTCCCTTCGATCAGATACGCCTGGTACATCGGGTCGGGCTGCGACGCGCCGACCGCATCACTGCTGATGCGCGCGGCGAGCGATTGCAATGTCGACAGATTCTCGACTTCCACCACACCGAGAATGTCCGGGGTGCGCAGGAAGTTGCGGATGCCCAGCGAGGCCTTGTTGAGACGATTGTCAAAAGCGACCGCAGTCAGTACGGGCTCGCCAATCGCAGGATCGTTGACCGTGTCAAAGAAGCGCTCAAGGTTGTAGGCGGCAATGGTGAACTCAGATGCGGCGGGTACAGACACGGGCGTCGGAATCTGCCCGCCCGTTACCACCGGCGCCGCCGTGGGCGGACCGTCCTGCAGGATCGTATAGCGGCGGAAGTTGTAGTCGAGCGGTCCGACAATTCCGGTCACGACCGCACCGGCATTGACGTTGAGCTGGGTGTTGCCCTGCGCGTCGGAATCAACTGCCAGCAGCTCGGGATTGGAATCCCAGCGCGGAATCGGCGGAATCGTCCCCTGGGGTGGCATGTTCGGCGCTTCGATGCCCGGCTCACGGAAGGCGCGCGGCACGCCGGTGACGCGGATGTGGAAGATGCCGTTGCTGGTGGCCGTCGCGTTCGGCTCGTTGACGTTGCCGAGGGTGCCGCCATTGGCGGTGAAGGAGGCGGCAGTGACGCGCATGCCCTCAAGCCGTTCCATCTGGTCGAACGCGCCAGCGGGACTCGGGAAGGCCGTCGTGAGCACGAACGGCGCGGGCAGCGGATTGCCCGTCGACAGCAGCGTGGTGGTGGCGAAAGACAGCTCGCTCAGCGGCGGCTGCTGCGGATCCTGCGAGGGCGAGAACTCGACCACCGTGGCGGCCACCTGCACGAGGTTTCCGATCGCGGCAGTTGCCGGCGGTGCGCCGGCAGTGAACACGAAGATGCCCTCGGAGGTCAGCGGATTGGCATCGACGGATGCATCGGGTTCCTGGATGAAATAGCCGTTGTTCTTGCGGCCGGTGACGATGCCGGTGGTGGTCACCATCATGCCGACCAGTGGCGACGCCGCACCCGCACCCTGGATATCGTGGATGGCGGTGAGCATCGCATCGTCGTTGTTGATCGTGCCCTGACCCTGGCCGTCGGCCACCGTCGCACCCACGACATTGGTGACGTTGACCAGGAAGGTCTCGTTCGGCTCGATGGCCGTGTCGCCGTTGACGGTGACGTCGAAGGTGTAGGTGCTGGCGCCCGCGGCGATGGTCTGACCGGTCAGCGCGCGCGCGACGTAATCCATGTTGGCGGTGGTGGCGGTGCCGTCCGCGGTGGCAATGTCGAAGGTGACGCCGCCCGCACCGGCAGGTGCGCTGAGGCTGACGGTGAAACTCGCGATGACGGTGCCGGAATTGCCTTCGGTGACGGCCACGTCGTCGATGGAAAGTGCGGGCGTTGCGCCGCCCGCGGGATTCGGGGTGATGGAGAAATCATCGACCGCCAGGCCGTCGTCGGCTCCGGTCGCGTTGAATTCATTCCAGCGGATCCAGAAGGTGGCGCCATTGGCGATCGAGAGGGATGCGATCGAGGACGCAATGGCAGTGCGATTCGCGGCCGCATTGCCGTCGCGCGCGCCTGCCGTGCCGGTGTTGACCGGCGTGCTGAAGTCGAGCGGGTCGACGTCGGTGTAAGTCCCCGCCGTGAGCGAGGTGGCGTTGGCGCTGATCTGGAAATCAAGCCGGTCATCGCGACCCGCGGAGCCGAGACGCCAGTGCTCGCCGGTGTAGGCCACGCCGAGCGAGGTGATCGCGGCGCCGGTGTTGTTGACGAAGCAGGCGCCGATGGTCGATGTGAGACTGCCGCTCAACAGCGTGCCGAATGCGCGGTCGGCATCGGCGCCGAAGCTGTACGTGTCACCCGCGGTTCCGCTGCCTGTGCCGGCGGCATAGAGGAGATTGGCATTGGTACCGGTTTCAGCAAAAAACCAGCCCGTGGGAGTGGCACTCGACGTGCCGGCGCTCGCCAGCGAATTGAAGTTCTCGGTGACAGCCAGCCCGGCAGTGCCAAGCGGAACACAGACAGGGCCGCCGGCGTGTACGGCGAAACTGAGGGACGCGGCAAGCGCGGCGAGCGCCACCGTCAGGGAACGGCGTGGCGAGAGCAAGAAGGACATGGCGACCCCGGATTTTGAAGATGAACGTGACATCCACCCGGGATGCCCGCAGGTGGCGGAGTCTAGCGGCATCAGATGACAGTGCAACGCCGCACTGCGGCATGGGTCGGTTACGCTTGTTTGCATTGCCTGCGCGCATCCGCGATGCGCAAACCGACGACCAGGACTGGTGCCATGACCGAATCCGAATCCACGCGGGCGCTCGAGGCCGGCATCCATCTCGATCTCGAGGGGCGACTCGACTATCAGGAGTACCTGAAGCTCGGGCCGCTGCTGTCCGCCCAGGTGATGCGTTCGAATCCGCCGCATCACGACGAGATGTTGTTCGTGATCCAGCACCAGACATCCGAGCTCTGGATGAAACTCGTGATCCACGAGCTGGCGGGCGCCATCGCGCACTTGCGCGAGGACCGCACCGAGCCCGCGTTGAAAATGCTGGCGCGCGTGGATCGCATCCAGATCCAGCTCGCGGATCAATGGTCGGTACTGGAAACGCTGACGCCGAGCGAGTATCTCGAGTTCCGGCACATTCTCGGACCCGCGTCGGGGTTCCAGTCGGTGCAGTACCGCACCGTCGAATTCCTGCTCGGCAACAAGCACGCGGAGCTGATCGAGGTGCACCGCCACAATCCGGAAGCGCACGCGTCGTTGCAGGCAGTGCTCGAGGCACCCGGGCTGTACGACGAATTCCTGCGCTGGCTGGCCCGTCGCGGCCACGCGGTACCTGAAGCGTTGTTGCAGCGCGACGTGCGCGAGCCGTGGACGCGCTCGCCGGAGCTGATCCCCGTCTACAAGCGCATCTACGAGGACACCGAAACCTTCTGGGAGGAGTACCACTTCTGCGAGGAACTGGTGGATCTTGAATCCAACTTCCAGCTCTGGCGGTTTCGGCACCTGCGTACCGTGCAGCGGATCATCGGCTTCAAGCCCGGCACCGGCGGATCAAGCGGCGTCTCCTTCCTGCGCCGCGCGCTCGACCAGACCTTCTTCCCCGAACTCTTCGACGTCCGCACCGAGCTCAGTGCGCCCGCGGACAAAGCCCCACTGCCGTAGGCCTGAATAGCGTCAAAGCCTGTTTTCGCCCACAGCCCGCAGCCGCGGCTCATGCAGGAGCGCGCTTGCGCGCGATGGCGCCATGCTGGATTGGAGCGCACTTCACGGCGTTGCATGGCGCCATCGCGCGCGAGCGCGCTCCTACGAACCGTTTCCGCTGCAGGCGATTCGACCGCGCACCTCTGCCCGCAAACACATTCGCCTCTCACGACACTCATGCTGCACCGCAGCAGTCACGCCAGGTTTGACGTGCGCAACCCGCACCAAGTAAACCTGCGCGGTCCACCCGGTACGCGGGTCGAGGAGTCGACACATGAATGCCAACGTCCCCAACGCGGCCGAACCCGCCGGCCCGCCGCTCGCGGCACCCACGCGTGGCAATGAACCACCGCCACCCAACTATCCGGATTTGATGGGGCATCCGCGGCCGCTGTGGATGCTGTTCATGACGGAGTTCTGGGAGCGCTTCGCGTTCTACGGCATCCGCTGGGCGCTGGTGCTCTACATCGTCGCGCAGTTCTACAGCGGCGACGCCGCGGGCGAGGCAGCCGCCAACCGCACTTACGGCGCCTATCTGGCTCTGGTCTACGCCGCCGCGATCTTTGGCGGCTACGCGGCAGACCGCATCCTCGGCTACCAGCGCTCGATCCTGCTCGGCGCGGTGATCATGGCGACGGGACTTTTTCTGATTGCGCTGCCGAGCGAGCAGATCTTCCAGATCGGACTTGCCACCATCATTGCCGGCAACGGCCTGTTCAAGCCGAACATCTCGACCATGGTCGGCAAGCTCTACAGCTCCGGCGACGAGCGCCGCGATTCGGGCTTCACCATCTTCTACATGGGCATCAACCTCGGCGCGATGCTGGCGCCGCTGCTCACGCAGTACCTCGCGCGCAAGATCTTCGGCACCGAAGTGTTGCCTGACTACAAGGTGGTATTCATCGCCGCCGGCGTCGGCATGCTGATCAGCCTCGTGTGGTTCTGGTTCGGCCGCGCCCAGCTGCTCGGTGTCGGCCGCCCACCCGGTGACGGCGACAAGCGCAAGGTGCTGTTCGTGTTCATCGCGGCGCTGCTGGCGATTCCCGTCATCTACTTCCTGCTTGCGATGGGCGCCGGCGCGCTGCAGTGGGTGCTGAGCGCCATGTTCCTCGGTCTGTGCGGTCTGCTGCTGGCCGAGGGTTTCCGTGAGGGCAGCATCCAGCGCGACAAGGTGATCGCGATGCTGATCATCTTTACCTTCAACATCCTGTTCTGGATGTTCTTCGAACAGGCCGGCAGTTCCTTCACCTTCCTCGCGGACAAGATCGTCGATCGCGACATCTTCTCCAGCGGCATGGCGAACTTCATCTACCAGCTGAGCGGCGAACGCGTGTTTCCGACGGCGTGGTTCCAGTCGGTGAATTCCGTCGCGATCATCGTCTTCGCGCCGATCCTTGCCTGGGTCTGGGTCTGGGCCGCGCGGCACAAGGTCAACCCGTCGATCCCGCGCAAGTTCGGCCTCGGCCTGATCTTCAATGGACTCGCGTTCCTGCTGCTCATGTTCGCCCTGTCGAAGATGGTCACGGCCGCCGGCCTCATTCCGTTTTGGACTCTCTTTATGGTGTACGTGATCCAGTCGATCGGTGAGCTCTGCCTGTCGCCGATCGGTCTGTCGATGGTGACCAAGCTCGCGCCGATCCGACTCGTCGGCTTCGGCATGGGCGGCTGGTTCCTGTCCACCGGCATCGGCAACAACCTGTCGGGCATCTTCGCCGGCCACGTCAGCGGCGAATCCGGCATGACCACCGAGTCCGCGCTGAGCGGCTACACCTTTGGCTTCTGGGCCCTGATCGGCGCCGGCGTGCTGCTGTTCCTGATCGCCCCGCTCATCCAGAAACTCATGCACGGCGTGAAGTAGTCCCGCCAGCCCCGTCGTCCTGCGACCACTCCGCTTTCAAGCCCCTCTCTCAGTAGAGAGGGGAGTGCCGTGCGGCAGCCGGATGCATCTTCTCCCTTCTCCCAGTGGGAGAAGGTGGCGCGCAGCGCCGGATGAGGGTCCGAGGTCGACATACGGCACAGAAAGCGTGGGTTTGACGATGTTTCGTTGCCACCAGCCCGCCCGTACCCTATTTGCTACGCGACAGCGCACCGACAAATTTGGGGTGGATGCTGCTTGCTGGAGTTCCGCGCGCCGAAATTCACCACCAGCGTAAAATGCCGCGCATGCAAGCCGAGCATTTCCCTACGGAGCCCGTCGTGACGCCCCCCACTTTGGCAGACGCGCTAAACCCCCAACGTCACTCTGAATTCCCTTTCCCTCACTTCCGCGTCGAGAACGCCTTGCCTAGTACGCAGGTTGCAGCACTGGTCGCGAACTTCCCGGAAAGCGAACAGATCCGTCAGGGCGCCAAACCCGGCGACAACCGCCGCTTCAGCTGGCCCGCGCGCGATGCCCTGGCTGCACCCGATCTGCCAGAAAACTGGCGTGACTTCGTCGCCGCCCACGTCTCGCAGCAATTTCTCGACAGCGTCCTGCGCGCACTCGCCGACGACATCGGTGCTCTCTACCCCGATCTGGAAGCGCGCGTCGGCAAGCCATTCACCGAATGGCGCGTCGGCCTGCGCGGCCGCGACACTTTCGCGACCGCCGAAGTCCTCCTCGACGCGCAGATCTGCATCAACTCCCCGGTGATCGCCAAGCCGTCCTCGGTACGCGGCCCGCACGTCGACAAGCCCAACAAACTGTTCGCCGGTCTCTACTACCTGCGGCCGCCCGAAGACGAGGCCACCTCCGGCGGCGAGCTCGAGTTCTACCGCCATCTCAAACCCGACGCCTACTTCGACAAGGCGCAACTCGACCCCGCCGATGTCGAACTCACGGGCACCGTCCCCTATCGCGGAAATACCCTCGTCCTGTTCCTCAACTCACTCAACGCCGTGCACGGCGTAACCCCGCGCCAGCCCATTGCCCGCGACCGCAAATTCTTCAACCTGATCGGCGAGATCGCAGTTCCCCTCTTCGACCTCGAAGCCCGCCAGCGCCCGCGCTCCCCCGCACACCGCACCTGGCAGCGCCTCCGCCGCGCCTTCGGCACGTCCGCACCCGCCGTCACCAGCTACGAGTAGCTATGGAGTCCCTACAGGGGTGCGAGCGGCGTTAATGCCCAGCGCGCTTAATCCGCGAGACCCATGTAGGAGCGCCGCAGGCGCGAAGGCGGCATGCTGGATCAAAACGCGACGCACGCGCAGGCACCGCGCCTTCGCAACCGCGTCGCGTCTTGACATGCTAAATATGAAATAGGCACAATGTGGTATGTGGCAGATCCTGGAGTCACGCCAAGCCGACAAGGAACTTTCTTCCGGGCGAGTCCCGTTGGAGATCCTGAAGCGGTACGAGAAATGGAAGGACATCGCGATCCTGTCTGGGCCGCAGGGACTCCGACTTATCAAGGGCTTTCGGGATGAGCCACTTTCGGGTGAGTGGAAGGGCTTCAGATCGTCCCGATTGAACGAGCAATGGCGAGTCGTCTATTCCGTGGAGGCTGAGGTCATGACTGTTCAAGTTGTACGCGTCACGCCACATGACTATCGGAGACACTGACATGGCCAAATACATAACCGCGAGGAAGCGGATCGATGTCACCCCCGGTGAGTCGGTGCGGATCATCCGTGAACTTCAGGGCCTCAGCCAGACGCAGCTTTCCGCACTGTGCGGCATTCCCCAGCCCACCATCTCCAGCATCGAGAACGGACGCGTCAACCTGGGCGTCGAACGTGCAAGGACGCTGGGAACGGCGCTGCGCTGCCATCCTGCCGTGCTCGTCTTCCCCAACTGGCAGCTCGAATCTGCCGCCTGAAACTCATCCAGATACTCGCCATTCCCTAGTCGTCTGACCTCAAGGGTGAATCGATGCGCTACGCGATCATTGTCGAGAAGGCTGCAGCTAACTACTCAGCGCATGTTCCCGACCCGCCGGGCTGCATTGCCACCGGCAGCAGCCTCGAGCAAGTCGAGGTGGAGATCCGTGAGGCTATCGCCTTCCACATCGATGGCTCCGCGAAGATGGCGAGACGGTGCCGGATCCCAGCAGTCATGTCGAATGCGTGGAAGTTGCTGCGTAGGGCGCCGGGTCACGGCGTTAGCCAATGAGCGCGAACAAACCCGTATCGGCCCGCACCTTGAAGTCTGACCTCAAGCGGGTGGACTCGCACAAGACTCAGGCGACCGAGTACGAGGACATTCCGGAGCTGACGGATGACATGCTCAAGCGCGGCACGGTCAAACGCGCAGGTCGGCCAGTGGCGACCAATCCACGGCGCCAGGTCACCATTCGCCTTCCAGAGTCGGTACTGGCCAGATGGAGAGCTTCGGGCCCAGGATGGCAGACCCGTATGGCAGAACTGCTCAGCAAGCGGGCATCGTAGGTGTAAAACCCACGATTCTTCGGCGTGGGTGTCCAGGAGTGTCTCCGTGCCGATTCCCAGCAGTCACGTCGAATACGTGGACGTCGTTGCATAACTCTGGCTCGACACTCTCGCGCCCGTTGACTCGGATGCAACGCGCGAATACCGTTTGAGGCGTGAAGACCTTTACTGCGGTCATCGAGCGCTGTCCCGACACAGGGTTTTACGTTGGCTTCGTTCCGGGCTTTGCGGGGGTTCATTCCCAAGGCGAGTCACTTGACGAGCTTCAGCGCAAGCTCCGTGAGGTTATTGAAATGCTCCTGGAGGACGGCGAGCCGGAGATGGATGCCGAGTTTGTCGGCACACAGAGCATCGTCGTGGCGGCGTAGCTCATGCCCAGGCCGCCGGTTCTCGAACCGCGAGAGGTCTGCCGCGTTCTTGAGTCACTCGGCTTCGCGCTTGCGCGGCAGCGTGGCTCCCACCTGCAGCATCGGCGTGCGGACGGAAGATGCACAACGGTCCCGAATCATTCCCGGCAGAGACGTTTCACCAGTGCTCCTCCGTCAGATCATGCAGGACATTGGCGTGACCCTGGAAGAGTTCGAGCGTAGTCGGTAGCGCGAATATCGTCTCGACCATATCGGGGCAAGTTCATGTGCTTTGGGATCCTTCTGCTCGGTCTCGGTTTGCTGGTGGACTCGCGGACCGCAAAGCCGCCTCGTGCGGGGTTCACCTGCGTATCGACGAAGACCGAAACGTCAACGCATGTTCACCCGGCCCCTCACCCGTCGCTGCGCGACACCCTCTCCCCGCGGTCGCGGGGAGAGGGATAGATGCCAGGACATGTCGCCACGGACGGGCCGCTCTCGTGTGATAACCCCTTCGATCAGGTGAGCAGGTGGCGGAGGTTTGGGAGGTATTTTTCGGCGGAGCCGGTGTTGACTACGACGACGCGTTCGC
>JBBQNY010000112.1:0-9024 GCA_038330365.1 Lysobacterales bacterium | reverse complement strand
CACGTTGGCACAGCGACGCCGGTAACGAACGACTCCGCGCGAAAGACTGCAACTGGGCAGCTTCCGAATCGCTGAGTTCGAGAAGAGCTTTGGGTCGGCCGCTTCGCATCGCCATCTCCGCTTGAAGATAGCAAAAGCACTTGCATTATTTATGCCAGCTAATTGCGGGTCAGAAAACTAGGGCGAAGGCCCATCGTGCGGGAAGACCGATCAGGCACAAGGCACGTGGTACGCTTGGCACAAGGATGTGCCAACGCAGCCGAGCGAAAGCGAGGCGGGCGGCGAAGGAGCGCCGGCTGTGCCGGCGCCGTTCGCGTGTCTGTCGGGCAGGATGCCCGATCAGACACAAAAAAGAGGCGCCGGGGTCTAGGCGGCGCCTTCTGAATTTCCATAAGCAGCATCCGCCGGCCGAAGCCGGACAGAATTTCGGCCTTTACTCCGCCGGCAAAACGATGACCTGGACCTTCGCATGCACTTCCGAGTGCAGCTCGATCTGGACTTCGAATTCGCCGGTATGACGAATCGCGCCTTCACTCATGAGGACCTCGCCCCTGGCCACTGCCATCCCGGCAGCAGTCAAAGCCTCGGCGATCTCACGCGGTCCGACGGATCCGTAGAGCTTGCCCTCCGCGCTGGCATTGGCACGAATCGTGACCACCGCGTCTTCGAACTGCGTGCCGCGCGCCTGTGCCTCGGCCATGCCCTCGCGGGACTTGGCTTCGTACTCGGCGCGGCGCTGCTCGAACTCCGCGATGTTGGCCGTCGTGGCAGGCACAGCCTTGCCCTGCGGCACCAGATAATTGCGACCGAAACCCGGCTTGACGCTGACCTTGTCGCCCAGCTTGCCGAGGTTCGGAACCCTGCTCAGAAGAATCAGTTGCATGTTCGGCCCCGCCTCAGTGGTTGTCGGTGTACGGCATCAGCGACAGGAATCGCGCACGCTTGATGGCGGTGGCGAGCTGACGCTGGAAACGGGCCTTGGTGCCAGTGATGCGGCTGGGCACGATCTTGCCGGTTTCGGTGACGTACTGACGCAGCGTGTTGAGATCCTTGTAATCAATCTCGGTCACGCCCTCGGCGGTGAATCTGCAGTATTTCTTGCGGCGAAAGAATTTGGACATGGTGGCTTTCCTCAGGCGGCTTCAGGCTGGGTTTCTTCGACCACCCGCGACGGACGCGATGAGGCGTCGGCGCGATCGGCACGATCAGGGCGATCGGAACGATCGGGGCGGGAGTCGTCGTCGCCTTCATCGTCGCGACGGCGACGCTCGGGCTTCTCGTCCTTCTGCTTCATGATCGCGCTCATCTCGGTATCGGGACCGGGACGGGCCATGACCAGGTGACGCAGCACGGCGTCGTTGAAGCGGAACAGTGACACGAGCTCCTCCAGTCCAGCCTGCGAACACTCGATATTGAGCATCGCGTAGTGCGCCTTGGCGAGGTTCTGGATGGGATACGCCAACTGGCGCCGACCCCAATCCTCGACCCGATGGATCTTGCCGCCGTCACCCTCGACGGCCGACTTGTAACGGTCGATCATCGCGGGGACTTGTTCGCTCTGATCCGGATGGACCAGAAAAACCACTTCGTAGTGACGCATGAATACTCCTCTCGGACTGATGGCTCCCCGCTGGAACGCGGTGGAGCAAGGTCTGCTCGCGAATGCGGCAGCGCGGGCATGATACGGCGCAAGGGGCTCCGGCCTCAACCAGATTCGTACTCCGGGCAGCAGTTTCCTGCTCGGTTGATGAGAACGGATAGAAATCATCCGGGTTTCGGGGCTCCTGGACTCTCTTTCGCGCTCTTTAATTAGTGCAATTGGAGAACGGTTTGAGATCCATCGGCTTGAGCTGAGCGGTCGAGACCCTGGGAACGGCGGTGCGAACGAGCCAAGCAAAGCGCGGATTGAAGAAAAGAACGACTGCTACGCTGCGCTGCAACATCGGTGCCCAGTGAAATCTGCGCCTGCGCAAGACGATTCTGATACGCCGTGAGGCGCACGTCCCGGGCCCGCGTCGTCTGGTCATGATGCATGAGGGCAGTGATCGGCAACGCCCGCAGTCCGCCACCCGGCGGATGCATCACAGGACTCGCAACGGAAACGCGGGACTACTTCAGCGCAGCGCTGGCGGGATCGGCGTGCCGGTCGTCGGTGGTGAAGCTGGTGCCGCAGCCGCACTCGGCCGTGACGTTCGGGTTGCGGAACACGAAACGCGAATTGAGTCCGTCCCGTTCGAGATCCACCTGCATGCCGTCGAGCAAAGGCAACGCGTCCGCATCGACGAGCACGACCACGCCGTCCTGCTCGAAGCGGCTGTCGCCGGCGCGAACCGAATCCGCCACCTCCGCCACGTAACTCCATCCGGAGCAACCGCTGCGCTTGACGCCGAGTCGCAGGCCGATCGCACCCTCGCGCGCAGCCACAAACTCGCGGACGCGGCTGACAACGGGCTGTAGCAGGGTGATCGACATGCGCTGCGGCGACTCTGTATGGGCTGAGACACCCAGCATGTGGCCTCTCGCGCCACCATTCAAGCCCGGAGTCGGTTCCGGGAGCGCAGAAACCACCCTCCCGACAGGTACCGGCGCCGGCAAACGTCCATTCGCACGATCCGATTGGACCGATCCGCGCTTCACGACTCCGCGCCCTGCCCTGCCTCGTTATCCTTGTCGACCGAACTGCAAAAGCTTCAAGGACTTTCCATGGCGTGGGTCAGTGTGCGCGAGGCGCTTTCCGGCGACATCGCCGAGGGCAACACCGTCGAGGTCCGCGGCTGGGTACGTACCCGGCGCGACTCGAGGGCCGGGCTCTCCTTCATCAACCTGAGCGACGGCTCCTGCTTCGATGCGATCCAGGTCGTCGCCAGCAACGAGCTCGCGAACTACGAGGAGGAAGTCCTCCGCCTTTCCGCCGGCTGCGCGGTCGTGGCGCGCGGGCGACTCACCGCGTCGCAGGGCAAGGGCCAGCGGTTTGAGATCCAGGCGGATGCGCTGGCACTGATCGGAGGCGTGGACGATCCGGAAACGTATCCCATCCAGCCCAAGCCGCATTCGGTCGAGTTCCTGCGGGAAGTCGCGCACCTTCGACCCCGCACCAACTTGTTCGGCGCCGTTTCCCGCGTGCGGCACTGCATCGCGCAGGCGATCCACCGCTTCTTCGACGAGCAGGGTTTCTTCTGGGTCAATACGCCGATCATCACCACGTCGGACGCGGAAGGGGCAGGCCAGATGTTCCGGGTGTCGACGCTGGATCTGGTCAACCTGCCGCGCGACGCGTCGGGGGGAATCGATTTCAGTCGTGACTTCTTTGGCAAGGAGACTTTCCTGACGGTATCGGGTCAGCTCAATGTCGAGGCCTACTGCCTCGCACTCAGCCGCGTCTATACCTTCGGACCCACGTTCCGGGCCGAGAACTCCAATACCGCGCGCCACCTGGCGGAGTTCTGGATGATCGAGCCGGAGATCGCGTTTGCCGACCTTGATGACAACGCAACGCTGGCCGAGGCGTTCCTCAAGTACATCTTCAAGGCGGTGCTGGAGCAGCGCGGCGACGACATGGCGTTTTTTGCCGAACGGGTCGAGAAGAATGCGATCACGCGGCTGGAAAAATTTGTCGCCGAACCTTTCGAGCGCATCGAGTACGGACGCGCGATTGAACTGCTGCAGGCCAGCGGCCGCACGTTCGAATATCCCGTGGAATGGGGCCTCGACCTGCAAACCGAGCATGAGCGCTGGCTGGTCGAGGAACATGTCGGGCGTCCGGTGGTCGTGATGAACTATCCCGAGCACTTCAAGGCGTTCTACATGCGGCTCAACGACGACGGTCGCACGGTCGCCGCGATGGATGTGCTGGCACCGGGCATCGGCGAGATTATTGGCGGCGCGCAGCGCGAGGAGCGTCTGGATATCCTCGACAAGCGCATCGAGCAGTTCGGACTCGACGCCAATCACTATCACTGGTATCGCGATCTCCGCCGCTACGGCAGCGTGCCGCACGCGGGCTTCGGCCTTGGCTTCGAGCGGCTCGTGGTCTACGTCTGCGGCCTCGCCAATATCCGCGACGCCAATCCCTACCCGCGCACGCCCGGTCACGCGGAGTTCTAGGGAGCCTCATGATCCTTTTCTTCGCGTTGCTGAGCGTGGCGATCGCCATCTCCGGGTTGCTCGGGTTCCTGTTTTTCTGGGCGATGGCGCAAGTGCATCTGCGCGACCGCCGGGAAACGTCGGACGCCGACCAGGCGGGCTCGGGCTTTGCGTCGCCCCGGGCATTGTTCTGGCTGCTGCGCGGTGGCTACCGGGAGGCCGGCGATGCGGGGCTTGCCGGCCTTTGCGTACCGGCGCAAGTTTCGCTGTGGACAGTCATCGCCGGTCTGGCGTCGGCTGGCGCACTCGCGGCATGGGCCGGCACCGCATGAGCGCCTTTGAGCGCGAACAGTGGTGGCTGGCAGCACTCGGACGAACCCTGGTGTGGGCGCGCATGCGTGTGCTCGAGAGTGGCTCGGCGCAGGTGCTCGACTGCGACGGCAACGAGCTCAGCTACGACAGTGAGGATTCCGCACGTGCCGCGCTGATGGATGCCGATTTTCTGGCGATCGATGGCATGGACGACGCCGATGCCGACCAGCTCGGGGTCGATCTCGCGACGCTGGATCCGCCCCGAGCCGGCAATGACGAGGCCCTGCGTGCACTGATGATCCAGCAGCGACCCTCGTCGCATTGAACTTCACGTCAGCGACTGGGGGCACGCGGCATCACCCGCCGCAACTGACGTTCCTGCAAACCTGGAGGTACGCGTTTGAACCTTGAACTCACCGGCAAGCACGCGCTTGTCTGCGGCGGCTCGGCGGGCATCGGCTTCGCCGCCGCGCTGGAACTCGCCGAGTTGGGCGCCGACGTCACTCTCATTGCACGCTCACAGCAAAAGCTGGACAAGGCGCTCGCAGCGCTGCCAGGGCAAAAGGATCCGGCCCGGCGTCACGCGGCGCTGAGCGCGGACGCGGCCGATCCCGTTGCATTGGGAAAGCGCATCGACGCCGTGGTCGCTGCGCATCCGGTCCACATACTCATCAACAACAGTGGCGGACCGCCGGGTGGTCCGGCGCACAGCGCGCCTGCCGATGCGTACCTGGACGCGTTCCGGCAGCACCTGCTGGCCGCGCAGGCGCTGGTGCAGGCGACGCTGCCCGGCATGCGCGATGCGGGCTGGGGCCGCATCATCAACGTGGTCTCGACTTCGGTGCGCGAGCCAATCGCAAACCTGGGCGTATCCAATACCGTGCGCGGCGCAGTGGCCGGCTGGGCGAAGACCCTCTCGCGGGAACTTGGCCCGCACGGCATCACCGTGAACAACGTGCTGCCCGGTTACACGCGCACGCAGCGGCTGGAGCAGATCCTTGCCGATCGCGCGCACGCTGCCGACTGCGAGGAAGACATCATCGCGCGGCAGATGCTGGCGTCGGTTCCTGCCGGACGCTTTGCCGAGGCCGGCGAAATCGCCGCCGCCATCGCGTTCCTGGCATCGCCGGCCGCTGCCTACATCAACGGCGTTTCGCTGGCCGTAGACGGCGGCCGCATGCAGTCAATTTGAAGAGCGACAGCAGCCGCGCACGAGCGGCCGCAGCCAAGGTGACGGGAAGCTGTCACGCGTCCAGCCGTCAAAAATCCAATTTCGGGCCCAAGCCTGCGGCTGCGCGCTACAAGATGTCCCCGTGCGTCACGACGACGTTTCCAGGGCCGCCGCGCTAAGCTTTCGGCGATGAGCGTCGAGACAGTCAACCTGATTGCAGGCGAGCCCCGAAAGGCCGTCGGCGGACGGTTGCTCGAGGTGCACGATCCTGCGGCCGGCGCACCCTACGCGCTCTGCGCCGCAAGCGATGCGCGCGATGTCGATGCGGCGGTCGCAGCGGCGGTGGCAGCATTCCCTGCCTGGTCGGCGCTCCGCCACAGTGAGCGGGCGCGATGGCTGGAGCGTCTGGCCGATGCGCTTGAGTCCCGCGTCGAAGCGTTTGCGATGGCGGAGTCGCGCGACACCGGCAAGCCAATCGGGCTGACGCGCGACATCGAGATCCCGAGGGCGGTGGCCAACCTGCGCTTCTTCGCGCACGCCGCGACGCAGTTCGCGAGCGAGTCGCATCACGGCGAGGCGGGGCTCAATTACACACTGCGTTCGCCGCTGGGTGCGGTGGCGTGCATATCCCCCTGGAATCTGCCGCTGTATCTCTTCACCTGGAAGATCGCGCCGGCCCTCGCTGCGGGCAACACCGTGGTTGGCAAGCCCTCCGAAGTGACGCCGGTCAGCGCGTGGATGCTCGGCGAGCTTGCGCGCGAAATCGGCTTTCCGGCGGGCGTGCTCAATATCGTGCAAGGCGCTGGCGGCGAAGTGGGACCGGCGCTGGTGGGGCACGCCGACATCAGGGCCGTATCGTTCACGGGCAGCACGCGCGTGGGGCGCGAGATCGCCGCCATCTGCGCGGCGAAACTGCGCAAGGTTTCGCTTGAGTTGGGAGGCAAGAATCCCACACTGGTATTCGCCGATGCCCCGCGTCCTGCCGTGCTGGACGCGGTGGCCCGTTCGGCGTTCCAGAACGCAGGGCAGATCTGTCTTTGCGGTTCGCGCATTCTGGTCGAACACGCATTCCTCGATGAATTTCGCGACGGTCTGGTTGCGCGTGCACAGGCGCTGCGTGCCGGCGACCCCACCGATCCGTCGACAACGCTCGGTCCGATGGCCTCGAAGGCGCACTTCGACAAGGTAATGGGTTGCATCGCACTGGCACGCACCGAAGGCGGCCGGGTGCTGACCGGGGGCGTGCGCATCGACCGCCCCGGCTGGTTCGTGGAAGCCACCGTCATCGAGGGCCTCGGTCCCGACTGCTCGACCAACCGCGAAGAAATCTTTGGCCCTGTGGTGACGCTGCAGGGGTTCGATGCCGAAGACGAGGCACTGGCGCTTGCCAATGCCGGTGACTACGGACTCGCGGCTTCCGTGTGGACGCAGAATCTGGGCCGCGCACATCGGCTTGCAGCCGCACTCGACGTCGGCATCGTCTGGATCAACACCTGGATGATGCGGGACCTGCGCACACCCTTCGGCGGCACTGGCCAGTCAGGTCTTGGCCGCGAGGGCGGCATCGAAGCCATGCGCTTCTTCACCGACACCCGCAACATCTGCATCGACATCAACGCCCGCTGACGCGCCACCAGTTCCGCATGTCCGCTTCCATCGTTCAGCGCATGTCGTTGTCGTTGCAATAGCGCCGGTCTGGTGCGCAGTTTCCAAAGCCAGAGGGAATGGCATCACCCGCCGAGATGACGGGTCGCATCCAGGAATCGCGAGAACCTTTTTTGCGTAAGATCGTGCGCAAGATCGTGTGCGCAAGATCGTGGACACGCATTCGTGCGGATGAAGCGATCAGGGCGTGCGCGTTGCACAGTGTGGGTGTCCAGGAGGGCGGTTGGGATGTGGGCGAATCCGGTATCCGGGCCCAACAGCGCAGGGCAACGGCCTCATTTGTCCAGATGTGACAGCAAGCCCTCTGGAGGAATGGTCAGGCCGCGTCCAATGACTGGGATATGGCCTTGAAGTGGGAAATTGTGATGGGTTGTCCCAGCACGTTGCGCATTTCTGGCGGAAGAGATGTACCTGCATCTGGATCTCGAGCCAGAGCGGAAACAGCACCCGGAAAGTGAAATACAGTGCCCGGAACTGCGAGCAGGATCCAAATGGCTTGCCAAAGACGGTCGTCGATCGAGGGATGGTCAATAGAGAGATTGTGTATTCGGTCTGAGCCATCTTCCATAAACGAGAGAAACAGATTGCTGCTGCCGTTCGCACCAAAGTCAGCCTGCCAATAGTCTTCCTCCAGCTCGACAAGAACGCCGGAGAAGGCCTGACGGAGCTCGTCCCGAGTGAAACCCGAGGGTTCGCCATGTGTGAACGACTGCACGTAGAGTTGGAAGCTCATCTCGGAGACCTCAAGGAGCCTCCCCAGGACGCGGTAGAAAGGGCGGTGAGTGTGTGACTCGCATGGAGCGATAGGCACGGGATGTTCATCTGCGTGAGCCCGGCGGTCAAGGGCAGATGCCCGATACCCCGACCGGCAAATTGCCGATCGCAAGCCTCGTGGCTGGCGCGCATCCTGACAGCGTCGGGTGCTTGTGCAGGGCCGTGCTTGACGTTGGATCGTCCGAGGCTGTTCTTGCGGTCTGGTGGCGCGTGTGAGAATGGCACCGCATCGACCCACGGGGTAGAACATGAGCGATTCGATTCACGCGGGGGCTGCGCCGCGCGCGGTGGGACGCTATCCGCATGCGCGAAAGGTCGGAGAGATGCTGTTTCTTTCGGGGATTGGGCCGCGCGATGCCGAGGATGATTCGATTCCAGGCAATCGCCTGGCTGCGGATGGTTCGGTCGCGGTTTACGACATCGTGGCGCAATGTCATTCGGTGTTCGCCAATGTGCGTGCGGTGCTCGAAGCGAGTGGCGCGACGCTCGATGACCTGGTGGATGTCACGGTTTATCTCACCAACATGGCGAGCGACTTCAAGGCGTACAACGCGGTATGGGCGGAGTATTTCCCCGAGGCAGCGCGCGCGCCTTGCCGCACCACGCTGGGCATCACGGCCTTGCCGACTCCGATTGCGATCGAGTTGAAGTGCGTTGCGGTGGTGCCTTCGCATCGCCGCCAGACGAGAGGGTCTTAGGCGCGATGGGGCGATTCCACGCGCCACCCTCTCCCCGCCGTTGCGGTGCTAAGGGCAGATCACGCCCTGCCACCACGGCCACGCGGCCGTTGTAGGAGCGCGCTGGCGCGCGATGGCGTCATGGTGGATCGGAGCGTTCGGCAAGACCCTGCATGGCGCCATCGCGCGCGAGCGCGCTCCTTCTATGGGATCTCTTGTGTCAAGCCTCTGTGTTCGGATTGCGGTTCGTTGATGTGGGTTGTTCGTTGTGTCCGGCCAGGGCCGGAGCCACCTTCTATCAGTGTCGGGCGTTGCCCGAGCACCTTATGCTGCATTCGCGTC
>JBBQNY010000111.1:0-9100 GCA_038330365.1 Lysobacterales bacterium | reverse complement strand
ACGCCGGCGGCCACCATCCAGCCAGGATGCGGGATCTGCCACACGGTCGTGCCGACCATGGCGAGGACAAGTCCGCCCACGAACCAGGCCAGCAGCGCGTGCTGCGAAACCGCGAGCCTGATGGCGACCGCGCTGCCGACGAACGCACCCAGTGTCCACGCCAGGACAACCATCAGCAGTGCCCCGACCGGCAGGCTCTGCACGAAGTCACGCATGGCGTCGGGATCTGCTGCCACCATCGGGGTGGCAGCGGGAAAGAGACGGTGACCGGCCAATTCGATGCCGGCGACCACGATCACGACGGCGACCAGTGCGGCAACAACCGCGAGGAGGTTCCGGACCATCCCTTGCTACCGGGCGCCGCTGCCAACCTGCTCGAAGAGTTGCGATGCCCCGGCCGAGGAACCTGCCGGCGCGGATGTCGCGGCAGCGGACGACGGACCGTTGCCCGCGCTTCCTGCCACGGTCCCGGCAACGCGGGTGCCGTCGGGTGCGTCTGCCGCGGCAACGAGCACGCGCTTGCCGCTCACGAAATGCCGTCGCCAGTAATTGTCGGTCAGATTGTCGGTGCGAACCCTGCCGCCGCGACTCGGCGAGTGGATGAAGCGACCATTACCCAGATAGATGCCGACATGATCCACGCGCTTGCGCTGGGCGAAGAACACGAGATCGCCCGGCTGCAGTTCGGACTGACGGAGTTTGGGGCCGTCGGTGTTGGCCATTTGATAGGAAGCGCGCGGCAGCTTGAGCCCCGCCGATTCACGGTAGACATAGGAAACAAAGCCGCTGCAGTCAAAGCCTGTGACCGGGGACGAGCCCCCGTAGCGGTAGCGCGTGCCGGTGAAGCTCAAGGCATTCATCAGTACGTTGCCCAGCGCCTGCGTGCTGCGGGTGAGCAGCCCGACAACGCTCGGGGCGGAATTGGCGCGGGTCGCCAGCGCGAGCTCAGGAGTGGTCAGCTCAATCTGCATGGGGGGAAGCGCACGAATCGGACCGCGTTCGGCGATCGGTGCGGTGGTGGCACAGGCCTGCAGCAGCGAGGCGGCCAGCACGACGAGCGCGAATTTCAATTTGGCTGGAAACTGCATCCAGGCTCCGATGGACGGCCGCTTGGCCGGGAGGAGGCCGGAATATGGCGAATTGCGGGCAGTCTCGCAAGCCTTGTGAAACGGGGGTGAATGTGCAGGGGTCTATTCAGCTTCTGGTGTGATTGCGTCCATCCCAGAGCCCGCGGCGCTCGTATACGCGGCAGCGCCAGTGGCCAATGCAGCGGATGACAGTCGCCCGCCCGACCCTTCCTGTCCAGCGGGTCCGGGATCATCCAGCCGCAGCTGAGGTCGAAGCGGTTTGCGCGGACGTCCTGCTTCCGGAAAGCTAGAATCGCCTATCCCCGCAGTGGACTGGCCCATGATTCTCGAAGACGGCAAAGTCGCCATTTTCCATTACAGCGTCTCCGATGCGGATGCCGAGACAGGGTCCGGACCCATCGAGAGCTCGCGCGAGGGAAAATCGCCCCAGGCGGTGCTGCTCGGCCGAGGCCAGCTGATTCCCGGAGTCGAGGGTGCAATGGCCGGGCGGACCAAGGGCGACCGTTTCATCGTCCGGGTCGAACCAGAGCAGGGTTACGGACCGCGCGATCCCGCCGCCACCGGGCGACTTCCCAAGAAGTACTTTCCCCCGAAGGTTCGACTGCAGCCGGGCAAGACCGTGGTCCTGTCCACCCGTGAAGGGCCGCGCCAGGTCACCGTGCTCAAGATCGGCTCCTCGGTTGTGGACGTTGATCTGAATCACCCGCTCGCCGGCCGCACCCTGGTATTCGATATCGAGATCCTCGATGCCCGCGACGCCACCGCGGACGAGATCGAACACGGGCACGCCCACGGAGTGGACGGACACGCCGCGCACTGACACGTCGGCGCACCGGTTCGCGAACGCACGATGCCGGCATGGCGCGCGGCTGGCTGCGGACAGGGCCGCGATCCAATCGCCGCTGGTGATGATGGATGCTCCGGTCGCGATTGCCATCGCGTACGGCAAATGTCGCGCGGCTGTTCCAGCGAGCGATACCCTACGGTCAGTCGCGAAAGGGGAATGTCCATGCACAGACTTCGAATGGGTTTGCTCGTCTGCCTCGTTCTGGCGCTCGCGGGCTGTGGGCGCTGGTGGCCGCGACTGGACAGAAGTCCGCGCACCCCGGCGACCGCTGTCGAAGCAGCTCCGGCTGCGTCATCGGCAGCGCTGGCTGCGGCGGTGCCAGCAGATGAGCCGCTGGATCTCGTCATCGCCGATGGCCTCCTGTACGACGGCACCGGCGCCGATCCACGGCGTGCGGATGTCGGCATCCGTGGCGATCGCGTGGTCGAAGTCGGCGATCTTTCCGACCGGGCGTCGCTGCGCCTGGTCAACGCCGGCGGTCTCGCCGTCGCGCCCGGTTTCATCAACATGCTGTCGTGGGCGACTGAATCACTGATCGCGGATGGTCGTGGGTTGAGCGATGTCGCCCAGGGCGTGACGCTTGAGGTGTTCGGGGAAGGCTGGTCGATGGGGCCGCTCAACGAAGCGATGAAAGCCGATGCGCTCAAGGCGCAGAGCGATTTCAACTTTCCGATCGAGTGGACTTCGCTGGGCGAATACCTCGACTGGCTGGTCGCGCGCGGCATTTCGCCCAATATCGCCTCGTTCGTCGGCGCGACGACAGTGCGCATCCACGAGCTCGGCGAGGCCAATCGCGCGCCCGATGCCGCCGAGCTGGCGCGAATGCAGGCGCTGGTGGACGCCGCGATGCGCGAAGGCGCGCTCGGCGTGGGCGCATCGCTCATCTACGCACCTGCATTCTTCGCGAAAACCGACGAATTGACCGCGCTCGCGAAGCGGGCCGCGGCCCATGACGGCGGCTATATCGCGCACATGCGCAGCGAAGCCGGTCGCCTGCTGGAAGCGCTCGACGAGCACATCGGCATTGCGCGGGACAGCGGTGGTCGCGCCGAGGTCTATCACCTGAAGGCGGCGGGCGAGCGCAACTGGCCAAAGATGCAGGAGGCGATCGCGAAGATCGAGGCGGCAAGAGCCGCCGGAATTGAAGTGTCCGCCAACATGTACGCGTACACGGCCGGAGCCACCGGCCTGGATGCGGCAATGCCGCCGTGGGTCAAGGAAGGTGGCACCGACGCGTGGGTCAAGCGCCTGCGTGAACCGGCAGTGCGCAAGCGTGTGCTGGCGGAAATGCGCGCCCCGGACGACAGCTGGGAGAGTCTCTACCGCGAGGCTGCATCGCCGGATCGGGTGCTGCTGATCGGCTTCAACAAACCCGCGCTGAAGCCTTTGACCGGCAAGACGCTGGCGGAAGTCGCGAAGTCGCGCGGCACCTCCCCGGAGGACACGATCATTGATCTCGTGGTCGAAGACGAGAGCCGGGTCGACACCATCTATTTCCTGATGAGCGAGGACAATGTCGAACTCGGCATCCGGCAGCCCTGGGTGAGTTTTGGCTCCGATGCCGAAGCCTCCGCGCCGGAAGGCGTGTTCCTCAAGCGCAGCACACACCCGCGCGCCTACGGCAACGTCGCCCGCGTACTCGGCCATTACTCGCGGGATCGTGGAATCATCACGCTGCAGGACGCGGTGCGACGACTGACCGGGCTGCCGGCAGAGAACTGGAGGCTCAAGGATCGCGGCTGCCTCGACCCGGGCTGCTTCGCTGACATCGTGGTGTTCGATGCTGCCGCTATTCGCGACCACGCAACCTTTGTGAAACCCCAGCAGCTGGCGACGGGCGTGCATCACGTATGGGTCAACGGTGAGCAGGTGTTCCGCGATGGCACGCACACCGGCGCCAAGCCCGGCCGCGTGGTGCGCGGACCCGGCTGGTGCGGCTGGTCGGAGGGAGGCTGCGAACGCGCCACGCCGTGAGTGCGAGTGCAGGACAGGCGCCGGTTACGGATGACGACGTGCTGGTGCTCGGTGCCGGCGCGATCGGCATCGCGTGCGCGTATGCGCTGCAGCGTGCCGGCCGGCAGGTGCGCGTGCTTGATCGCGGACCGGTCGCCGGGGCCACGTCGCACGGCAACTGCGGCACCCTGACCCCCAGCCACGCGCCCCCGCTGCAGTCGCCGGGGCTGGTGGCACAGGCATTGCGCTGGATGTGGCGTGCGGATTCTCCATTGCGGATTTCCCCGGCATGGGAAGCGCGGCGCTGGCTCTGGCTCTGGCAGGCCTCGCGCTATTGCGAACCGGTCTCGTACGCGCGAGCCACCGCCATTCGTGCCGGCCTGTTGCTGCGCTCGCGCACGCTGACCGAGGAATGGATCCGCGAGGAATCGATCGACTGCGACTTTTCGGCCGATGGAACGCTTTACGTATTCCGTGATCCGCGGGCGTTCGCGCTCGCCACCGCGCGCCAGACGCGGGCCCTGGCACCGGTGGCGATCGAGACGGAGATCTGGGATGCCGAACGCACCCGATTTGCCGAGCCCTGCCTGTTGCCCGGAGTCGCGGGATCACTCTTCAATCCGCGCGACGCGCATTTGCGTCCCGATCTATTTGTGGAAGGGCTCGCGAGCGCGCTGACGCGGCTGGGCGGCGTGATCGAGAGTGGCGTCACCGTTGAGGGCTGGGAACTTGCGGATGGCAGCGCGCGCGGGGTGCGTTCGGACCACGGACTGCATCGTGCCCGCGACATCGTCGTGGCACTCGGTCCGTGGCAGTCCTCTTTTGTGAAACCGCTCGGCATCGACCTGCCGATCGAACCCGGCAAGGGCTACTCCATCACCTATGCGCAGCCTCCCGAATGTCAACCGTCGCGCCCGCTGGTACTCAAGGAGGCAAGCGTGTGCGTCACGACCTGGCCGGCTGGCTTCCGGCTGGGTAGCACGATGGAGTTCAGCGGTTTCGATTCGACACTCAATCGTCGCCGGCTCGACGCGCTGGTGCGGGCGTCGGCGCGCTACCTGCGTGAGCCTGAAGGCGTGGGTGCGCGCGAGGAGTGGTACGGCTGGCGCCCGATGACGCCGGATGATCTGCCGATCATCGACTACGCGCCGCGAGCGCGGAACGTGGTACTGGCGGGCGGACACGGCATGCTCGGAATCAGCCTGTGCGCCGTGACCGGCGAGCTGGTCACGGCGCTGGTGTCGGGGCGGGTGCCGCAGCTGGATCCTGCTCCGCTGGCGGCGTCGCGCTGGAATTGACCGTGTCCGGGGAGGGTATGCAAAAGGCTTGCACCTCCTGATCTGCGCCGCGCCATGCGAGTGTCAGCTGGAAGGCATCGGTGCCGCCAATCAGGCCCGGTGAAAGCACCGTGTGATGCAGCTGCCAGTGCGCCGGGTCCTCGTCGCCGGCGCGAATCAATACCGGTTCACCTGCGGCGTCGGCGGCGAATTCGATACGATTCAGCGCGAATCCAAGGTTTTCACCCAGTGCCTTGGCCACCGCTTCGCGCCGTGACCAGAGGCAATGGAACATGCGCTGCGCGTCGGCTTCCGGCAACCGCGCCAGCCATCGGGATTCTGCACCTGGGAAAAACCGCGCCGCAATCGCGAGTGCGTTCGGCCGCTCACGGATCCTTTCCAGATCCACGCCGGGAGCAACGGAGCGGGCAAACGCCAGCGCGATCCGGTCATGCGAATGGCTGGTGTTGAAGCGCAGCTGCGACGCGACTTGCGCCGGGCCGGACTCGAGTTCGGGTTTGCCGTGTACGCCGAGCCGGATTCCAGCCCCTGCACCTCCATGGGCGCCGTAGCGTGCGAGATGCTCGCGCACGGCGCCGGTGCCCGGCGTACGCAGCGGCCAGGGCTGGCACCAGAGATGCACGATTCCCGGCGGCAGATCGAGCCGGTGCGGCAGCGCCTCTGATCGCTGCACGGGCTGCAGAGTCATGTGGGGAACCTCTGTTCAATGTCACGTCGACGGCATGATGCCCAGACGGCCCGCAGGCAGACGGGCGCGTCGCAGCGCATGCCGAGGGCCTGGGCAGGACGCGGGCGCCTGCCAGGCGGCATCTGGACATCACCCCGTCCATTGAAATAAATGATCTTATGGGCCGCCTTGTCTGCACACCGGTCGGTGTTGCGACGGCTCGCAATACAATGAGTAATGGTTCGCCGCCGCGCCTTGACCGGAGCGCAGACAAAGCGGTGACGCCGGCGTGATATTGATCAGAGGCTCCCACGGATTGTCGCGGCGCGGTGCATGCCCGGACTGTAACGGACAAGACCGGGCGCCCGGCCGGTCGGGGCGCGCGGCAGGTTCATCACTTGGGGAGCAGCAATCGGCATGTCGGCATCGATGCAATCGACCTTGCAGTGCGAACGCGAGTCGCCGCTTCTCGCATCGAGTCGCTGCGGGCCCATCTTTGCCTATATCGGTGTGCGTGCGGTCAGCACGTCGGCCTTTCTCGACGACGTGGCGAATGCGGCAGAGACGCTGTCGCCCGTTCCGTATGCGCTCAATCTCTGTGAGGACCGGTACCGTTTCCTGGTCGGTTTCTGCGCCGCTGCCGTACGCGGCATGACCACATTGCTGCCGCCCTCGCGCGCCCCGGACATGGTCGCGGAAACCCTCACTCGATTTCCGGATGCTTGCGCACTGAGCGATGTCGTGCGCGAGGGCATCGGGGTGCCGGTGCATGTGATCGATGCGGATGGCACCCGTGAAGTCGAGCACGAACGCGGTTCAATCGGAGTGCCGCAGATCGCCGCCGACGTTTGCGTGGCAATCGGTTTCACTTCCGGCAGTACCGGCACGCCGCAGCAGAACCGCAAGACCTGGGGCAGCTTCGCGGGAAGTTCCGCCTGCAATATCGCCGTTCTGGACCGCTATCGACCCGCCGATCAGATGGGTCAGGTCATCGCCACCGTGCCGCCCCAGCACATGTACGGCATGGAATTATCGGTACTGCTGCCTCTGCTCGGATCCTATGCGGTGCACGCGGTCCGTCCCTTCTTTCCGGCCGACATCGCAGCTGCGCTCGCGCAGGTTCCGGAGCCGCGTTTTCTGGTGACCACGCCGGTTCACCTGCGCGCTCTGGTCGAGTCGGGAATCGCGCAGCCGGCGATCGCGGCCATTGTCGTGGCGACAGCGCCGCTGTCGCTCGAGCTTGCGCGGGCGGCAGAGTCCGCGCTGAACGCGCCGGTGGTCGAGATGTTCGGGTCGACCGAGACCTGTGTCATCGCCCACCGCGAACCGGTGCGCACGCAGCGTTTCACCTTGTACCCGGGCGTGCACATGCAAGCCGGAAAAGAGGTCACGCTGGTTGATGCACCGTGGTTCAGTCGGCCCACCGCTTTGCAGGATGTGGTGGAGCGCGATGGTGCGGATGGCTTTCACCTGCGCGGCCGCAGTACGGATCTGGTGGAGATCGCCGGCAAGCGCGCTTCGCTGGGCGAGATTTCCCAGCGCATCCTGTCGTTGCCGGGCGTAGTGGATGCCGTGGTGCTGCAGAGCGAGCGTGCCGATGCCGCCGGCGTGCGCAGGATCTGCGCCCTCGTCGTGGCACCGGGTCGCACGGGCGCCGAAATCTCGGCTGCCTTGAAGCCGCTGCTCGATCCGGTGTTTCTGCCGCGCCCACTGCGCTGTGTCGACACGTTGCCGCGCAACGAGACCGGCAAACTGTCGCGGGCAGCGCTGCTGGAACTGCTTGAATCCTAGAGTCTCCCGGGTCTCTCCGCTGCCTTGGCAGCTGCCCGGCTCAGCCCGCGCGTTGCGGCTGCTTTCCGCGCACGGCGATAATGCGCGTCTGATGCCAGCAAACGATCCCGCTTGAGCCTGTCCCAACTTCCGCTTTCGATCACCGCATGGACCGCAACTTCGGCTGCCGGTACCGGCAAGGCCGAACTGCTGGACGCGTTGCGACATCGCCGCAGCGGATTGCGCCCGAACGATTTCGGCTCCGCCCCCCGTCTCGAGACCTGGATTGGAAGGGTCGAGGGGCTCGAGGACCCACTGCTGCCCGCTCCACTGCAGCCATGGGACTGTCGCAACAATCGCCTCGCGTGGCTGGGTCTGGGCCAGGACGGCTTCGCCGCAGCGGTGGAGCGCGCAAGATCCCGGTACGGAGCAGAGCGCGTCGCCGTGGTCATGGGCACGTCGACTTCCAGCATCGGCGAGACCGAGGATGCCTACGCGAATCTCGACGCTGACGGGCGGTTTCCCGACCGGCTGGCTCGCTCGATCGTACACACGCCACATTCGCTGGGCGATTTCGTCCAGCACGCGCTCGGACTGCAAGGCCCGGCGACCACGGTGGCCACCGCCTGCTCGTCGAGTGCGCGCGCGTTCTCGCAGGCGGCGCGCCTCATTGCTGCCGGCTTCGCCGATGCCGCGGTCGTGGGAGGCGTCGATACGTTGTGCGGAAGTGTCCTTTACGGTTTCAACGCGCTGCAACTGGTTGCGCGTGAGCCCTGCAAACCGTTCGACCGTGCGCGCTGCGGCATCTCGCTCGGCGAAGCGGCGGGCTATGCCCTGCTGGAGCGGAGCGGAGACGAGTGTGATCCCAAGCTGCTCGGCTACGGCGAATCCAGCGACGCGTATCACATGTCGAGCCCGCATCCCGAAGGCCTGGGTGCGCGCCTCGCGATGCAGGAGGCATTGCAACGTGCGGGGCTCGACGCGCGCGACATCGACTACATCAATCTGCACGGCACGGCGACGCCGCGCAACGACGAAGTCGAAGCGGAGGTGGTGCGGACCATGTTCGACGCATGCACGCGCGCAAGTTCCACCAAGGGCTGGACGGGCCACACGCTCGGGGCAGCCGGCATCGTCGAATCCGTCATCTGCCTGCTCGCCCTGGAAAGCGGGCTTTTGCCGGGCTCGTTGGGCAGCACCGATCTCGATGATTGCTGCGGCGCACAGATCCGGCTGGACAACGAGTCGGTCGACTGCCGCGTCGCCATGAACAACTCGTTTGGATTCGGTGGCAACAACTGCTCGCTGATTTTCGGGCGAGCCGGCGCATGAGGCTGGAAGCCAGAGTCGAAGGTGTGGGTTTCTGGGCTACGGGTCTGCCGTCCTGGGAACGCGCGCGCGCATTCGCACAGGGAACCGGGTCACTGGACGAGGCATCACTGCGCCCGAGCGCGTCGCTGCTGCCTCCCAACGAGCG
>JBBQNY010000110.1:0-9259 GCA_038330365.1 Lysobacterales bacterium | reverse complement strand
CCGATCCCATCCCGAACTCGGCAGTGAAACGCGTCAGCGCCCATGGTAGTGCGGCTTAAGCCGTGCGAGAGTCGGTCATCGCTGGGCACCTTTAACTCAACGCCCCGTCTGCATCCTCGCAGACGGGGCGTTTCTATTTGTTGCACGGAATAGCTGAGAAGTACAAGCCGTCCTATCGCATACCAATTAAAAGGTGCGGTTAACTGGAATGGGCGAAACGACGCAGGCTCTTAAGCCTGCAGCAGCAACTGGTCCTCTAATCGCCGCGCCCGGTCCCCGACTTGTAGCCAGAAAGCGCGAGGGAGAGAAGGATCTGTATTTCTTCCCGCAGAGCGGCCGGCGAAGTGATCTCGGCATCTGGTCCGTAGCGCAACACGTCCATGATGAGTTCCCGGGCATTGCTGTAAGGCAGGCGCAACTCGTAGCGGCCGTCTGTCAGGCGCCGACCCTCCTGCCGCGAATGCCAATGCTCGTCCGCAACCCAGCGCGCCGCGCGCTCGGAGAAGACGATGGTGGCCCAGGCTTTGGCCGGTCCGGAGAAGATGCCGTAGCCGCCGCCCAGATGTGCGTCGAGTTCGGTCTCGGGCAGGTCGTCGGCGCGTTCATCCAGAATTGTCGCCTCACGCATCCTGTCCAGCGCGAAGCTACGCAGGCCTTCGCGCTCGTGATCAAACGCATCCAGGTACCAGTTGTCGCGATACCGGGTCAGTCGCTGCGGGGAAACCCGGCGCAGAGTGTCCTGCTCGGAGGTTCTTGCGCGATAGCGGAAGCGCAAACGTCGACGCTCGAGCACCGAGCTGGCCACGCCGCGGAAAGCGGCCTCGTCGACGTCGCGAACGCCGCTGCCGATCACGCGAATGCGATCGAGCGGCCACTCCTTTCCGGTGGTCTGATTGGCGAGCAGTTTCTCAATCCGGCTGCGCAGCGGCGCCAGCGCCGGAGCGAGCAGGCCGGGACCAGTCTTGGCGAGCAGTTGCTGCACGGCCAGCAGCGCGTGCAATTCCTCGCTGCGAAGCCACAGCCCCGGCAACTCGAAGCTGTCGGCTTCACCGCGTGCATAGGCGAATCCCGACTGTTCGGAGTCGCTTTCGATGGGCGCTCCCAGGGCATCACGCAGGTATGCGATGTCCCGGTAAACCGTGGCGCGGGAACATCCAAGCTCTTCGCCCAGCCGTTGCTGGCTGATCGGGTAGCGCGACTGCTTGAGCAGGCGGTGCAACGTGACAATGCGTTCCAGACGGTCCATGCACGCCATTCGAGGCCCAGGTTGGGCGGACTATCGCACAACCCGCTGAGACGGAGAAAGACGGGACAGAGCCTGATGCAGCGGTTGCGCAGGGAACAAACCGGGCTCGATTGCGCCGCAGCTTCCGCCACTGCGACATCGGGTGTGCGCGCCCGAGATGCGCCGCGCACGCCATTTTCCGGAGGTGCAGGACCCTAGAATCGCCATCCCACGGTGAGCAGGTTCTCGCCCCGGTTGCGCCCCCGCGTACTGCCGTTCGAGATATGACGAAACGTCACGACGACGCGCCGGCCCTGCCAGCCGATGCCATTCACGAACTGGAATGGGCCGCTCAATACCTCGTCATCGCCATTGGAGGAGGCCAGTGCAATACCTCCCACGAAATACCAGCCGCTCGAATGCACAAGCCGCCGCGCAAGCGAGACATAAATGGTTTCGGGAGACACTTCCTGCGAGGAACTGTCGCGACCGGTTATGAATCCAGCGGTCAGCTCCCAGGGGTGGCGATGAGAACTGAGCCACGTCAGATGAGTCGTATAAGCCGACTTCGAATCGATCGGATCCGCGTAGCCGACTGACCACTCGTAGTTCGCCCGGGCGTGGCCGGGGAGCGCCAACGCCACGCAGACGACCGCAAACGTCAGGGCCCGATAGCGGACCGACAGCAGCGTCATGCAAGGCATTCCCAGAGACAGCAATCGGCGATGCTAGCCGGTGGGCGTGACATGCTCAATCACGCCCTTCAGGGCTGATGATGCGCAAGCAGCGCCGGCCACTGAATCGACCGGGACTATCGACTCAACGCGCATGAGCCAGAATAGGCAACTGCTGCGCTCCTGCGCAGACCTCACCGCCATGGAGTCCGTTGCCGACCATGCCGCACGTCCCCGCGACCGGAGCCGACGAGGTGCGGACCTCGACCTGCTACATGTGTGCGTGCCGCTGCGGAATTCGCGTGCATCTTCGCCAGGGCAGCATTCGTTACATTGATGGCAATCCGGACCACCCGGTCAATCGCGGAGTGCTCTGCGCCAAAGGCAACGCCGGGCTCAAGCAGCACTACTCCCCGGCGCGGCTGCGCAAGCCGCTGCTGCGCACCGGAGAGCGCGGCGCAGGCGACTTTCGCGAGATCGAATGGGACGAGGCGCTGACGCTGGCGGCGGGTTGGCTCGGAGAGATCCGCGAACGCAATCCGGACGAGCTGGCGTTCTTCACCGGTCGCGATCAGTCGCAGGCGCTGACGGGCTGGTGGGCGCAGCAGTTCGGGACCGTGAACTACGCTGCGCACGGCGGTTTCTGCTCAGTCAACATGGCCGCGGGCGGGCTCTATACGATCGGCGGCAGCTTCTGGGAGTTCGGTGAGCCCGACTGGGAGAATGCGCGCTACCTGCTGCTCTGGGGAGTCGCTGAAGACCATGACTCCAATCCCATCAAGCTGGGCCTCGGGCGGCTCAAGGAGCGCGGGGCCAAGATCGTGGCAATCAATCCTGTGCGCACGGGTTACGGCGCGATTGCGGACGAGTGGGTGCCGATCCGGCCAGGAACCGATGGACTGCTCGCACTGGCGCTCGCGCACGAACTTCTGCGTACCGACCGCGTGGACCTCGAGTATCTCGTCCGCTATACCAACGCGCACTGGCTGGTGATCGACGAACCCGGATCCAGTGAGCATGGCCTGTTCGCCCGCGATGAAAGTGGCCGCCCTCTCTGCGTGGTGAGGACGGATACGCCCGCTGTCGAAGGGGAGTCATCGACCGTCGCCAGAACCGCGCAAGGTCCGGTCCGGATCCAGCCTGCGGACTTGCCGGACACCTCGCCGCTCGTCGTGGGCGATTACCGGCTCGCGGATGGGCGCCGGGCCGTTCCGGTTTTCCATCTGCTCGCGCAACGCTACCTCGACCCCGCGTATGCACCCGAGGCGGTGGCGGCAAGATGCGGAGTTGCCGCCGACACCATCCGCCGCATCGCGCAGGAAATTGCCACGGTCGCGTTCGATCAGGCGATCGAGTTACCTGTTCCATGGACCGATGCGTATGGCCGGCAGCACGCCACGATGCGTGGTCGCCCGGTCGCGATGCACGCGATGCGCGGCATCAGTGCGCACAGCAACGGCTTTCAGACCTGCCGTGCGCTGCATCTCGTGCAGTTGCTGCTCGGTGCCGTGGACACGCCCGGATCCTTCCGCTTCCAGCCGCCCTATCCCAAGCCGATTCCACCTGCCAACCGGCCGGGACGCCGACGGGACGCGCAAGGACGGCTGGATGCGATGCCGCTCGGCTTTGTGCACTCCCCGGCCGACCTGCTGGTGGCGGAAGACGGCACGCCGCAACGGATCGATCACGCGTTCTCCTGGGCCTATCCGTTTGCGGCGCACGGCATGCTCCATACGGTGATCCGCAATGCCTGCGCCGGCGATCCCTACCGCATCGACACGCTGTTCCTGTTCATGGCCAACATGAGCTGGAACTCCGCAATGGCCACCAATGACACGCAGCGCTGGCTCACGGCGCGTGACGCGGAGACGGGCGCGTACCGGATTCCGCACATCATCTGCGCCGATGCGTTCGACTCGGAAATGGTGGCGTTCTCGGATCTGGTGCTGCCCGACACGACCTATCTCGAGCGGCACGATGCCATCTCGTTGCTGGACCGCCCGATTTCCGACGCCGATGGCGCTGCCGACGCGATCCGGCATCCGGTCATGGAGCCGGATCGCGACGTGCGCCCCTTCCAGTCCGTGCTGCTCGATCTCGGTGCCCGGCTCGGACTACCCGGGATGGTGCACGCGGATGGATCGCCGGCGTGGCGCGATTTCGCCGACTACATGGTCCGGCACGAGCGCGCTCCGGGCGTGGGACTGCTGGCCGGGTGGCGCGGCGAAACAGGAGACCGCGAAGGACGCGGCGCGCCCAACCCCGAGCAGCTTGCCCGCTACATCGACAACGACTGCTTCTGGCACAGCGCGATGCCCGCCGAGGCGCGCTACTACAAGATGGCGAATCGGGACTATCTCGACTGGGCGGCGCGCATGGGATTCCTGCCCCCCGACAGTGGTCCGATCACGCTGCAGATCTACTCGGAACCGGTGCAGCGTTTCCGGCTGGCCGCCGAGGGACATGGAGCATTGCAACCGCCCGATGCCCTGCGGGAACGCGTGGCGCGGCACTTCGATCCGTTGCCGTTCTGGTACGAGCCGTTCGAAGGCGCGGAGCTTGAGTCCGGCAGTGACGTCGAACCCGGGGCGACCGGCAAGGGGCACGACTTCCCGCTCAGCGCCATTACGCAACGCCCGATGTTCATGTATCACTCCTGGGGTTCGCAGAACACGTGGTTGCGACAGATCGCCGCGCGCAACTGGCTTTATGTGCACCCGGATACGGCGCGGGCGCTCGATCTCGAGGATGGCGACACCGCGCTGCTCGAGTCGCACTGGGGCTCGATCGAGGTTCCAATCGCGTTCGCCGACAATGTCGAACCGAACACCGTGTGGACATGGAACGCGATCGGGAAGCGCGCGGGCGCATGGGGACTGGACCGCGATGCACCAGAAGTCCGCCGCGGCTTTATGCTTAACGCGCTCATCGCCGACGTGTTGCCGCGTACGCCGCTTGCCAACGCGGACCCGGTTACGGGCCAGGCCGCGTGGTTCGACCTGCGCGTGCGACTGCGTCCGATACCACCTGGCGCCGACGCGTAGTCGCCACGTTTCGAATGTCCGGTGCTTACTCAGGGGGAAGCATGAAACTCGACTGGTACTACGATTTCATTTCGCCGTTCGCCTATCTGCAGCTTGAACGCATGCGGCGAGAGCACCCCGCTCTGGCATTCAGGCCGATTCCCCTGTTGTTCGGCGCGTTGCTGAGTCACTACCGGCAGCTTGGTCCTGCCGAGATCGGAGCCAAACGCCGGGTGACATACGAGTCCGTGGTGTGGCGTGCGCAACACGACGGGATTCCCCTGAGATTTCCACCCCGTCATCCCTTCAGCTCCATCCCGGCGCTCAGGCTGGCGATCGTCGGCGGGGGCGGAATCGACTTCGTACAGGCGATCTTCCGGCATATCTGGCGCGACGGCGGCACCATCGACACCGACGAGGAGGTGGATGCATTTGCCCACGCCCACGGCGTTTCGAATCCGCTCGAAACGCTGCGCAGTGACCTGGTCAAGGCGGCGCTGCGCAACGGTGGCCAGAAGGCACTGGCTGCCGGCGTTTTCGGGGTGCCGTCGTTCGTGGCAGAGGGGCGCGTGTTCTGGGGCGACGACGCGACCGAAATGCTGCTCGATTATCTGCGCGATCCGGTCGCCTTCGATACGCCGGAGATGAAGCGCGTCGCGTCCCTGCCGATCGGCGTGGAGCGCTTCCGCTAGTGCGGATCCTCCGCGTCCGAACCCTCATGGCGAGGTGCCCGGTTGCGTTTCGGCGCCTCCGTGCTGCCGTGGCGTTGATGCCGGATAGCGCCGGATGACGATGCTGCCGCCCGCGACGGCGAAGAAGCTGGGACTCGTGATCGACCTTGATACCTGCGTCGGGTGTCACGCTTGCGCCGTGGCCTGCAAGCAATGGAACGATCGCGGCGAGGCCGGGCCCTTGCCCGACGTCGATGCGTATGGCGCCGAGCCCGACGGTGTCTGGTTCAATCGCGTGCACACCTACACGGTGGACCGTGTAGTGCACCCACCGGGAGCAGACAAGAGTCGAGGCGTGCAGGATGCCGGTGATGCGATCACGCCGGTACAGCGCCACGGTTGCGCGAGTTCCGAGCGCCCCGGAGAGAACCCCAGACCTCTGCCCATGGCCGTGCACTTTCCACGTTCCTGCCTGCACTGTGAGACGCCGGCGTGCGTGACGGTGTGTCCCACGGGTGCAAGCTACAAGCGCGCTGAAGACGGCATCGTGCTGGTGGACGCGGACAAATGCATCGGCTGCGAGTTGTGCGCGTGGGCCTGCCCCTACGGTGCGCGTGAGATCAGTCCCGTGCGCGGCACCATGCAGAAGTGCACGCTGTGCGTCGATCGCATCTACGACGAACGCCTGCCGGAGCGCGAGCGCGAGCCCGCGTGCGTGCAGGCGTGTCCGACGCGTGCGCGCCACTTCGGGGACCTGGGTGATCCCGCGTCTGCCGTGTCGAGGCTGGTGGCCGAACGTGAGGGCTACGCACTGGCTCCGGAACTCGGCTATGCGCCGGTCAACCGGTACCTGCCGCCGCGTCCGCGACGCGACACGTCGGCAGATTGCGCCGCGACGCGCGCAATGACAGGCGATGGACCAAAGCGAAATCCTGTGGACGATGCGGACTTCGATCCGGCCGCGCTGCCTCCTGTCCTGCGCTGGCTCGATCGCGTGCTCTCGCGCTGATGGATTCGCCTCGGGGCATGGCATTGGCCGCATGTGCGCGTGTTCGGCCTATGACGCGGGCGCGGAGCTGATGCGCCCGGCGTCATCCGTGATTGCGTTCACCGTACTGTCGGGTGCGGGCTATGGTCTGCTCGCCTGTGCGGCGATTGATCTGATGTCAGGCGCTACGTGTGTGCTGCAGCGCTGCGAAGCAATCGAGATGGCCGCTTCCGCGTCTGTCCGCGCGCCCTTTCTTGCCGCCGTGCTGTTGATCGCACTCGCGCTCACGATGGCGGGGCTCGGATTCTCGGTGCTGCATCTGGGCCGGCCCGGGCGCGTCTGGCGCGCGCTATCGCAGTGGCGGAGCTCATGGCTTTCGCGCGAGGGCGTGAGTGCCACCGCTTCCATCCTTGCAGCCGCACTTGCCATCGCGCTGCTGTGGCGGGGCGACGCGCGCGGAATTCCCGAACTCATCGTCGGCCTGCTGGTGCTGGTGACTGCAGTGACGACCGTGTTCTGCACGGCGCGCATCTACACGTCGCTGCCACCGGTGCCGGCGTGGTGTGATCGACGTGTGCTGCCGGGCTATTTCCTGCTGGCTGCGGTATCCGGCCTCGCCCTGTGGCTGGCCCTTGCGGGGGTGCTGCTGGGGAAGGCTTCGGCGTGGCAGGCCGCGCTGTTGTCGCTGCTGGCGCTTGCGGCCATTGCCCTGAAGTGGAGTTACTGGCGCGAGATCGATGGGCTGGCATTGCCGAGTGCCGCGCGCATGACGGGGCTCGACCGGATTGGCGCTGCGCGATCGTTTGATGCGCCGCACACCGAAGCCAATTACCTGACCCGCGAGATGGGCTTCATGTTCGCCCGGCGGCATGCGCGGCAGTTGCGCGCCTTCGTGCTGCTTGCGCTCGCCTTGCTCGCTGCCCTGTCGCTGGCGGTGGCATTGGCAGAGTGGGTGCCAATGCTGAGCCAGCAGGCGCGCGCTCACCCCGCCCTCGCCTCGGCCGGGCGCAGCACCTTGCTTGCGGGATCCGTGATCTGCGTATTTGCCGCCATCTTTGTCGAGCGCTGGCTGTTCTTCGCACAGGCGCGCCACATGGTGATGGCCTACTACGCGAAATAGGCGGCAGCGCGCGCGGCCCCGGCCCGTTGAACCGCCATCCGCCAGTCCGTCGAGCCCGATCGTGCTCGTCCGTGTGCCCGATGAAGGACAATGGCGGCCCGAACCCACAAACCATCGTGTTGCATGAAGATTCCCAAGGGACTTGAGCCGCTCATCGACGAAGAACTCATCGAGGCGGTGCTGCGCCCACTCAAGAGCGGCAAGGAAGCGTCCGTATACCTGGTACGCGTGAACGGCGAGCTGCAATGCGCGAAGGTCTACAAGGACATGGCGCAGCGGAGCTTCCAGGCACGCGTGCGCTACCAGGAGGGTCGCAGCACACGCGGCAGCCGCCAGGCGCGCGCGATCAACCGGGGCTCGAAATTCGGTCGCCGCGAACTCGAGGCCGACTGGAAGAACACCGAGGTCGATGCCCTGTATCGCTTCGCCGCGGCCGGAGTGCATGTGCCCATGCCGCGGGGGTATTTCCATGGCGTGTTGCTGATGGATCTCGTCGTCGATGAGGAAGGCCACAACGCACCGCGGCTGGCGGAGGTCGAACTCGGCGCAGACACGGCACACGCATTCCACGCGCGCCTGATCCAGGATGTCGTGCGCATGCTGTGTCTGGGTGACATCCACGGGGACCTGTCGGCCTACAACGTGCTGATATCGGCGGATGGTCCGGTCATCATCGACCTGCCGCAGGTCGTCAGTGCGGCCGGCAACAACGCCGCGCGCGAGATGCTGCTACGCGATGTGCATAATTTGCGTGATGCGTTTGCCGCCTTCGCGCCCGAGCTGGCGCAGACCTACTACGGCGAAGAGATGTGGGCGCTGTACGAGCGCGGCGAGCTGGTGCCGGACGCCGAATTGACCGGGCATTTCGTGTTTGACGAACACAGTGCCGATCTCGACGCCATCGCAATGGCCATCGAGGACGCCCGCCAGGTCGCCCTCATCCGGCAGCAGGGTCGGGAAGCCGCCGCCGAATCCGATTGATCGAGGGGAGCCTGATCCCCTATTCGCGGATGTCGACGTGCCGCGTCTCGGGCAGGAACAGCGTGCCGACCACGAGTGACATGGCAGCGATCAGCACGGGATACCAGAGACCCTGGTAGATGTTGCCGCTGGCGACCACCATCGCGAACGCAATCGTCGGCAGGAATCCTCCGAACCAGCCGTTGCCGATGTGATACGGCAGCGACATCGAGGTGTAGCGGATGCGCGTGGGGAACAGTTCCACCAGCCATGCGGCAATCGGGCCGTAGACCATGGTCACGTACACGACGAGTAAGGTGAGCAGCAGCACCAGCATGGGCTTGTCGATGCGCGCCGGGTCCGCCGCGGCGGGATAACCCTCAGCGCGCAGCTCGGCCCCCAGCGTTGCGCCGAATTCCGCGCTGCGTTTTTTGAACTCCGGCGCGGAAAGTGAGCCGCCCTCGAAGACTTCGATGCGACGCGCTCCAATTTCGATGATCGCCGGGCCGCCGCCGTTGACGGGCTCGTTGCGATAGCTGATGCCGGCTTTCGAGTGCCGCCTTGGCGATATCGCAGCTTCCGGTGAACGCCTTGCGAC
>JBBQNY010000109.1:0-9514 GCA_038330365.1 Lysobacterales bacterium | reverse complement strand
GAGCAGGCGCGTGCGCTGCTGTCTGGTGAGCGCGACCGCATTGCCAACGCCGCGAATCTCTGCGCCCTCATGTTCCACGCGCTGCCGGATCTCAACTGGTGCGGCTTCTACTTCTACGACAGCCGCGAACTCGTCGTCGGTCCGTTCCAGGGCAAGCCTGCCTGCGTGCGCATCGCACTGGGCCGCGGCGTGTGCGGCACGGCGGCGGCAACCCGAGCTGTCCAGATCGTGGCGGACGTCGATGACTTCGAAGGTCATATTCCCTGCGATTCCGCGTCGCGATCCGAACTCGTGGTGCCGCTGGTGGCGCGGGACGGCACCCTGATCGGCGTGCTTGATCTCGACAGTCCAAGCCGCGGCCGCTTCGATGCCGAGGATGCGGACGGTGTGGCAGCGTTGGCCTCGATCTATATCGAATCGCTGGAGAGCGGACATGGTTGATCTCAAAGACGCCTCGAAGCCGCGCCATATCGGCCCCAAGTCCGCCGCGTGGTTGCGCCAGGTGGGCATCCGCACCATCGAGGACATCCGCGAACACGGCGCGCTGACCTCGTATCTCAAGCTCAAGCGTGCAGGGTTCAAGCCGGGCCTCAACGTGCTCTACGCACTGGTCGGAGCCGAGCACGAGCGGCCGATGAACAGCCTGACGCCCGAAGAAAAGGCGGTGCTGGTGGATGAGGTGGCGGCCTACGACGAGGCCCAGAAAGAAGCGAAGAAGCAGGTGTTCGAAGTGCGCGACGTGACCGCACAGCGCAAGGAAGCGGGCCCGCGCTACCAGCGCCTGGGAACGGCTCGCGGCCCGGTTGCCGATGCCGCCGTCGCGGTCGCTCCCGCTTCCGAGAAGCCGACACGCAAGCCCGGCGCTGGAACTGGAGCGGCGGTGAAAAAGCCGTCGGCAACGCGCAATCGCGCCAGTGCGATGCCGACGCGCGGCAAGGATTCACCGCCGGGCTGAGGGCCACACTCCGAACTTTTCGCGGGTGTGGATTTCCAACATCGTCATGCATGCAGACGACACCTCCGTTTCGGGGCGCGGACATCCGTGTTTGGGACGCCCGCCCGCTGGCGCGCGCACAGAGTCGCTGAAGATCGCACGGTCATGATCTGCGCGCGCACGCCCTGCGCTCGGGTTGCCGCAAATACCGCCGCTTGCACCGGGTCCCGTCCGACCCCACATCACCGCACATCCGCGTCGACCGGCCGAGAGCCCGCGCGCGCTTCAACAGGAGCCTTCCGCATGACACCCGTCCGTTCCATCCGGCCCGCGCAGACGCTTGTCGCCGCGGCCATCCTGTCGCTTTCGCTGGTCGCCTGCGACCGCCCTGCGCGCGAACCCGCCGCTGCTGGCGCCACGCGCAATGCGCCCGCCGCCAATGCCAGAGCCACCACGCCGCCGACGCCTTTCGTGCGCGGATCGCTGCCGGATTTCGCTGATCTGGTCGACAGCCAGGGCGCTGCGGTCGTCAATATCCAGACCACGCGCGGCTTCGGGGGCTCCTCCAATCCGCAGCCAGACTGGTACGACGAAGACGAGGAAGGCGGCAACCCGCGCGACCCCTTCGGCGGCGGTCAGGGCAATCCTTTCGACGAATTCCTGCGCCGCTTCGGCCAGCCGCACCCGCAGGTTCCGCAGCAGGGGACGGGCTCGGGCTTCATCATCAGCCCCGACGGTTACGTGCTGACCAACGCGCACGTGGTCGACAACAGCGACGAGGTGATCGTCAAGCTCACCGACCGGCGCGAATTCACGGCCAAGGTGGTGGGCTCCGACAAGCGCACGGACGTTGCACTGATCAAGATCGAGGCCAAGGATCTGCCGGTCGTGCGTATCGGTTCGTCCACCAACGTCCGTGTGGGCGAGTGGGTGGTCGCCATCGGGGCGCCCTTTGGCTTCGAGAATTCGGTGACTGCCGGCATCGTCAGCGCCAAGTCGCGCTCACTGGCATCGCCGAATGGGGAGACGCCGGTTGCCTTCCTGCAGACGGACGTGGCCGTGAACCCGGGCAACTCCGGCGGTCCGCTGTTCAACCTCAACGGCGAGGTCGTCGGTATCAATTCGCAGATCTTCTCGCGCTCGGGCGGCTACCAGGGCATCTCGTTCGCAATCCCGATCGATGTCGCGATCGGCGTGCGCGATCAGTTGCTCGAGACCGGTACCGTCAGTCACGGCCGCATCGGCGCGATGATCCAGCAGGTCACGCAGGAACTGGCGGACAGCTTTGGATTGCCCGGGCCGAACGGCGCGCTGGTGTCGCAGGTCGTGCCCACCGGCGCCGCGGCCAAGGCGGGACTCAAGGAGGGCGACGTGATCCTGCGCGTGGGCGAGGTGGCGATTTCCGAGTCGGGTCAGGTTCCGGCCATCGTCAGCGCGCTCAGGCCCGGTACCCGTACGACGCTCACCATCCAGCGCGATGGCAAGCCGCGCACGCTCGACATCGAGATCGGTGCTGCGGAAGACGACGCGCCGGCGCTCGCCGCGCGACCGGATCAGCGGCGCCGAGCCCCGGCTGCCGTCGACGCAAGGCTCGGGCTGCGGCTGCGCCCCTTGAGCCCGGGCGAGGCGAACCGGCTCGATGTCGAGGGTGGCATGCTCATCGAGCGGGTCGACAATCGCGCACGTGCCGCCGGCCTGCGGCCGGGCGACGTGCTGCTGCGGATCAATGGCGTGCCGGCCGTCAACATGGATGCCGTGAAGACCGAGATCGCGGACTCCGACGAGCATGTCGCGCTGCTGATCGAACGCGAGGGCCAGCGCTCGTTCGTGCCGCTGCGCCTCGGTCCCGCCAAGGCGGGGTGACGCATCGAACGCGCGCACACGGATGTGCGGGCCGGACGTCCGCCGCAGGGATGTCTGCTCGCCCCAAGTCCAATCGAAATCGCTGTGCGCGGTGAGCTGTAGCGTGTCCTGAACTTGACGCTCCGGCTCCCCGTTCGAGGTGATCATTTCGTACCCAAGCTCTCCGTTCGTCATGAGCATGTCGAACCATGGACGGCACGCCGCCGGAGACTGCGCCGGGTGCGATCGGTCCGCATCGCCGATACTTGCTGTCGCCAACCTGGATGAACATCAACAGCTTTCGCCTGCGGCGAGTCACTTTCTCTTGACCGCCAAGAGAAAGTAACCAAAGAGAGGGCGGCCCCGTGCTCGCGCCCCCTGCGCCGTGCTGCGCACGTCACAGGGGTACACGTCGAGCGCCCGGGCGCCGGCGATCGCACTGCCCTGTGCGAGCGCCGTCGTCGCGCTCATCCATGAGCGCGACCCTGCGGGCCTTTGCGGTCGCTCGCCGCCGCTCCGCAAATGGGGAGAGAAGCGAAGAGCGAACGGCGGAGTGTCAGGCGCTGTTCCTGCGGCATCCGTTGGTGGTGAGCCTGTCGAACCATGCACGGATGTTGCGGAGACCCACCGCGGAAGCCGCTCCTTGGGACCTCCAGCCACTTCAGAGCAATCCGCACTTTTGCGCGCGATAATCACCTCCGACGAAATCCCCACAGGAGCTGCCGGACATGAGCGAAGCTGAAGCCAAATCCACCGAAGTCGATCGCGACCGCATGACCCTCAACGAGCTCATCGAGGTCACGCGCGACGGCCAGCGTTTCTACGAGGAAGCCGCTGATCGCATTGAGGACGACACGCTCGAGGCCCTGTTCCTCAGGATGATCGAGTCGCGCAGCAAGCTGATCGAAGAGCTTTCCGAGCACGTCGCCTCGCTCGGCGGCAAGCCCGCGACCGGCGGCAGCATCAGCGGCACGCTGCAAACCCTTTACGGGGAACTGCGCGCCGGCCTTGCGGCGGATCGGAGCGCCGGCTTTGTTTCGCAGCTGGAAGATGCGGAGGACCGCCTGCTGCATGCGTTTGAACACGCGATCGCCAATCATCCCGACGAAACCGTGCGCGCCATTCTCACCCGGCACTTTCCCACGGTGCGCTCCATGCACGACGAGATGCGCAACCTCAAGATCAACCTCACCAACTGACACACCGCTGATCCTGGAAATAACAGTGGTAACGCCAGAGGCCGCTGCGGAGACAACTGAAGGCTTGTAGCAGTGCCGGAAGTTGGCAAGTTCGAAACGTTCCTGGAAACATTAGTCGCATCGCTGACGGCATCGAGTTTCCAATGCGGAACGTACTCGCGATCGGCGTTGATCCACGCAGTCCGAGTGCTCAGTGCCCACGCACCCGGATTGCTGTGCGAGAGCCCGGAAACGGCGCCGGTGGCGGGAACACATGCCCGCAGCCGCGCCGGACCCTATGGGTCGCCGGCGCCTGGCGTCACTCCGCGCTGAGCTTCCGACGCATCCGCTGGTAGTCCCTGCGGTACTGTCCAGCCAGCTTGCTCTTCTGCGTCTCGCTGAGGATCTTGCCCGAGACCTGGAAGAACTTCTTTTCCTCTTCGCGCAGGTGGTGGTGGACCTCGTGGGAGAGTTCGCGGGCTTTCCCGATCCAGGCATCGCCGGCGGGATCGAGGCTCTGCAGGTCGGAGACGAGCTCGTCGATCTCGTGGTGTTCGTGCAGGGCGTGGCGAGCCGAATTCAGGCCCATGTCATCCATCAGGATCGGCGCGTAGAGGTAGCGCTCCTCGGCGGCTTCGTGTGCCTCCAGCTCGATGCGGGTGGCGGTGAAGAGATCGATCCGTTCGCGGGTGCCGGCCTTGCTGCGCAGGAGTCTGCGCAGCAGGGAGCGCTGCAGGTCGTGGCTTTCGCGCAGGGCGTCGTACAAGTTCTGTGTCATCGGGGCACTCCTGGTCAACAGGGAAACAAGGCTACCTTCGCGAAAGCGCTGTCACGGCGCCGCGGTCAAGAAACTGGGAGAAAGGGCAGGAGTATGTTCCACAGGATTGTGCATTAATCCCTGAGGTCGGACTTTGTTTCCTGTCGGTACCACGCTGCCGGCCCGCAGGACCACTACTCCACGGTGACGGATTTGGCGAGATTGCGGGGCTGGTCGACGTCGGTGCCGCGGCCGACGGCGACGTGGTACGCGAGCAACTGCAAGGGCACGCAATAGACGATCGGCGCGATCAGCTCGCCGCAGGGCGGCAGTTCGATCAGCACGTCCTCGCCGCTGACGGTGCCATGCGCGACGCTTGCATCTGCGAACACGAACAGGCGGCCGCCGCGTGCACGCACTTCCTCGATATTCGAGCGCAGCTTGCCGAGCAGGTGATCGTTTGGCGCCACCGCGATGACGGGCATCTCATCGTCAACCAGCGCCAGCGGTCCGTGCTTGAGTTCGCCGGCGGCGTAGGCTTCGGCGTGGATGTAGGAGATTTCCTTGAGCTTGAGCGCGCCTTCCATGGCGATCGGGTACTGCGTGCCGCGACCGAGGAACAGCGCGTGATGCCGCGGCACGAGATGCGCGGCCATGGCCTCGATTTCGCTGTCGAGTTTGAGCACGTCCGCGATCAGGCCTGGTACCTGCTCGAGCTGGTGCACCGCGTCCGCGTAGCGCTCTTCTGCAACTCCATGCGTGCGCGCAAGCTCGACCGTGAGCAGCGCCAGCGCCGCGAGCTGGGTGGTGAATGCCTTGGTGGAGGCCACGCCGATTTCAGGTCCCGCACGCGTCATCAGCACCAGATCGGACTGGCGCACCACGGAAGATTCCGGCACGTTGCAGACCGCGAGATGCGATAGATACGGCCGCTGCTTCGCCAGCTTGAGCGCGGCGAGGGTGTCGCTGGTCTCGCCCGATTGCGTGATGGTCACGTACAGGGTGCCGGGCCGCACCACCGGATCGCGATAACGGTATTCGCTGGCGATCTCGCAGGTACAGGGGATCCTGGCCAGCGCCTCGATCCAGTAACGCGCAACCATCCCCGCGTGGTAACTCGTGCCGCAGGCCACGATATGCACCGAGTCCGTGGCGCGGATCACGGCGTCGCCGTCCACGCCGAAGATGCCGGGCATCACGCGGCCGCCGGCGATGCGGCCTTCGAGCGTATCGGCCACTGCCTGCACCTGCTCGTGGATTTCCTTCAGCATGTAGTGCCGGTACTCGCCGCGCTCGACCGCGTCCGCCGCCAGCTGCACCTGCTTGACGGTTCGCGCTACCGGCTGGCCGTCACGGTCGAACACGCGTGCGGCCGCCGTGGTCAGCTCGACCGTGTCGCCCTCTTCCAGATAGATGAAGTCGCGCGTCAGCGGCAGCAGCGCGTAGATGTCGGAGGCGAGATATTGCTCGTCCCTGCCGACGCCCACCACCAGCGGTGAGCCGCAGCGCGCGCCGATGACGCGCCCGGGTTCGCGCTCCGAGATCACCGCCAGTGCATACGCACCCTCGAGTCGTTCGACCACCGCACGCACCGCGTGCAGCAGGTCGTCGCCCGCGCGTTGCCGTTGCTCGAGGAGATGCGCAATGACCTCCGTGTCGGTCTGTGAAGTGAACTCGAAGCCGGCCGCTTCCAGCTCGCTGCGAAGTTCCTGGTGGTTCTCGATGATGCCGTTGTGCACCACCGACACGCCGCCGGAAAGATGCGGATGCGCATTGACTTCGTTGGGAACGCCGTGCGTCGCCCAGCGCGTGTGCGCGATGCCCGAGGTGCCGGCGAGCGGTGCGGACTGCTGCAGGGCCTCGAGGTCGCGCACCTTGCCCTTCGCGCGCAGGCGACCGATTCCGTGCGCTGTCAGAACGGAGATGCCGGCAGAGTCGTAGCCCCGGTATTCGAGCGCCTTGAGTCCGGTGATGAGATCTGGCGTGATGTCGCGCCCGGCGCTGATGCCGACGATTCCGCACATTGTGGTTTGTCGCTCCGCGGTTCGGTTGAGGATTCTACCAACGGGGTTCTGTACCCGCCGAGGCGCGGATGAGGCAGTGCGGTTGTGGCGCTGCGCCTGCGGGGGGAATCCGCATGTACAGGTGTCCGGGCGGACGCCGCAAGTGTCCGGGCGGACACTCGCAAGGCACCATAAAACAATATTAAATCAAAGACATAGCGCATGGCACGGTGCGTGCGTAAGTACCGGGACAAGGCGCACGCAGGAACTCGTACCCCATGCAACACAGCACCTCCATTCGCGACACCGCAGCGCAGGACCAGGCCATCGCCACTCCGGCCGCGCGCCGGCGCACGCGGTTGATCCTCGTCGGCGGCGCGGTCCTCGTGCTGCTGCTCGCGGCGGCATGGGTGGTGCGAGGCTGGACCGGTGGCACCCAGTCCGTGGATGCGGATGCGCTTCGCATCGCGGTGGTGACGCGAGGTGATCTGACGCGCGATATCAGCGCGGACGGCCGCGTGATCGCTGCCAACAGCCCCACGCTGTACGCCATCGCGGGCGGCACGGTTGCGCTTAAAGTCGTTGCCGGCGATGCGGTGAAAAAGAACCAGGCGCTCGCCGAGATCGCCAGCCCGGAGCTGCGCAGCCAGCTGGTGCAGGCCGAATCCACTCTGGCGACACTGGAGGGCGAGGCGCGCGGGGCGGATCTGGATGCCGCGATTGCCCGCTCGGCGGCGCGCACCCTGCTCGATCAGGCCATGATCGACCACACCGCGGCGGAGCGGGATCTGGAACGCTATCGAAACGGTTTCGAGCGCGGTGCGCTCGCGGCCATCGACGTGGCACGCGCGCAAGACGGACTGACCAAGTCGGAAATCGGCGTCGCTGCGGCGCGGCGCGGGAACGTGCTGCGCAACAAGGCGGCAGACATCGATCGCAGCAACAAGAATCTGATCGCCGACCGCCAGCGCGCGGTGGTCGAGGAATTTCGCCGCCAGGTGCTTGCGCTCACGCTGCGTGCGCCCTTCGATGGCCAGGTCGGACAAGTGCAGGTGGCGCAGGGCACCAGCGTCATCGCCAATGCGCCGATCCTGAGCGTGGTGGATCTTTCCGTTTTCGAGGTCGAGATCAAGGTGCCCGAGAGTTTCGCGCGTGATCTCGGCATCGGGCTGCCGGCGCAGATCAGCAGCAACAGTCAGCAATATCCGGCCCACGTTGCAGCGGTTTCACCCGAGGTCGTCAACGGCGAGGTCAACGCCCGCCTGCGCTTCGAGGAAGGACAACAACCGCCGGGGTTGCGTCAGAACCAGCGCCTGTCCGCGCGCATCGTGCTCGATACACGCCGCAACGTGCTGATGATCGAGCGCGGACCATTCGCCGAGGAAGACGGCGGCCGCTTCGCATGGGTGCTCGAGGGCAATGTCGCCGTACGCCGCCCGGTACGCCTCGGCGTGAGCAGCCTCAGCGCGATCGAGATCCTTTCAGGCATGAGTGCCGGTGAACGCGTCGTCGTCTCCGGCACCAGCCGCTTTGCCAACGCGGAACGCATCCGCATTTCAGGAGCCACCCCATGAACGCCAGCCGTGTGTTTCCTCCCGCCCGCGCGTCGATACCCGATCGCGGCGATCGTGTCGTGCCGCTGCGCCTCAGCCCGCTGCCGGAGGCGTGCCTCTTTGTCGCCGTCGAGGCTTGCAACCACCGCGAGTACGTCGCACCGGTTCGCGCCAACGCTCTCGGCCGCAGCTTCCTCAAGCCGCGCGACTCGACGGGCGGTTTCCGCGTCCGCTGACACCCATTCCACTATCCAACGAAGGAACACCGCCATGCTCGACATGCGCCAGGTCACCAAGGTCTACCGTACGGAACTGGTCGAGACGCACGCCCTGAGGGCGCTCGATCTGAAAGTGAGCGAGGGCGAGTTTGTCGCGGTGACGGGCCCGTCCGGCTCCGGCAAGACGACGTTTCTCAATATCGCGGGCCTGCTCGAACCCTTCACGGGAGGTGAGTACCGGCTCGACGGCGAAGACGTCAGCGGTCTCGACGACAACGCACGCAGTCGCCTGCGCAACCGCAAGATCGGCTTCATCTTCCAGAGTTTCAACCTGATCCCGGATCTCAATCTGTTCGACAACGTCGATGTGCCACTGCGCTATCGCGGCATGCCCGCCGCCGAGCGCAGTGAACGCATTCGGGATTCGCTGGCGCGCGTGGGCCTTGCTTCCCGCATGAAGCACTTCCCGGCCGAGCTCTCCGGTGGGCAGCAGCAGCGGGCCGCCATTGCGCGCGCACTGGCGGGCAGTCCGCGCCTGCTGCTGGCGGACGAACCGACCGGCAATCTCGACTCGCAGATGGCGCGCAGCGTGCTCGAGCTGATCGAGGAGATCAACCAGCAGGGCACGACCATCATCATGGTCACGCACGACCCTGAGCTCGCCGCACGTGCGCAACGCAACGTGCACATCGTCGATGGCGTGGCGACCGACGTATCGGTCGAGCCAAACCTGAGTCGAATGTCGGAATCCTCCCGCGACGCAAGCGCCGGAGCGCGCGCTTCTTCCCTTCTCCCTCCGGGAGAAGGTGCCCGCAGGGCGGATGAGGTTCCGAGGTCGCCATGACTTCCGCGTGCGCACCCGGCGCCTTGCAACCCGACTGCTGAAAAGGCAATCACTCACACAGGACACGCCCATGTTCGGCTACTACCTCGATCTCGCACTGCGCAGTTTCCGGCGCAACCGCATGCTCACCGCCCTCATGGTGGTGTCGATCGCGCTCGGCATCGGCGCCAGCATGACCACGCTGA
>JBBQNY010000108.1:0-9517 GCA_038330365.1 Lysobacterales bacterium | reverse complement strand
TTCGACGAGCTGATGAAGCAACTGTCCGATCAGTTCAAGCCCCTTCTCGACAGCAACGGATAAGGCTTTCGCATCTCCGAGCGACCGGCGCTCGACCCGGGGCGGCAGCACCGGTCGAGGTAGTACCTCTCCGCCCCCTTTCGCAGATGTTCTTCACACTTGGTTTTGACTTCAGGCGGCATCGCGCCGCGCCCATTTAAAGGAGAAAATCATGAATAGCAATCTTTCGCTCTATAACGGCTGGAACACACAGGCTGTAGACCCCCATCGGGAGATGCGTCAGTTCCTGGGCAGTATCTTCAACGCGGATCAGACCGACCAGTCCAACGTTGTCACCAGCCAGTGGGCACCACAGGTCGACATCAAGGAGGAAGACGACCAGTTCCTGATCCTCGCCGATATTCCCGGAGTGGACCCGAACGACATCGAGATCACCATGGAGAAGGGAATTCTGTCGCTCAAGGGACAACGAGTCGACGAAACGGTGCAGCAGAATGGCAAGCTCACGCGTGTCGAGCGCGCGCATGGCGTCTTCTATCGTCGCTTCTCGCTGCCCGATAGTGCGGATCCGAACGGCATCAAGGCATCCGGACGCCTCGGCGTTCTGGAAATTCTGATTCCCAAGCGGCCAGAAAGTGCGCCGCGCCGCATCAAGGTGGGAACGTCACTGGACTCGTAACATGGGTCACATGCGGCTGCCTGGCGTTGGCCGGGCAGCCGCACACCTCAACTCCATCGAAGCTGACATCACATGGACCCCTGTTCTGAAGAGCGATTGTGTCGGATTGAAGCCCAGCTATTCGCGCAACGAATTGCCCTGTGCACGCTCGCGCGCACTCATCCGGATCCAGTCCATCTGCTGTCAGCTTGGCGAGATGCGCTGGTTGATGCGGCGGCCGGCCCGTCGGCGGCGGCAGCGCCGCACAGCCGCGATAACCTTGCAGAGCAGATCCGCATTTGTTCTGAGGACTTCACCACCGAGCTGGTCAAACTTGCACGACCGGCGCCTGGGGTACTTCCCATCTGACGTTACCTGCAGCGCAAGCGAGCACGTCTCAAGCGCTATCGTCGAGACCGTGGTGGCCTGAACCCCGCCTGGAAAATTCATATGAAGCTGTCCATTGCTGTGGCACAGATGTCCGTGGCACTGGGCGACCCGAAGTCCAATCTTTCCCGTATTGAGCGCTTCGTCAGCAAGGCGAAGAAGCAGGGTGCCGATCTCGTCGTATTTCCTGAAGACGCCGTCTGCGGTCCGTTGACGGGGCAGACCGATTTCGTCGCCCATGCCCACAGCTATCTTGCGCGAATGCAGGAGCTCGCGGTGAAGTACGGCGTTGATCTGGTGCCAGGAACGTGGACCGTGAGCGAAGGCGGCGCGCTGTACAACCAGGCGCACTACATCACCTCCGACGGCGTGCTTGCGGGCACCTACCGCAAAACGCATCTGTGGGAAACGGAGACGGCGCACATCACGCCGGGGGGCGTCGTGTCCGTTTTTGCGACCCGTTTCGGGCTGGTCGGCATGGTGATCTGCTGGGATCTTGCGTTTCCGCCACTCTTCACTGCCATGAACGCGCTGGGCGTTGAACTTGTGATTTCACCAGCGTTCTGGTCGATCCCCTTGCGCTCGCCCGGAGGCGCCGTATCGCGAAAGGCAAAAAAGGAAGACCGGACGCTGATTGATTCGTTGTGTCTGGCAAGGGCTTTCGAGAACGACATCGTGTTCGTCTATTGCAACGCCGCCGGCACCCTCGGGACGCCGGAGGGCAAGATCACGCTATCCGGCTGTTCCCAGGTCACGCATCCGTCCGAAAAGGTGATTTCTCATGCCAGGGGGGGCCGCGAGAAGCTCCTGTTCGCCGAAATCCTGCATCAGCGCGCAGAGGTGCCTGCGTGACCTTCGCCCGAGCGGATGGCGTTGCCGTGGTCGCATTCAAAGGCCCTGGCGCGAAAGCAGGGATCCACGATCAAGTCGCTGGAAGGAAAAGAGATCCCGAAGGAGCTGGGCGGGTCGGTCAAGGTTGGCACGAAGCAGCCCGTTAAAATTGAGTGGCGTTTGTGGTCAGGTGTCGCGCGTGCGGTGCTTCAATCGACCGAGAAAGATCACCACCGCGAGGTTGATCACGGACAGCGCGATCGCCAGCGGCCAGCGGCCAAAGCCCACGGCGGCACCGAGCGCGCCCACCATCCAGATGCTGGCGGCGGAAGCGGTTCCGGACACATGGTCCTTGTGCTTGATGAGCGCGCCGCCGCCCAGAAATCCGATGCCCGTCATCAGTCCCTGCAGCACGCGCGCACTGGCTTCACTCGATTCATCGCCGCCGATCTGCCGCGCGATCAATACGTAGGCGCAGGCGCCGACCGCGACCAGCGGAAAGGTGCGGATGCCCATGATGTCCTCGTGCTTTTCGCGCTGCCAGCCGATCGGCAACGCCAGTACGAGGGCGCCAAGCAGTGGCAGAAGGTCCATCAATTGCGAGGTGATGTCAGCCATGCCATTGGCCCCACGGGGTCGGTGCGCAGGCGTCGATCATGACGGCGCTTCCTTGCCGCCATGCGCCCGGGCGTGGAGCCGGTCCACCGGCCTCAGTAGCGCGGGATGGTGTCATCCACTTCTCGCGCCCAGGCGTCGATGCCACCTTCGATATTGACCGCGTTGCGGAAGCCGAGATCGCGGAAATGCGTCGCCGCCTCGCGGCTGCGCGTGCCGTGATGGCACAGAAACGCCAGCGCGGCGTCCTTCGGCATCGCCTCGATGCGATCCAGTCCGTCGCCCTCGAGCGTGTGCACCGGCAGTGACAGCGCGGCCAGTGCACGCTCTTCCGCCGGACGCACGTCCACCAGGATAAGGGCACCGCTGCGGAGCGCGGCCTCGGCTTCGACAGCCGTGATGCCGCGCACAGGTTGCGGTGCGTTCGGATTGCGCAGCGCGAGTCCACCGCCCGCGACGTTGTCCACCCAGTCGATGACGAGCCCGCGCGCGCGCGGCGCCGAGGCGGTATCGAAATGCACTTCGATGCCACAGCTTTGGGCAATCACGTCGTTCGGGCTTGCGGGCGCCAGCTCGAAACGCGGCTGGAACGCGGCGTCGATCGCGAGATGGAGCACCGCGCCCTCGGCTTCATCCAGAGCCGGCCGGATGGAGCGGGCGGCGGCTTCCGTGATGGTGATTTCAGGCGGCGTGCGGTCCGGTGGATCGAGGCCAAGCAGCGCGTGCAGCTCGCCGGAGTCCAGCATCTGGGCGACGATATCGGAGCCGCCCAGCAATTCGCCGCGCACGTAGAGCTGTGGAACCGTGGGCCAGTTGCCGTATTCCTTGATGCCCTGACGGATGTCCTCGTCGGCGAGTACGTCCACCGTCTGGTATTCCTGGCCGAGCGATTCCAGCGCGCCGATCGCGTGGGCGGAAAAACCGCAACGGGGCGCATGGCGATCGCCTTTCATGAAGAGCACGATCGGGTTCGCGGCGAGCATCGCCTCGATGCGGGTTCGGATTTGTGGGTCGAGACTCATCGCAACTCCAGAAGGCAACACGGAAAGATCCAGAGATCGGGGCGACGGGCGCGCGACACAAGTGCGCGCGTCCGACGGGACGGTTCACGGCAGAGCGAGCGCGGCGCGCACATGCGGTTCGATCCGGGACACCCACGCCGCATATTGCGTCGGGCCCGGATGCAGGCCGTCGTCCGTCAACTGCGAGCGCTGCGCCGCGGAACGCGAAACGCCGGTGATATCGACGAACACCACGTTGACTGCGTCGGCTTCGGCACGCGCCGCGGCATTGAAGGCGTCGATCGCCGTGCCGATGGCTGCAGCCCCGCGCGCGTCCTGGGCACCGAAGCGCGTCGCGCCCCAGTCGGGAATCGACACCAGTATTACCCGGCTCGGGCGCGCGCCGGCGAAATCGATGGCGCGGCGGAGCATCGCCCGCAGTTGCGGCCGGTAACTTCCGGCATCGCCGCCCCGATACTGATCGTTCACTCCGATCAGCAGCGTCACCAGGTCGAAAGGACCCTCGAGCCGCTCCGCATCCAGGGCGGCATCGAGTTCGGCGACGGTCCAGCCGGTGCGGGCCACCACGTGCGGCGGCGCGATCGCGATTCCGTCCGCGCGCAGTCGCGCCGCCAGTACTTCTGGCCAGCGCTGCGCGGGCGCCACCCCCTCGCCGATCGTGTAGGAATCGCCCAGCGCGAGATAGCGCACATTCTCCGCAGTCGTGGCGCAGGCGCTCAGTGTCGCCGCCATCACGATGAGCGCCGTGCAGCGGCGCAGCTCACGCCACATGCCGGCGCGCCGGTTCGATCGCGGCGTATCGGGACAGGGTGCGGGCGATTCGTGCGAACACTTCCGCCATCACCACTGCGTCCGGCAGCAGCGTCACCCGCAAGTGATTGCGGTAGGGAACATTGAAGCTCGAACCGGGAACCAGCAGTACGGCTTCGCGCTCCAGCAGGTCGAGCGCGAACGCGTGATCGTCGAAATCCGGGCAGCGTGCGGGGTCGACGCCGGGAAAGGCGTACAGCGCCCCTTGCGGCGTCACCAGGTCCATCAGCGGATTGCCGGCGCACGCCGCAATCACCGCCCGGCGCGTCTCGTGGAGCCGTCCGCCGGGAGCCGTGAGCGGGCTGATGGTGTCGGGCCCTCGCAGCGCTGCCGCAATCGCCCATTGGGCGCCGACGTTGGCGCAGAGCCGGAGAGCGGCGAGCAGGTCGAGCGCATGCAGATACGGTTGTGCGCCCGCGAGCGAGCCCGAAACACTGAGCCAGCCCGCCCGATAGCCGCAAGCACGATGCACCTTGGAAAGTCCGCCGAAAGAAAGACACAGCGCGTCCGGCGCGTGCACGGCGATGGGCTCGAAGCGCGCATCGTCGTAGAGGACGCCGTCGTAGATCTCGTCGCTCATCAACACCAGTCGATGGCGTGTCGCCAGATCGGCCAGAGCGCGAATGGTTGCGAGTGGATACACCGCTCCGGTCGGGTTGTTGGGGTTGATGACCACCAGCGCCCGCGTGCGCGGCGTGATCAGGGCTTCGAGGTGCTCCACGCTGGGCACGAAGCCGTTGCTTGCGAGGCAGGGGTAATACACGGCCGTGCCGCCATTGAGCACCGTCGCCGCACTCCAGAGCGGGTAGTCCGGCGCCGGCAGTAGCACTTCATCACCCGGATCGAGCAGTCCCCTGAGGGCGATGTCGATCAGTTCGCTGACGCCATTGCCGATGAAGATGCGCTCGGGATGCGCGCCCGGCGCTCCCCGCTCCACCTGCTGCTCCGCGACTGCTTCGCGCGCCTCGGGAAGCCCCTGCTGGTGGCAGTAGGCCTCACTGGCCGGCAGGCCGCGGGCAACGGCCTCGCGCAGATGCGCAGGTGTGTCGAATCCGAACAGTCCCGGATTGCCGATGTTGAGACGCACGACCGCGCGGCCGAGCGCTTCAATCTGGTGTGCCCGCCGCGAGAGTTCCCCCCGGATCTCGTAGCGGACGTCGCGCAGACGTTGCGCGGGGTGGGGGGCGCGGGTGGCACTCATCAAGGGGCCCTGAAAATTAGCCGCAAGCGGGAAACGCGCGATGCTACCCGGATCGCCCTGCGGATTCGCGGGCAGGTCGAGGCTCCCAGGGGGACATTGCATGGCAGTGTGACTTTCAGCCTATGGTCATTTTCCGAGTCGCTGTTATAGTTGACTACAACACCAGTGCGAACCGGCCTCTTGCTGGATCGCCGTCAACCCGGAGGCACCCCATGAACAACCAGCCATTCGAAAAGATCCTGTTCAATGCACTCTACGCACCGATGCAGGCCGCGTGGAACCAGATGGAAGATGAAGGCGAGTTCGACAATGCCGGCAACGGCTTCGCCGATCCGGCCGGAAAACCCACCGAGCAACTGCCACTTGACTGCTGAAGACCTCGGGTCGGCGCCGCCCGCAACTCTGGAAGGACATTAAAGCCGACTGCGCGAACGCGGTCGGCTGCGCAGACCGATGGCAGCCAGCAACGCGAAGGTGAGCTCGTACGCCACCGAGCCGATCAGGAAGCCGGTGTAGATGCCTCCTGCCAGCATCAGCGCCAGTCGTGTGAGCCCTATGCCACCGTGGCTGGCCAGCAGCAGCCAGAGCCCCGGGCGCGCGCTCTGCCGTTGCGAGGCAGCGGACAACAGCAGCAATCCGAGTCCGATCTCAAGCCCGCCATAGAACGCGCCGATCTCGATGCGCGTGACCGCATCGGCCGCAACGCTGACGCCAGCGCGACTCAGCCACATGACGGGATCGAGCGCGAGCACAATGCCGAACGCGAGGGTGGCAAGCCCGGCCAGAAACAGCACGAATCGGGTCCAGCCTGGCGGGGTTTGAATCTGCACGGAGTACTCCTCTCGAAAAGCCTGCTTGAAAGTGCATTACGCACAACTGCGTGTGTGCGTGCCATGAACCACCGGGCTGCCAAGGGCCGGCCGGACATCGCCCAGTCATTTGATCCGGTTGATGGTCCGCATGAGAACGGCGTGACATTGGTCAGAGGTACCCTAGAATCCGCGCATGACCGAGCCGGTGACGGCCGCGCACCTCCGGGCAATCGGTTGGCGCGACGAAGATACGCACACGACCGCTGACGCGGGCGCGGGTGGCGTGCTGGCGCGCGTTATCGCCCAGCATCGGAACGGTTACCGCGTACACGACGGCATCCGCGAATTCACGGCGCAACCGCCAGCCGCCCTGCGGCGCCGTGGCATCGACCCACGGACCCGACCCGGCGTAGGCGACTGGGTGGTACTTGGCGACACGCTCCCCGACACCCTGATCCTGTCGATCGTTCCACGCCGAACTGCGTTCGTGCGCGGCGCTGCCGGTGAATCCGGCGAACAGCAGCTGATCGCCGCCAACGTCGATGTGATCCTCATCGTCTGCGGGCTCGACGGCGACTTCAACCCGCGCCGCATTGAGCGCTACCTGGTGCTGGCCGAGCGCAGCGGCGCGCAGCCGGTGATCGTGTTGACCAAGGCGGACCTGAGCGACGAGACGGCGGCGCGAGTCGAGGAAGTGCGCGCGCTGGTGACCGCGCGCGTGCCGGTGCTGGCCGTCAATGCCCGTACGCTCGAAGCCGGTCGCGCGCTTGCGCCCTGGCTCGGCGCCGGTTCGACCGCCGTGCTGGTGGGATCGAGCGGAGCGGGCAAGTCGACCCTCACCAACAGCCTGCTGGGCATCGAACGGCAGGCCACGCAGGCCGTGCGCGAACACGATTCGCGGGGTCGCCACACCACCACCCATCGCGCACTCATTCCACTGCCGGGCGGCGCCTGCCTCATTGACACGCCCGGTATGCGCGAGCTCAAGCTTGGAGACGAAGCACTGTCGCTGGCCGTGTTCGAGGACGTGGAAGCCCTCCTCGGTACTTGCCGCTTCTCGGACTGCGGACACAGCAATGAACCCGGCTGCACGATTCGCGTGGCACTTGAGGAAGGGCGCCTGGATACCGCCCGCTGGGCGCATTTCCAGAAACTCCGCGACGAAGCGGCCGCGGCGCAACGACAGGGCGCCAGTCGGCGCGTACCAGGAAACTAGCAAATGGCGGAACGCATTGGATACGAGGATTTCCTGCCGCACCTGGCGGCGCTCGACGCGCGCCTGATCGTGGCTGTGCGCGATGTGCGACTGCTGGCAGCCGTCAGCTGGCCACCGGGAGTGCAGGAAACTTTTCTCGAGCGCTTCAGACGGGGCGCCGCTGCGCTACCCGAGATCCAGTATCCCAAGCTCGAATTCACCGAAGTGCAGACGGAACTCGACTCCATCCGCGACGCCACGGCCGGGCTGCTCGGACATCCCGTGGCGGACTACATCCACCAGACCGCGACCTGTTTCCATACCACCACGCGGCTGCTCGAATCGCTCGGCCAACCGGCCGTGACGCAGCTTTCGATCGAACTGTTCGGTCGTCCCGGAGATCCGCTTGCCGGCACCACGCAGTCGAATCTCGACGCCGCGCGTCACTTCATCCGCATCGCCGACGAAGTCATGCCGTCGCTGGCCGAGAACGAGGCCAGCTACGTTCTGTCCGCCGAGATCGTGAAGCAGGAACTCGAGCACCGGATCGACAAGTTCTTCACCCGTCACAAGGTGCGCGTCGAGATCGATCCCGATCTCACGGCCAAGGCGGCGGCAGGACCCACGCGTATCCGGCTGCGTGCCTATACCGGCTTCACCGAATACGACTGGCACCAGTTGCTGGAACACGAAGCCTTCGTGCACTCGCTGACGGCGCTCAATGGTCGTGAACAGCCGAACCTTTCCAGTCTTGGGCTCAGTTCCCCGCGCGTCACGGCGACACAGGAGGGGCTCGCCACGTTCGCCGAACTCATCACCGGATCCATCGACATCGCGCGCATGCAGCGCATCTCGCTGCGCATCGAGGCCATTCACCTGGCGATGGAAGGTGCCGACTTCATCGAGGTATTCGGTTTTTTCCGCGATGCGGGCCAGAGCGACGCCGACAGCTTCAACTCGGCGATGCGGGTGTTCCGCGGGGTGCCGCTGACCGGCGGCGAGGCTTTCACCAAGGACACGGTGTACCTGCACGGGTTGCTGTCCGTGCACACGTTCTTCCGCTGGGCGCTGCGGCAGCACAAGCTCGGTCTGTGCCGGAATCTCTGTGCCGGCAAGATGACGCTGGGCGACGCCGTGCGGCTGGAACCCTGGTTCGATTCGGGTTACATCGCCGCACCGGAGTATCTGCCGCCGTGGATGCAGCGCGCCAAGGGACTCGCCGGAGTGCTTGCCTTCTCGCTGTTCGCCAACAGCATCCGTCTCGAGGGTCTCGCGGAAGAGGACGTCGTCCCCATCACCTGACGCGGCACTTTCTTGATGCGTCGCATTTCTCTCCCGGTCGGGAGCAATCGAATGCGGCCGCTCGCTCACGGCTGCTGCGCAGTTGCTTGCGTTCAAGAAAAAATGGAAAGGGTCGCAAGGCACAAAGCGTCAACAACCTGAACAGGGGGCTAGCGCAATGCGACGATCCCGTCGGCGTTCATGCGCCAGACAAATCCACATCGCCAGTATGTGCGCTCGCTCTTCCGACAGGCAGAGCCAACACATCCATCAACAACGAGGATTCAAACCATGACGGACGTCAAAAAAGACCATAATCTCGGTTCAGGAGCAGGTGCAGCGGCAGGTGCGGCAACAGGCGCGGTCGTGGGCGCAGCCGGTGGACCCATCGGAGTTGTAGTGGGCGGCATCATCGGCGGAATCCTCGGCTCCAAGGCCGGCGACTCGATCGCCGAGGTGGTGAATCCCACCGAGTACAACAAGCACTGGGAAACCAACTATCGCAAGGCCGACTACTACGCTGACGGCCGCGAGTGGCGTGATTACGAGCCGGCCTACGGCCTCGGCTATCGCGGCTACGTGCAGAATCGTGAGCCGTTCGAGAAGGTCGAGAACAAGCTCGAGCGCGAGTGGAACGAAGTCAAGGGCGATTCCCGCCTGGCGTGGAGCGAGGCCAAGGGCGCCGTGCGCGACGGCTGGCACCAT
>JBBQNY010000107.1:0-9537 GCA_038330365.1 Lysobacterales bacterium | reverse complement strand
CGTCATCCACGCTACGTAGCGGCATCGCGCCATCGCGCGCGAGCGCGCTCCTACAGGGGCAAGGTCGCGCGGTGTGCGAGCGGCGCACGCGATAAAGTACGTGCTCCACTGCCGACGATGCGTGATCCATGCAAGGCCCGAGTTTCCAGGAATTGATCCGCCGCCTCGGCGCCTATTGGGCCGAGCAGGGCTGCGTGCTGATCCAGCCCTTCGACAGTGAAGTGGGCGCCGGCACCTTCCATCCCGCGACCTTTCTGCGGGCGCTCGGTCCCGAGCCGTGGCGCGCGGCATACGTGCAGCCTTCCAGGCGACCGGCTGACGGTCGCTATGGCGAGAACCCCAATCGCCTGCAGCACTACTACCAGTTCCAGGTGGTGCTCAAGCCCAGCCCGGACAACATCCAGGAGCTCTATATCGCTTCGTTGAAGGCGCTCGGTGTCGACCCGCTCGTGCACGATCTGCGCTTTGTCGAGGACAACTGGGAGTCCCCGACCCTTGGCGCCTGGGGGCTCGGCTGGGAGGTGTGGCTCAACGGCATGGAAATCACGCAGTTCACCTATTTCCAGCAGGCGGGCGGACTCGAATGCCGCCCGGTCACCGGCGAGATCACCTACGGTCTGGAACGCCTGGCGATGTACCTGCAGAACGTCGACAGCGTGTTCGATCTGGTGTGGACGCGCGGACCCCAGGGCATCGTCACCTATGGCGACGTGTTTCATCAGAACGAGGTTGAGCAGAGCGCCTACAACTTCGAGCACGCCGACACACGTGAGCAGTTGCGACGTTTCGAAGCCTGCGAGTCCGAGGCGATGAAGCTGGTCGCGCTGAACCTGCCACTGCCGGCCTACGACCAGGTCTGCCAGGCATCGCACGCATTCAACCTGCTCGACGCCAGGCGCGCGATCAGCGTGACCGAGCGCCAGCGTTTCATCCTGCGCGTGCGCGCCCTCGCCAAGGCTGTTGCGGAGTCCTACTTTGCGCAGCGCGAGCGGCTCGGTTTTCCCGGATTGAATCCGCACACGGAGGTGTCGCCATGAGCCGCCTGTTGCCGCTGCTGCTTGAGATCGGCACCGAAGAGCTGCCGCCCGGCAGCGTGGGTCAGCTGGCCGAAGCACTGCGCGCGAATCTCTGCGCGGAACTGGCAGCACTGGGCATCCTCACCGACCTCGAACACTCGATGGCGATGTGGACGCCGCGCCGCCTGGTGGTGCAACTCGGTGGTGTCGACTCGACGCAGGAAGACCAGGACGTCGAACGCCGCGGTCCTGCCGTGCGGGCAGGGCTCGATGCGGATGGCAATCCCACACGTGCCCTGCTCGGATTCGCGCAGTCGAACGATGTGCCGGTCGAAATGCTCGAACGCGTCGCCACCGACAAGGGCGAATGGTTCGTGTACCGCTCGCGTCGCGTCGGACGACCGACACGCGAGCTGCTGCCAGGCGCGGTCAATGCAGCCGTGGCGGCCTTGCCGATCAACCGTCCCATGCGCTGGGGCGCGCGTGACACGGCATTCGTGCGACCGGTGCACTGGGTGGTACTTCTGCACGGGGACACGCATGTGCCCGGCGAAGTACTCGGCGTAGCGACCGGCGCACTCACCCGCGGACATCGCTTCCATCATGCCGACCCGGTGCGCGTGGTCTCTTCGGCAACGTACGTCGATCTGCTGCGCAATGCGCACGTACTGGTCGATGCCGAAGAGCGGCGCGCCCGCATCCGCAGCCAGGTGGAGGCCGAAGCCAAGCGCGTGGGCGGCGTCGCACGCATCAGCGAGGCGCTGCTCCACGAGGTCGCCAACCTGACGGAATGGCCGGTGTCGATTGCCTGCAGTTTCGACCGCGACTTCCTGCGCGTGCCGCAGGACGCCCTGGTCGCGACCATGGAGGTCAACCAGCGCTTCTTTCCCATCGTCGACGCGAATGGCACGCTGACCGAGCATTTTGTCGGCGTGGCCAACATCGAAAGTCGCGAGCCCGTGCAGATCCGGCACGGCTACGAGCGTGTGATCCGACCGCGTTTTGCGGACGCACGTTTTTTCTTTGACGAAGATCTGAAGACACCGCTCGCCAGTCACCGCGAAGGACTCGAGCGCATCACCTTCCAGCAGAAGCTGGGATCGGTGTGGGACAAGACGCTGCGCGTGGCGGAACTCGCGCGCGTCATCGCCGTCCGCGCCGGGGTCGACGCCGCGCTGGCGACGCATGCCGCCAGTCTGTCGCGTTGCGATCTGATGACGCGCATGGTCGGCGAGTTCCCCGAACTGCAGGGCAGCATGGGCGGCAGTTACGCAGCCGCACAGGGCGAGTCGAGCGAAGTCGTGCAGGCGCTGGAGGACTTCTACGCGCCGCGCACGGCGAGCGATGCCATTCCGCTCACACAACTGGGGCGAGTGCTCGCGATCGCCGATCGCGCCGATACGCTCGCGGGCTTTTTCGCGATCGGACAGAAGCCGTCGGGCAGCAAGGATCCGTTTTCGCTCCGGCGTACCGCGCTCGGACTCGCACGCATCCTGATCGAGGGCGACCTGCCGCTGAACCTCGATGGCCTGCTGCGCGAAGCACTCGACCAGGTACCGGGCGTGACGCCCGAGGCGCGGGCGGTGGAGGTCGAGCTGCGCGAGTTCATCCTCGATCGCCTGCGAAGTTATTACAACGAACAGGGCATCGCGCTGGACCGCTTCAACGCAGTGGCGGCGGTCAATCCGGCCACCTTGCCGGACCTTGATCGCCGACTGCGTGCGCTGGATACGTTTGCGCGCATGCCCGAAGCGGTGAGCCTCGCTGCCGCGCACAAGCGCATCGGCAATCTGCTGCGCAAGAGTCCCGAGCCCGTGCGCGATACCGTCGACTCCGCGTTGCTGCAGGACGGCCCGGAGCGGGAGCTCGCGGACGCCATGGCGCGCAGTGCGGAAGAGCTTTCCGTGCGCGTGGCGGCACACGAGTATCTGGCGGCGCTGCAGGGCCTCGCGCCGCTGCAGGTGCCGGTGGATGCGTACTTCGAGAGCGTGATGGTGATGGATGAGGATCCGGCGCTGCGTGCCAATCGCCTGGCGCTGCTCGCGCAGCTGCGCCGTGCGTTCCTCGCGATCGCGGACATCGCGGAGCTTGATCTCGCCCTGTAGGAGCGCGCTGGCGCGCGCTGGCGGCATCTACGCTCCGTAGCGTGCAGCGCGCCATCGCGCGCCAGCGCGCTCCTACAAGGGCGGCGCGCCCGGCGCCAATGCGTTGTCGCAGGAGCGCGCTGGCAAAGGGTCGAGGGTGCGATCGAGGAACGACATGATCCAGGGCTCGGCCCAGCTGTCCATGCGCCAGGTCTGGAGAAATCCGCAATGCCCGCCGTGCGGCGTGATCTTGAGCTCGGCCTGCGGCGGCAGCTGCAGCGCCTCGAAATCCCGCACCGGAATCACCGGATCGTCGGCAGCGGCGAGGATCGCGACCGGCACCTCGATGCCGCGCAAGCGATCGCCGGCGATGCTGTACGCGTTGAGATATTCATCGAGCGTGCCGAACTCGGTGTGCCGCTCGACCAGCAATTCGGTCAGTCGCCGCATGGGCACGCGCATGTCGGCGCGATCGAAGCGGTAGGTGTCGGGATAGAGCAGCTGCTTGCGCGCCAGCGACGCGCGCCACTTGCGCATGAAATAGTCGTGGTAGATCGACGGCGCGATCTCAAGCGCCTCCAGCACGGAAGGCGGATGCACGGCGGGGCACACGGCGAAGACGCCATCGAGCGGAATTCCCGCCTCAGGCGCGTGCACCGCGACGCGCAGTGCAAAGTTGCCGCCGAGCGAGAAGCCACCGATCAGCATGCGTGCCGGCGCGAACCGCGCGTGCACGTCACGCACGGCGGCCACCACCTCGGCAATGCGCGCCGAGTGGAACATGTCCTCGTTGAGGTGATGCGTGTCGCCGTGGTCACGGAAGTTGAGGCGAAACACGCCGAAGCCGGCCTCGTGCAGCAGTCCCCCGAGGCTCCGCTGGTAGCTCGAATCCGAGCTCCCTTCCCAGCCGTGCAGCAGCACCACCAGCGCGCGCTCCCGATCCGGCGCCGGCGCGTGGAAGCCCTGCAGGCGAACGCCGTCGCCGCCATCCACGATGACCTCGCTCGAGGCCGCCGCGAGTGCGCGGCTGCGATCGCGGATGCGCGCGCGCCGCAATCCGCTGGAGCCGAGGATCGACTGCAGATGCGGATTGCGCAGCCACCGCGGCGGCGCGAACCCGGGCGACGGCGTATCGATCTGCGTCGGCGGCTTCACACCTGCACCCCATCGAGCGTGGTGGCGTCGACTTCGGCCGGATCGCCTTGCTGGAAGCCGAGCGCGGCGACGATGGCAGCGCGCGCGGCATTCGCCATCGCGCGCCGCCCCTGGCTGTGATCGGTCAGCAGATCCAGAAAATGCACCTCGGCCGTGGAGGGCGCTGCCCCCAGCACGCGAAAGAAGCAGGGCACGAATTTTTCGTTGGGGCGGAACGCCATGTCGAGCGCCAGCCGTCCGCGCCGGGTGAAGCGGAGTCCGACCGGCTGCACCGGCGCACCGGTCGCGACTGCCGGTTGCAGGATGCGTGCGTGGAACACGCGCACCGCGTCCGGCCGTCCCGCGCTGCCTTCGGGAAACACGCCCACTGCGTCACCCCGCTGCAGCGCCTCGATCATCCGCTCCTGCACGACGCCGAGCGATTCGCTGCTGCCGCGTCGATGGAACAGCGTGCCCGCACGCGCAGCCAGCATGCCGACCAGCGGCCAGGCGGCGATTTCGCTCTTGGCGACGAAATACATCATGCGCTGACTGTGCAGCAGGGTGATGTCGAGCCAGGAAAGATGATTGGCCACCATCAGCACGGCACCGGGCGCCGGCGCTCCGTACGCACGCACGCGGATTCCGAACAATCGCATCAATGTGTGCTGCCACGTTCGCACGCTCAAGTCGCGCAGCCGCTCGCGACCGCGCGGCCGCCACTCCGACCACGGCGGCAACATCACCAGCAGCGCCAGTGGCAGTCCGAGCAAGAGGTGCGAGAGCAGCAGCGGAACGCGCCAGAAGTAGCGCGCCCACGACCACGAGTCGCGTGCGGTGGATAGATTGGTGGACACGTCGGGGATGGTTCGGATCCGCTTGGCAGGAGGAAAGCCGGCGGAGCACGTTGCCGCCGTGCCGGTGTCCGGGTCAAGTCGCAATCTGGCGGCAGGGGCCAGCAACCCTCGGAACAATTCCAATCGCATTATTCAGGGGGTTCCTAGAGCGTTGACTCCCCCAGCCCGCGCGAAGTTCGCTGCGGCTCTGCGCAGAGTCGGCTGTCCGCTTCAGTTTTCTTCCATATTCACCCGCGCTTCGGCAATGTCCGAGACGTGCGTTTCCCACCAGGTCGGCTTCGCGGCCCAGGGAAAAGCGAGTGGGAACGCCGGATCCTGCCAGCGTGTCGCGATCCAGCCCGCATGATGGATCTGGCGCAGCAGGCGCAGCGGCTCGATGAGATCGAGCTCTCCCACATCGAAGTCGCGGAACTGCTCATAGCCTTCAATCAGCGCGTCGCGCTGCCGCGGGTCGCCGGTCATCAGCATCCACAGATCCTGCACGGCCGGACCCGAGCGCGCGTCGTCGAGATCGACGAAATGTGGGCCGTGGTCCGTCCACAGCACGTTGCCGGCATGGCAATCGCCGTGCAGGCGCAGGGTCTGCCGGGGGTGGAAGCGCGACCGCAGCACGACTTCCGCGTCTTCTACGGTGCGCGCGTAGCGCTCGCGCAGGTAGTCCGGCATAAGCGCACTCGCGAGCACAGCCTTGGAGGGCAATACCAGCAGGTGCTCCAGATCGAACGCCGTGCGACGGGTGAAACGCGAGCGCGCGCCGATCAAATGCATGCGCCCGAGCAGTCTGCCGAGCCAGCTCGCCGTCTCTTCCTGCTCGAGTTCGGGCGCGCGCCCGCCACGGCGCGGATAGAGCGCGTAGCGGTAGCCGTGATGCGTGAACAGCGTGTCCCCATCGACAATCATTGGCGCCACCAGCGGTAGCTCTGCCTCCTCCAGCTCGTGCGCGAACGCGTGCTCCTCTGCGATCTGCGCGTCGCTCCATCGACCCGGTCGATAAAATTTGAGGACAACGAAGCGGCCGCCTTCGAGACCTGCCTGGTACACGCGGTTCTCAAATGAGTTCAGGGCCAGCAGGCGCCCGTCCGGTGCCAGCCCGATGGCTTCCATCGCGTCGAGCACCCGGTCCGGCGACAGATCGGCATAGGGCGTGGCGGAATCGTTGTTGTCCGGATTCATGCTGCGGAATCCGACGCGGCCGCGATGCTCGCTGTCAGCAGCGCATCCGCGTCGACTCCGCCCGCGGCGCGCACGTTTCTGAATCCGAGTGCGCGCGCGTGCTGCGCCAGCCGCTCGCTGCCCACCACGAGCGGGATGTCGGCGAGCTGCGCCGCGGCGTCGGCGGCAAGCTCGACCAGGTGCCCGATGGCAGTGCCGCTGGTAGCCAGCAGCAGCGCGCGCGGGCGCGCGGCGAGGAATGCGGCGAAGCGCTCACGATCAAGCCGAGTCCAGATGGCGCGGCTGCGTTGATATGCCGTGATGACAGTCGCGCGTACGCCGCGTGCGTGCAGGCCCTCCATCAGGAGCGTGCGGCCACCCGGCGCGTTGATGATCGCGACCGTCCCATTGACGTCACCAAGCTCGGGCATCGCCAGCACGCCATCGGCGTCATGTCGCGCGGCCGGATGCAGGCTGTTGATCCCTCGCTGCATCAATGCAGCAGCCGTTCCCGGTCCGATCGCGAAGACCGGTGCGCGCCCGACGGCCGCGGCATCGAGTCCGGCCTGCGCGGCGAAGCGGACGGCAGCCGGACTGACGAAGATCCAGGCAGACACGGGTCCGGCTGCGGCCAGCGCGGACTTCACGTCGGCGGGCGGCGCGGCGCACAAGGCCAGCGTCGGCAACGCCAGCGCGCGGGCACCCAGCCCTTCGAGCGCTGTGCGCAGCGGAAACGGCGCGCCCGCCACTCCGACCCGTGCCACGCACCATCCCTGCAGCGACCGCTGCGCCGATGCCGTGTCGTTGCCGATGGCCTTGCCTTGCATGCCCGGATGCTAGTGGACCGCAAGGCACAAATCGAAACGGTCGCCGTGCCCAGGTCCCCAGGCAATGATGGGCCGGATGCGGCAACATGCGGGCAGACGGCGCCACGCCGTAGCCCATTCCCGCGGAATCCCTGGTACCCATGCAGCCGATCACCGACATCAGCCAGCTCCAGAAGCATCTCCTGTCCGGTATTCCGCTGGCGCGCGAGATGGGCATGCGGGTGACCGACTACGACGGCAACTGCCTGCAGCTCAGTGCGCCGCTGGCGCCGAACGTCAATGACAAGGGCTGCGCATTCGGGGGCAGCCTGGTGAGTTTGATGACGCTGGCCTGCTGGGGCCTCGCCACGCTGCGCCTCGGCGAGGCCGGGCATGCGGCCGATGTGTATGTGCAGGATTCGATGGTCAATTACCTCGAACCCGTCTGGGGCGAGGTTGTGGTGGAATCGCAGCAACTGCTGGGAGATGGCGAATGGGACGATTTTCTCAATATGTTTGCGAGCCGCGGCAAGGCGCGGATCACATTGACGGCGCTGGTGCCGACGGCAGGCGGTGGCGCCGCGGCACGGCTCTCGGCGCGCTTCGTGGCGTTGCGCACCGGCAAGGGCCTGCCGGCACCGGCGGAGGTGATCAACGAAACTGCGGACGGCAACAGTCCGCCGGATCGCGCCGCGTGAGTGGGCGCACAGCGTTCATTGCGAGCACGCTTGGCGCGCTGCTGTGCGCGGTCTTTCTCCTGACCGGCTGCGCGAGCGACCCCAAGTCCGGCGACGCACGCAAACTCGAGACCACGCTCTCGGCCTATCATTCGGCGCTGCGCTGGCATGGGGTCGAACAGGCGCTGGCGATGCACGACCCGGAAGTGCTGAAAGAGCATGCACCGACTCCGTTCGAGATCGAACACTGGAAGCAGTTCCGGATCGTCGGCTATCGCGAAGGCACGGCCGTGCCGGACGGTGAAGGTCGCGTGCAGCAGCGCGTGGCAATCGAACTCGTCAACGTCAATACGCAGAGCGTTCGCAATCTGGTGGACGTGCAGGAGTGGCGCTACGACGCGGAAGCCAAGCGCTGGTGGTTGACCTCCGGGCTGCCGGATCTCGGCGCGCGCTGACGCCTGCGACGGGCGTGCTGCTGCGCCGGTATGGGCTGCGAAGAGGCATGGCGCCATAGCGCGCCAGCGCGCTCCTACGAAAGCAGGGCGGTGCGGTCCCACGGTTCGTGTAGGAGCGCGCTGGCGCGCGCTGGCGCCATGGGGGATGGGACCGCGATCCCCGGACGATTTGAGGCGTGTGCCGGCCGAAAACATGCGCTGCCGGGGATTTAGGGGATAATCCGCGGCCCGCGATGGCCGGTGCCCCCATGTTTTTCGAACGTCTACCCGAATTCTTCTCCAACCACATCATGCTGGTGGCGGCATTTGTCGTCGTGCTGGTGATGCTGGTCAGCGGCGAGATCGCGCGATTGACGCGCAAGTACCGCTCGCTGACGCCGCAAGCGCTGACCCATCTCATCAATCGTGAGTCGCCGCTGCTGATCGACATGAGCAGCCAGAAGGACTTCGACGCCGGACACATCGTCGGAGCGAAGCACGTGCCGCTCAGCCAGTTCGATCCCGAAAACAAGGATCTGGTGCGCGTGCGCGAGATGCCGGTGGCGATCTACTGCGGCAACGGACAGACCTCCGCGACCGCCTGCGCGCGCCTGAGCAAGGCTGGCTTCGCATCCGTCCACTGGCTCGACGGCGGTCTCGCGGCGTGGCGTGCCGCCGACCTGCCGGTGACGCGCGTCAAGCCCCAGGGCAAGCTGCCCGGCAAGACGCGAGTCAAGAGCTGACGCTCCCGGGCAATTCGCCGGCCACCCCTGTCATTCGCGGCCACTGCCCCCACGTGGGATAATCGCGCACTTTTTTCCGACCCTATTCCCTACCTTTCCGGAGATTTTCCCATGGCAGACGAAACCAACGGCGTGCTCAGCAATGGCGCCATCGAGCCGGCGCAGACCGCCGCTCCCGCACAGGTCAACGTGCAGAAAATCTACATCAAGGACTCGTCCTTCGAGGTGCCTGGCGCACCGCAGATCTTTCAGGACCAGGGCCAGCCGCAGGTGCAGCTCAATCTCGGCCAGCGCGCCACCGGCGTCGCGGATGACGTCTACGAGGTCGTGCTGACGGTCACTGTCACCTGCAAGATCGGCGAGAAGACCGCATACCTGGCGGAAGTCCAGCAGTCGGGCATCTTCGCGCTGACCGGTTTCAATCCGTCGGACCTGCAGGCGGTGCTCGGGACCTTCTGCCCGCACACGCTCTATCCCTATGCGCGGCAGGCGATCTCCAGCATGATCATGGACGGCGGTTTCCCGCCTTTCGCGCTGCAGCCGATCAACTTCGAGCAGATCTATGCCGACCAGATGCAGCGCCAGCAGACCGAGGCCGTACAGCCCGCCGCCGACGCCTGATCGCGCATGAGCG
>JBBQNY010000106.1:0-9655 GCA_038330365.1 Lysobacterales bacterium | reverse complement strand
CCGGAACGGAAAGCTCGGATTGAAGATGATCGGCAGCCACGAGCCCGCCGGCACGAACTGCCCCTGCGCGTTGATGTCGAAGCCGACCGGCGTGTGCATCCAGCTGTTGACGGAAATGATCCACGTGGCCGAGATCAGCGTTCCGATCGCCACCATCGTGGTCGCGGCAAAGTGCAGACCCCGGCCGACACGATGCATGCCGAACAGCATCACGCCGAGAAAACCGGCCTCGAGAAAAAACGCGGTGAGTACCTCGTAGGCCATCAACGGCCCGATGATCGGACCCGCCTTGTCGGAGAACACCGACCAGTTGGTGCCGAACTGGTAGGACATGACGATGCCCGACACCACACCCATGCCGAAGGCCACGGCGAACATCCGCAGCCAGTAACGGTAGAGATCCATGTAAAGCGCACGCCCGGTGCGCAGCCACAGGGCTTCGAGCACGAACAGATAGCTCGCCAGCCCGATCGAGAACGCGGGAAAGATGAAGTGGAACGACACCGTGAACGCGAACTGCGCGCGCGCCAGCGTGACCGGATCCAGATGCTCGAACACACCACCTCCTCGACGACACGCGCACTATCGCGCCGCGCCACATGCAAAATGAGGCCGCCGACCCGCCCATTCAACCGCAACGCTGAGAAGGGTCGCGGAGGTCCCTGTCAACGACGACTGCCCGGCGCAGCGAAAACCGCCGCCATTGGAGTTATACTAGTTTTACCTGCCGCCTAGTATAACAACCGAATGCATGGCTTTCGCTCACTGTCCTTGACCGCGCAGACTGCGTACTCGCAGCTGCTGGACGCAAGTCAGGCGGCGGACATCGCACGTTCCGTCGCGAGCCTGCGTGGCTCCTTTGCGAGCAAGACCGTTAAAGGACGCGACTACTGGTACTTCCAATACACGGAGCTTTCCGGCACGTTGCGGCAGATTTACATCGGACCGGACTCGGATCGGGTGCGCACACTGATTGCCGCCCACGCGACAGGTGGCGCTGCGCCCGCGCTGGAAGCCCTGTCGCGATCTGCCGAGGCACTCGGATGCACGCCGCTGTTGAATGCGCATTTCCGCGTAGTGCAAAGGCTGGCCGATTACGGCTTCTTCAACGCAGCCGGCATCCTGATTGGCACGCATGCGTTCCTGAGTCTGGGCAACATGCTGGGAGTGGCGTGGGAGAGCGGCGAGCGAACACAGGACGTGGATTTCGCACACGCCGGCAAGTCGCTGGTCATTGCGCTGCCGGCAAACATCGAGATCGACACGCACGCCGCGATCGATTCGCTACAGATGGGCTTTCTTCCGCTGGTGAATCGCGATGGCGAAGCAGGGGGCAGCTATCTGAATCCTCGCGACCCGGAACTGCAACTCGACTTTCTCACGCCACTGCACCGTGGTGGCAGCGAGTCATTCCGACACCCCCAGCTCGGCGTCGTGCTGCAGCCGCTCAAGTTCATGGAATACCTGTTGCAGGGCGTGGAGCAGGCCGTAGTGTTCTGCAGCGCTGGAGCAGTTCTCGTAAACGTGCCGCATCCCGCGCGCTATGCGCTGCACAAGCTCATTGTTGCCGGCGAGCGCCCCGCCTCGCGCATCGCAAAGTCGAACAAGGACTTGCACCAGTCCGCAGCCTTGCTTTCAGCCCTGCGTGAACGCGGCGCGGCATGGCAGGTCGACGAAGCGTGGCAAGACCTCGTCTCTCGCGGCCCGGGCTGGATCAAGCGCGCAACCCGAGGTCGCGATGCGATGGCCAGGATCGCACCCGAACTCGACGCGCCGGGATGGCTCGCACTTCCGGCGGCGGATTGAGAGCAAAGGGATACCCATTCTGCGGATAGAGGGGCCAGAAGTTTCAGTCACTTGACGGATGTGGCACTTGGGCTGCTAACTTTGAATACACAATCCGACGAAAGCTGGGCTCAACAGGAGATCAACTTGCATGGCAGCTTTCTCGTACATCGTTGACGCGCTTCGTCGGATAGGCTCACAAAGCGAGAAGTCCGCTCTCCGCCGGCAGGATCGGCAGCTCGAAGGTCACACCGTGCTTGAGCGCAGTCGAGCTACGGCGATATTCGGGGATGAAACCGCAATCGGCTTCAACGCGGTGATCGAACCCACCCCGGAAGAGGTTTCCATTCTGCAGGGGGAAGCACATAGCGGGATCGTCAAGAACGCGTCATTGGCCGATGGCTTTTTCGATGCTTTCGGCATCGATTCTGATGCCGATCTGCTTGATCGCCTCGACTGGGGATTCGAGGAGTGGACGCTCGCTACCGACAGACTCGGCTATTCGGGACAGGCTGTGGTTGAGATACTTGGCGCATGTTTTGGTGAACACTGCATTGATTCGCTGGGAATGCGCTGGATCGTGGTGATCGACGACTATGGCACCAGCCTCGCGATTGACGGCATTGATTCAGAATTTCGCGGGTATCCATACGTCTCTATCCAGAAGCGTATCGAAACCGGAGAGCATTCATTTTTCCGCGGCATTTACATTTTTCTTGCAAATCAAAAGGAAGTCTCCCGACGGCGCGTACAAGATAGCTGAGGATGCGCGAAGTTGATCCACCTACTGGACAGTTCTCCGGCCTACCCGCCACGCTTGTTGTAATCGGGCGTCGTCGCCCCTTCCAGGGTTTGTGTTCGAAGCATTGCGAGGTACTCACAGGGAGAGGTCTGCGAGGATGGCCCGTGCAGATCCCGATTTTCCTGGCAAATACGCGACCGCTTGAGGCACCAAGCCGCGACAGGACGGGAAAAGATTGGGAAAGTGCCTCCGCTCTTTTTGCATTCATTGCCTGAGATTCATTGCCTGAGTAAGGACTCGCATGCGCTACCTCCTACTTGCCGTCGTGGTACTTCTCATCAGCATTACCCTGCTCGCGGCTGCCGCCTCGCCGACTTCCACGCCGACGACCGCAGCTCCCACGACGACGCAGCTGCCTCGCGACGTGCGGCCCGAGCACTACGACGTGCGCTTTGTGCCGCACGCCGACACGCTCAATTTCGACGGCCAGGTGGTGATCACCATCGAGGTGCTGCAGCCGACCGCGCAGATCACGCTCAACGCGGTCGACATGACCTTCCGGAAAGTCACGCTGAGCACGTCGGATGATCGGTCGCCGCCAAGCGCTGCCGAGGTCAGCACCGACGCTGCCGCGCAGACGGCGACATTCATCTACGCCGAGCCGCTGGAGAAGGGCCACTACCAGCTCTCCATCGATTACAAAGGCAAGATCGGTACGCAAGCCAATGGCCTGTTCGCCATCGACTACGACACGCCGAACGGCAAGAAACGCGCGCTGTACACACAGTTCGAGAATGCCGATGCGCGCAAGTTCATTCCGTCGTGGGACGAGCCCAACTTCAAGACCACTTTCGACATGACCGTCACGGCGCCTGCGGGTCAGATGGCGGTGAGCAACATGCCGATCGCCGAAGTCCACCCACTCGCCGATGGGCACAGGCAGGTGACGTTTGAGCGCTCGCCGAAGATGTCGACCTACCTGCTGTTCTTCGGGATGGGTGACTTCGAGCGTGCCACCGTGCGGGCCGGCGCAACCGAGATCGGCGTTGTCACCCAGACGGGTTTGCTGGACCAGGCACAGTTCGCACTGGAGTCATCGCGCGACATCCTGCGTGACTACAACGACTACTTCGGCACGCCATTCCCTTTGCCCAAGCTCGACAACGTCGCAGCGCCGGGTCGCAGCCAGTTCTTTGGCGCGATGGAAAACTGGGGAGCAATCTTCTCGTTTGAGCATGTGCTGCTGTTGAACCCCGCGATCTCGACACAGGCCGATCGCCAGAGAACGTTTTCAGTGACCGCGCACGAAATCGCGCACCAGTGGTTCGGCGATCTGGTGACCATGAGCTGGTGGGACGACCTGTGGCTCAACGAAGGTTTCGCAACCTGGATGGCGGGTCGCCTCACCGCCCAGTTGCATCCGGAATGGAGCACTGCGTTGCGCGTGGTGAGCAGTCGTGAGACCGCCTTTGCTCTGGACGCCCTGTCGAGCACACATCCCGTGGTGCAGCACATCGAAACTGTCGAACAGGCCAGTCAGGCCTTCGACGCCATCACCTACCGCAAGGGCGCCGCCGTGATCGGCATGCTGGAAGCTTATGTGGGCGAGAACGCCTGGCGTCAGGGCGTGCGCAGCTATATGCAGAAGCACGCCTACGGCAACACCGTTTCGGACGACCTGTGGCGTGAGATCCAGGCCGCCGCCGGCACGCCGATCGTCGCCATCGCGCACGACTTCACGCTGCAGCCCGGCATTCCGATGATCCGCGTCGAGGCGAGCGAATGCGCTGAAGGCAAGACAACGTTGAAACTCACCCAATCCGAGTTCAGCCAGGGCCAGCCGAATCTCAAGCCCCGCCGGTGGCGGGTGCCGGTCATTGCGCAGGCGCTGGGTTCGGAGCCGACAAGATTACTGGTCGAAAATGGCAAAGCGACCGTGGTGCTGGACAGCTGCGAGCCGGCGATCATCAATGCAGGGCAAAGCGGCTACTACCGGACGGTCTACACCGACGATCAGCTCGACCAACTGCGCGAGCACTTTGCAAAGCTGCCGGCGATCGACCAACTGGGCCTGCTCGGTGACAGCTGGGCGTTGGGACTGGCTGGTGTGCAGTCGGCGTCTTCATTTCTTGAGCTGGTCGAGGCAACACCGGTCAGTGCGGAACCGCCGGTCTGGGGCAACATCGCGGAGAACCTGGTTGCGCTGAACCAGCTTTATGCCGAAGACAGCAAGCGACGCGATCGCTTTCGCAGATACGCACGTCAGCGCCTGCAGCCGTTGATGAAACGCATCGGCTGGCAGGCAGCGGCAGTTGAGTCCGACGACGTCGCCATCCTGCGCACGCAACTGATCGACGCACTGTCGCGGCTTGGCGATCCATCGGTCATCACCGAAGCGCGTCGCCGCTACACGGCGTCATCGAGCGATCCGGCCGCCATGCCTGCGGCGTTGAAGAAAAGCATTCTCGGCGTGGTCGCGGAGCACGCGGACGCACACGGATGGGAGCGCATGCACGAAGCCGCCCGCAGCGAGAAGACCGCGCTCATCAAGGATCAGATGTACCGCTTGCTGGCCACTGCCGCGGATCCGGCTTTGGCGCAGCGCGCGCTGGAGCTGGCGCTGACCGACGAGCCCGGTGCCACGAACAGCGCCGGCATGATTTCCAGCGTTGCCATCCTGCATCCGGAGCTGGCTTTCGGGTTTGCGATTTCGCATCGCGAGACAGTCGATGTACGGGTCGACAGCAGCGCGCGCAGTCGCTATTACCCTGGCCTCGCAGGCAACTCGCTCAAGCCCGAAACCATCGACAAGGTGCGTTCGTTCGCCGATGCCCACATCGCCGCCAGCGCACGCCGCGCCACCGAAACCGCGATCGCCAACATTGCCTACCGCACCGAGGTCCAAAAGTTGCGCCTGTCCGAAATCGACGCCTGGCTCGCCAAGCACGACAGCTAGTCCCAACTCCCGTCATTGCCGCTTTCGCCTACTGTTGTCCGGAACGTTTGCGAACACACGCGTTTGGATTTTCGCGGCCCACCCCCACCCCCCGTCATTCCCGCGAAAGCGGAAATCCATGCCTCGGAAGTCCCGGAAGCGTCCGACTGACCGAGCCCCCCGCCGTTGCACAGATCAATGGGCCGCACTGACGGTTTCGCTTGACCACAAATGGATTCCCGCTTTCGCGGGAATGACAAGTGTTCTTTTTCCGGCGTATACGTGCAGGCCCCGAACATGCGGCTGCGGCAGGCAAACCCAGCTCCAGGCCTTGGGGCGGAGCCCTCAGGGCTCGGTCTCGTGGCGGTCTCGGGAAGCAACCACTGATGCAGCGTGCGGCGGTCCTTGCATGCCTTTCCGCGTTCGCTGCCGGCGCGTGGGCGGAAACCGCAACCAGGTCGCGAGGACGAGCAGCCCGAACAGCGAGTAGGCGACGATGAATGCCCACGGCGGGGCCTCGTAGAACAGGATGCGTGAGAGCCAGTGCTCGACGAATCCACCACCGTACGTCCTCGCGCCCGCATGCAGACGCAACCACATCTCGAGCGTTGTGAGCGGGCAGGTGAAGCCCAGCCATGCTTCGGCGACAACGATCACGATCGTGCCGAGATGCGCGATCCGGAACCAGAGATTGTTGACCCATCGCCAGTGACGAAGATTGCCGACGATGATCAGCACCAGCCCGGCGATGACAAATGCCACCAGCGCAAGATGCAGCGTGAGGACGACATTGGCAAGCAATTGGTAGGGCACGTCGTCTCGCCAATCCTGAATCAGCGCGTGAGCGCAGCGGCACCCTGCGGCGGCGTCAGCCAGCGTTCGATCTGCTGCGTCACCTCGGAGCTGCTGAGCAACTGCATGTGATTGGTGCGATACGCAATCCACTGCGAATCTGACGCAAACTCGAGCCGCCGCCGCGGGTCGTCGTGGTGTCCGAGCGCGCTGTTCAAAGGCACCAGGCCGTCGCCAATCAACCGATCCGCCGTCGCACTGCGCCGGGCAGCCGCGGTGGCGGCGATCGCGTGACAGGCCACTCCGACAGGCAACGGCACGATCGGTCGACTGTCCGGTTCGCGCTGGAAACGGTCGCGACCCTCCCGGTTTTCGTCAAGCACATGACCATGGCGAAGATCGGTGATGCCCGCGCTGCGCAACTTGCCGAGCAGGGCGAACGGGGCGGTGTAGGGCGTGATGGCCAGCATCGAATCCACCCAGTTACCGGCGCGTTCAAGCGGTGCTCCGTGATGCGGGGTGCCCAGGAACACGATGTGTTTGAGCTGCGTCGGCCAGCGCATCGCCTCGCGCTCGGCGTGATGGCAGGCGCTGCGGATGACCAGCCCGCCCATGCTGTGCGCGACCACCGCAATCTCCTCGATCGGCGACGGCCAGCGCGCGATGACGTGATCGAGCAGCAAAGAGAGCTCGAGTCCGTTGTCGGCAATGTGCCGACCGGAGTTGTAGCGCAGATAGATCGGCGTGTAGCCGAGCGCTGCGTCAAGCGCTGCGCCATGGTCAACGATGGCGCCGTCGCTTTGCGCGCGCCACTGCAGGTCGTTCAGGCAAAGACCGTGGATCAGCAGCAATATTCTGCCCGATGCCCTGGGCAGTTGGGTCAGCCTTTCAACATCAAGCGCCTCGCCGCGATAGCGCATCGTCATCGGCGTCGCGAGCGGATTGCTGTGGGCGAGCAGGTGATCACCCATCACGCCGTTGAGCGCAGCGATCACGGCCTCGCGCGCGTGCGACCCGGGTGCAGCGTCTTCCCCGTTCGCGAGCGCAGGATCGAAATTCGCCAACAGTGCATCCGCGCCCTTGCCCACCCACTGCGCGCCTGCACGGACGCCCTGGTAAACGAGGCCAGTCAAGCCGCCGGTCTGTCCCGGCGCCGCACCACCGCGCACGCCGAGCGTGTCCCACACTGACTGGTGCACGCCTTCGGCGATCCGCGTAACGCCCTCGACCGCCTGCGTCGCCAGCTGCGCCGCCCCGCGCAGATCTGCGGCACGCACGTGTTTCGGTGGCGTCGAGGTTGTCGATTTGGTCATGCGCAGGCTGCGTGAATCGGTGAGCGTCTCACCGATCTGTGGGTGTTCATTCAAAGGACTGTTCACGCGCGGCAGCTTACGTTGGCCCCCGGGCGTACTCAAGACGACGAGCGGCCCGGAGCGGAACGCACTGCAACGCTTGCCATGATCGAGTGCGCCACGGCCTCGGCGGCGCGGATGCCGTCGACGCCTGCGGAAAGAATGCCACCGGCGTAGCCGGCGCCTTCGCCGGCCGGGAACAGACCGCGCGTGTTGACGCTGTGGCCATCGGCGTCGCGCGTGATGCGGACCGGCGACGAGGTGCGCGTCTCCACCGCGGTCAGCAGTGCATCGTTCATCGCGAAGCCCCTGAGCTTCCGGTCGAAGGCAGGCAAGGCCTCGCGGATCGCGTCGATGGCGTAGCGTGGCAGCGCCGCGTCGAGATTGGCGAGGCGTACACCCGGCGTGTACGAAGGCAGCACGGCACCGAACGTCGTGGAGAGGCGATTGGCAAGGAAATCGCCGACCGTTTGTCCCGGCGCCTCGTAGTCACCGCCACCGAGTTCGAACGCCAGCGACTCCCAGTGCCTTTGCAGTGCGATACCCGCGAGCGGTCCCTCGCCGTATGGTGCGAAGTCATCCGGCGTGATGCCGACCACGATCGCGGCGTTCGCGTTGCGCTCATTGCGTGAGTACTGGCTCATGCCGTTGGTGACGACGTGTCCCGGCTCACTGGCGGCCGCAACCACGGTGCCGCCCGGACACATGCAGAAGCTGTACACCGAGCGGCCGTTGCGCGCGTGATGAACGAGCTTGTAGTCCGCGGCGCCGAGCAGCGGATGCCCGGCCTCGGGTCCGAAACGTGCGCGGTCGATCAGCGACTGCGGGTGCTCGATGCGGAAGCCGATCGAGAAGGGCTTGGCTTCGAGGAAAACGCCGCGCGCGTGCAGCATCGCGAACGTGTCGCGGGCGCTGTGCCCGGGCGCCATCACGACGTGGTCGGAACGGATCTCATCGCCGCTGGCGAGGGTCACGCCTCGCACATGGCGCGCGCCGAGAGTGTCCGTCTCGACCAACACGTCCTCGACGCGCTGGCCGAAACGGATTTCGCCACCGAGCGCCTCGATCGTCGCGCGCATGTGCTCAACCATCGACACCAGCCGGAAAGTGCCGATGTGCGGCTTGCTGACGTAGAGGATCTCCTCCGGTGCACCGGCGGCGACAAACTCGGCCAGCACCTTGCGGCCGTGGTGCAGGCGGTCCGAGATCTGGCTGTAGAGCTTGCCGTCCGAGAACGTGCCGGCGCCGCCTTCCCCGAACTGCACGTTCGACTCCGGATCGAGAGTCTTGCCGCGCCAGAACCCCCACGTGTCCTTGGTCCGCTCCCGCACTGCCTTTCCACGCTCGAGGATGATCGGGCGAAAGCCCATCTGCGCGAGCACCAGCCCGGCAAACAGCCCGCAGGGACCGGTGCCGATCACCAGCGGCCGCAGCGGCAGCGGCTCGGGCGCGCGCGCCACGAACGTGTACGAGGTGTCCGGCGTGGGCACGACGCTGATCGGCGACTTGCTCTCGCACGCGCTTGTTTCGCGCTGCAGGATCTCGTCCTCGCGTGGCGTCTCGACGTCAATGGAATACGTCAGCGCGATCGCGCCGCGCTTGCGCGCGTCGTGACTGCGATGGGCAACGGACCACGCCGTGAGATCCGACGCAGCGATGCCGAGACGTGACAGCAGCACCGCAATGAGCGCGGCGTCGGTGTGTTCGAGCGGCAATCGGATGTGGGTCAGTCGGAGCATGCCGCAGCAGTCTGGCAAAAACGGGGTCAGAGTGCCTTATTGCGCTGTTGCGGGCCGCCTCCAAAAACGGGGTCAGAGTGCCTTATTGCGCTGTTGCGGGCCGCCTCCGGTCGTAGCAGGCCGCGGTCGTGGCGCAGCGAGCGCCCGCGCAGGATTCGCGCAGCCTCAGTGCTTCTGCTTGCCCTTGGCCTTGCCGCCGGACTTGCCCTTGTTGCCTTTGTCTTTGCCCTTGCCCTGCGAGCCATGATTTTTATGGCCTGCCGACGGTTGGCCGGCTGCATGGACGTCGTAGACACCGATCTTCTTCGAG
>JBBQNY010000105.1:0-9691 GCA_038330365.1 Lysobacterales bacterium | reverse complement strand
CCGTTTGCGATTGGCCACGACCGAATCGAGTTGCCGCATCGCGTCGGCTTCCAGGCCGACCGGCAGGCACAGTTCGCGCATGCTGCATTCGCCGCAATGCACCTTGAGTCGATGAATCGAGATCACTGTGCCGTGCGGATGCTCGGGCGACACAACGGGATTGGATGAGGTTGCCATGAGTGTTCTTTCCGCCGCCGATCAACTCCGGCGCCGCATTTCCTCTGGACCTGGCACCACTGGACGCCACCTTGCACCAGTCCATGGCAAGAGGGCGAAATGGGCCTGAGCCTGTTGATCAGTGCCGGATTGGTCGGTTTGCTGGGTGGTCTTCATTGCCTTGCCATGTGTGGCGGTTTCCTTGCTGCTGCCGCGGCCAGGGACGCGGCACCGGGCGGCGGACCTGTGCCGTTACTGCCGGCCGCCGTGATCGCCAGGCGCCAATTAGCGTATCACGCCGGCCGCGTAACAACCTACATGGCCCTGGGTGCTGCCCTTGGATCGGCTGGGGCAATGGCGTTGAACGCCACGGCGTTGCTTCCCGTGCAGCGTGCCCTCTACGTCCTAGGCAACCTGTTTCTCATGTCGCTCGGCGCCAGTCTGGTACTTGGAACTGCGGGCATTGCCCCTCTGCAACGCGCGGGCGCGCAGGTGTTTGGCGCATTGGTGCCCCGTTTGCAGCCGCTGCTCCGCCGCCCCGGCTGGGTCAGCCGCAGTGTCCTCGGCTTGGTTTGGGGGCTCGTTCCCTGCGCACTTGTCTACAGCGTATTGCCATTGGCGCTGTTGGCCGGTGGCGCGTGGCAAGGTGCACTGGTGATGTTGACGTTCGGGCTCGCGACCATGCCCAGTCTGCTGGCGTCAGGTGTGCTGATCGGCCATGGCAGGCGTCTATTGCAACGCCCTGCGCCACGTCGGATTGCGGCAGGTGTACTCATCGCTTTCGGTGTCGCCGGCATTTGGCGGGTCATGGGGTCGCCGGACGAACTCGGCCTGAGTGTGTTCTGCGTTGGCCCGTGGTGATCAATCCGCCAATAGGTGGCCGCGACCGGGAGCACACCGCGTTGTTCGAATTCCGATTGCAGCCGGCCGAGCTCCAACAGATACTTGGCGCAGATCGGGCAGTGCAGGCCACGGTAGAAGACCACCATCGTAAAATGTGCGGGCCTTTCGGCCTGCAGATCAAACTCGCCGTGTCCGAGTGTTGGAAATTTGAGCGCGGGAACGGCCAGACGGGGGATGAGCATGGGGAGCTTTCATTGACGGTTCATGACGGCGCCACGACCGGGTGGCGTGGTGGTGCCAGGAACTGCGCTGCGCGCAGCGCGCTGGTGGCGCAACGTAGCGACGTTGGTCGCTCACGCGCGTAACCAACTTACGCGCAAGTGCGCCCATCCGTATCTCCCGCGGGCTTGGACCCTGGATCGGCGTCATGAACCGCCGTGATGTCCTGCTCGCCAGCGCGGCGTCCCTATTGGCACGCACGCCCGCGCTGGCGGTCTCCGGCAACGTGCCGGCCGTGACCACGGCATTGGCTGCGCCTCAGCCGGTGGCGCAAGTCCGCACCTCCGGGCCGGACGAACTGCTCGCGGTCTCGACTACGGGCACCCTGTGGCAACTGCGCCCGCGCAACGCCGCCTGGACGCGGCTGGCCGATGACATCGACCCCGCCTCGCCGATTGCGACCGGACACGGGCGCATCGCCGCCCGCAACGTCCACGGGGGGCTGTGGGTAGGGGTGAACGGTCGTGCAACGAATTCACCGGAAGCCCGGCTGGCGCCGCATGCGGGGCTGTGCGTGCTGCCCTTCGGCATCATCGGCGTGACCGACGTGGCCGGACACGCTTACGTCAAGCGCTTCGAGCCGGATCGTGAAGAGCGCTGGCGCGAGAGTGCGCGCGGGACTGAGAGCGTGCTGCCGGACGCCCGCCCTCTCCAGGTCGACCTCGATTCCGGGCAAAGCGACGACAACGGCCAGATCGTGGTCCTCGCCGGTCCCGACGGCACGCGCTACACGCACGGCGCATTGGGCGACACCATCGAGTGCACCCGCGTGCTCTACCTCGAGCGCCATGGGTTGCAGGTCCTGCGCAGCCTCACATTGCCGCCGCCGTACGTGCTGGAGGACATCGCGCCGCGACCCATTGCCTGGCGCGGCGGGCGCGGACTGTTGACGATGCGTTCGGGCCCGCAGGGTTCGCAGCTTGCGGTGATCGCGGCCAGCCGCAGTCGAGGTGACATGCTCGAGATCGCCGCGCTGGGAGCGCCCATCGGCACCTCGCATCGCTGGATGGCGGCATCCACCGACGGTAACCGTCTGGTGGCGGTGCACACGCCGCACATCGGCGGCGTGCTGCACGCCTACCGCTGGGAGCCCGACGGCACGCTCGCCGCCAGCGCCATGCAGCGCGACATCCGCAATCACCGCCTCGGATCGCGCGAGCTCGACCTGTCGGTGTGGCTCGGCCGCGCGTTCGTCGCGCCGAGCCAGGACGGATCCCGCCTGCGCGTCTTCGATCCGCAGGCGCGCTGGTCGGAGGTCGCCGAAGCGCCGATGCCGGCAGCGGTGGTCGCGACCGCGGCGCTCGCGAACGGCAACGCGGTCGCGGCGCTGCTGGAAGACGGGCGGATCGCGTTCACCGGGCCGTGACGACCGCGCCCCGGCGTCAGTCGCCGGCGTCGAACGTCGCGAGGAACTGGCGGGCCTGAGCGGGCCGATGCAACTCGACCCAGTGCAACCGAGGAAAGGACGCACCGGCGCGCAGCGCCGCGAACTGGCGGCGACGCTTGTGGAACGTTTTCGCGACCCACACGAGGATCGATTCGCGCGACAGGAACGATCGACGGAACGACTCGCGATTGCCGTGCCACAACACGCGGCGCGTGACGTTGCGGGCCACGGTGCGGCGAACGGCGCGCCACAGGACCACGCCGAAGTCGTAGTTGAGCCAGACCACGAGATCGGCGCGCGGCCAGAGGATGTCGCGCACATCGCTGTAGTTTCCGTCGATGACCCAGCGCTCGCCGGCCGCGGCTTCGCTGGCCAGCGCACGAAACGCTTCGAGCGGTTTGGCGGTCCAGTCCGGGCCCCAGAACAGCTGATCGAGCTCGACCCACGGCAGCCCGCTGGCGCGTGCCAGCGCACACGCGAACGTCGACTTGCCGGCACAGCTGCTGCCGATGACCAGGATGCGGTTTCGGCTCGTCACGTCACGACACGTCAATCCGGGATCACCGGTTCGACCAGCCTCGCGAGCTGCACCAGCGACTCCTGCCAGCCGAGGTAGCACATCTCGAGCGGGATGACCGCCGGGATGCCGGCCTGCACGATATTCAGTTCGGTGCCGCACGCGACCGGCGTCAGCGACACCGTGACCTCCATCTCGCCGGGCAGGTTCGGATCGTCGAACTTGTCGGAGTAACGGATGCGCGCGTTCGGCACGAGTTCGCGGTACTCGCCGCCGAACGCGTGGCCGTGGCCGGTCGTGAAGTTCGTGAACGACATCCTGAAGCTGCCGCCGACGCGCGCGTCCATGTGTTCGACCTTGCAGGTGAAGCCATGCGGCGGCAACCACTTGGCCATCGCGTCGGCATCGAGGAAGGCGCGGTAGATCCGGTCCGGCGGGCACCGCAGCACGCGGTGCAGTCGGACGGTGTTGCTGGATGACATGGTTGCTCCGGTGGGTTGTGGCCGCTCAGGATGCGCCGAGGCTACGACGACGGCGGCGCGTGCGAATCGGCAGTTGAAACGATGCGTGATCGCGCCGTCCGTTTCATGCGCCCGGTGCGGGAACCGGCGATCGGCGTCGTGGATGACAACGAGCGCTCACCGGTGCGTGGCGTAAACCCATTCGGTGCATGGCTCTGCCTTGAAGATCGTCTCCCGCGTCTCGACGCGGCACATGCCGACCCGCTCGAGCAGCCTGACCGACGCGTGATTGCGCACATCGACGACCCCGACAACCCGCGCCACTGCCGTTTGCCCGAACAGCAGGCGAATGGCCTCGCGCACAGCCGCCGTGCCGTGGCCCCGGCCTTGCGCCTCGGGCGAGACCGTGACCCCGACCTCGGCGTGCTCGCCGTTCTCCGCCACGAAAACTCCCAGGTCACCGACGAGCGATCCGTCGTCCGCAGACTCGATCGCCAATTGCGTCCAGGCGCCGCGCTTGAACAGCTCGGCGACCGCCATCTGGTCGATGAACGCCAGCGCGTCGGATTCCGACATCGGCGACCAGCCCTGGTACTGGCCGACGACCGGGTCCGATCGATAGGCATGAAAGCGCGCGAGGTCGTCGCGGCTCAGGCGTCTGAGCACCGCATGCTCCGCGCCGGGCGGATCGATGGCGCATCCAGGCCCTTACTCCTTGGGCTCCATCCCCTTGCACACCGCCTCGTAATCCGCGACGGCCTTCTCCAGCGTCTCGTGAAACGCGTTCTGCTGCGACAGCAGGGTTTCGATCTGGGTCGCGATCTCCTTCTGCTTCAGCTCGCCGTCGAGCCGCAGCCAGTGTTCGGTCAGCTTCTCGATGTTGGACTTCGAGTAGTGCTGCATCTCCTTGAGCTGGGAAATGATGTCGCGCGATTTCTCGAGCTCGGTTTTCTCGACGGGCGGATCTTCGGACATGGTCGACTCCTGGCAGTGCGTGGGGGATGCATCCCCGGAAACGATTGTTCACTGACTCGCTCGCTCGCGGGTTCGTGCAGGGTCAGCATAGCGAAGTTCGGGCGCATCGATCACTTCGCCGGCCGGGCTCGTCTGCTACCGCGACACGGTGACGACATGCGCCTGGATACCGGCGTCGATTCGTCCGGGCCCGAACCGTCTCGCGATCGCCTCGGCGGCGCGCTCGGTGACCTGGGCCAGGCGCGACGCGTCACGCGCCTCGATCTCCGAACGAAGCGGCGTGCCCTGGCAGTACGCGATCGCCGCGCCCTGCGACGACTCCGCCTGACTGCGCGCGGCGACGGTGTCGAAGGCGGGCGCGTGATCGAAACCGCCTTGCAGCAGGTCGTGCACGATCGTTGCGTGAGCGTGGTACCCATGGGGCACCCGGGCCATGAAGTGCGGAGGATCGCTCGGAAACTCCAGGGCCAGCGCCTTCGTCACGACATCGGCGAGCTCGTTGAGCTCGATCGTGTCCCAGACGTTGAAGACAAAGCTGCCGCCCGGCGCCAGCACCCGGCGGGCCTCGCGATAGGCGGCAGCCTTGTCGGGGAAGAACATCACGCCGAACTGACAGACCACGACATCGAACGCGCCGTCGGCGAACGGCAGCTTCATCGCATCGGCCTGGCGCCATTCGACCGGTCGGACGGTGCCTGCGGCGGCGGCATGGTCGAGCATCGGCTGGTTGAGATCGGTGGCGACGATCGACACCGCCGCAGGGAGCGACGCGGCCAGGTGACGCGTGACGACGCCGGTGCCCGCTGCGACCTCCAGCACACGCGACGGACCGAGCGCAGCGATGCGCTGCGCGAGGTCTCTGGCATAGGGCTCGAAGATCAGCGGCACCATGTAGCGGTCGTACAGCTCGGGAATCGAGCCGGCGAATGCCCGGTCCGTGGTGTGGAGCTGCATGACGGTGACCTCCTGAAGCAGGTGTTGATGCGCTTTGACGATTGAGTCGGAGGATGGATCGCGGCGAATGGTCCGGGCTGATCTGTGCTGGGCAGGAAAATAGAAAGGCGTCCCCGAACCTCCTACGGCGCAAGCCCCTTGACCGCCCAGGCCAGTGCGGCATACGAGCGCGGTCCGTCGTCATCGCCATCCAGGTACGCATCCCGGACCGCGGCTTCGAGCCGGGTTCGTTCTTGATCGTTCAACGTACCGACGTACTCGGCGCCGGGGCCCTCCTTGCCCAGGTAGGGCGCCCAGTAGTCGGCAAACGACGTGTAGTCCATGCGGATGCACAGCAGGGTCTCGCAAACATCGACGAACCCGGCGGCATGCCAGGCCGCGGCCAGTTCACCGGGACGCGTCATGGGTCGGGAGTAATTCTTGGCGCGTCGCTGAGATGCCTTCGGGTCGATCGCCGCTGCGGTGTCAAAGAACAACCGATTCGCGACAAAGCCACCGCGGGCATCCCATACCGCGGCGCCTGCAACTGCACCTGACCGGGCTACCCTGCGCATCTCGGCAATGGCCTCGTGGGCGCGCGGCACGAAGTGCAAGACCAGAAGCGAGAGCACGCGGTCGAAACTTCGATCCGGGTAGTCGAGAGCACAAACATCGCCCACCTCGTAGGCGATGCGCGGATCGCGGTTGCGCGCCTTTGCGTACTCGATGTAGACCTGCGCCAGATCCACGCCGCGGACGTGCACCGGATTCGAAAGTTCCGCGACTGCCATTGCCAGTTGCCCGGTTCCGCAGCCGACATCGAGGACGCGTTCCTGGTCACCGATTCCGACGAACTCGAGGAACGGGCGCGCCAGGCGTCTGCTCCACCGACCCATGGTGAGTTCGTATCCATCGCCGTCTGCCGCCGAGAATGTGGACGCTGTGCTCACTTCGATTTCCGAGCCGATGACAGGGTCAGGCCGCGAGCGCACGCGACAGGAACGCTCGTGCTTCGCGATTGAATGCGACCGAATCGTCCGCGTCGACTGCGGAGCTGACCAGAAAGGCATGGACCTTCATGCCCGAAGCGATCCCACCGCAGGCAACGGTGAACGCCACGGATGACAGGTCGTGGTCCGTTCCGCGAGGGACCATGACGACCAGTTCACGGTTGGTCTGAGCGTCCGATTCCGCAGCCATGGAGCTCTCCTGCGTGTGGCCCGCCAGGGCCTGGGAAGCGAAGTCTGCTCTCGCTTCGGCGACGCCGATCTCCCTAGGCTTAGGTTCCCGGGTGACAAAGGTTCGGCCAGCGGGCGGGTCGAAAAGACGAGTGACGGCGAGCCATCTTGTGGGGCCGTGCGTCGGCCGCGAAGAGTTGCCCGAACGCGGCCAAGTCGTGTCGGTTCCATGCCTGCGCGAACGAATTGACAACGGCAATGACCTTTGCAGTTTCACTCGGCATGTTTCACTCCAGGGATGAAAAGTGCCTCGCCCGCACTCGCGGCGGGAAGAACAGAACGGTAACCGTGAAGCGATCTCAGTTGTGAATGGAACCCTCCCCATCTCTACGATCGTGTCATGCAGGAGACCAAGGTATCCCGGACAGCGCACCGCCTGTCTCACCTGAGCCCGCAGGCGGCAAAGGCCGTGCCGATGGCCGCAGCCGGTACCAGCCTGCCGACCCGATAAGCGAGCAGCAGCGCACAGAACCTGCCTGCGTAGGCCAGCAGCGCCACCCTCGCGCCCAGGACGACGAGCGATCAGCGCGCCTTCGGGCGCTTGACGTACTGCAGCGCCGGGTTCCATGGATCCCAAAGCTCCGGGAACACTTCCAATGCCACGAAACCGCGCGCCTCGTAGAACTTGCGGGTCTGCGCGTACTCGGGGTTCGGGCTCGGTCTCTCGTCCGCTCGATGCACGAGTCAGCCGTCGGCTGCAATCGCCTCGTGGCGCTCCACTGCGTCAGTTCTGCGCGTACTGGATGATTTCGCCGCTGGCGCGCTTGACATGCAGGAGGTCCTGATGAAGTCGAACATCGCTGCAAGTCCGGTCCCTGTCCTTCAGTTGCGCGCAGAGCCTTCCGTCCTCGGCCTGCCACTGCCCGCTGCCGTTGAAGCCGGTGTTGGTGTTGACGTAAAAGTACCCGTTGGACTTGTATTCCAGGCGCCACGAATTGCCGTCTTCGAGTTTGACCTTGAACACCTTGTCCGCGAGGTACTGCTTGACCTCGGTCGCAGTCGGTGTCGACGCGCCCTCCGGAAACTGCTGCGAATGTGCGGCGAGGGACGCAAAAGCAAGGCCGACGCCGACAAGCACGGGAATGGTTGATTCCATCGTCTCTGCTCCGTTGAAGGTGAAGACGGGCAGCGTATTGCTCAGGCCAGCCGAGCACGTCATCAACTCTGCTGAGTGGCGCCCGGAAGGGGACCAACGGCGACCGACGGACGAATGGGAGGAACTTCTCCGCCGCGAGGTGACCGGATTGAAGTGGACTCCGGCAACGACGGTGTTCGCAGTGCCCGACACGAGGGGTCAGGGATCACTTCCCCGCTATTCGGAACGCAAGCAGCGACACCAGGCATTCCACAGCGAATGCCACGGGCACTTCGAAGTGCGCGCTGCTTCCCCAGCTCGGTGGAGCGACTCCGGGGAACGCGCCGAAGACGACGGACGTGGCGAGAAAGGCGACCACTGCGACGGCCGTGATGAATGCTTGAACTCACTCATCGATTGCGTACGGCGACATTCGAGCAGCCAGGCCAGTTGCGGTGCTGCGAACAGCTTCCGTTGTTGCTCAGTTGTAGCCGCGCAGTTCGTTGTACTTCGCCACCTGCGTCGGCGTCAGGACATCGATCATCATGAGGTGGTAGCGCAGGTGCGCAGCACGCAATTCTCCGTGCTTGTACGCCGCCCTTTGAGTGACCGCTTGCACCGTTTCGACGCTGACGTTGCGCTCGCGGAATAGCCGGTCAAGTTCCTGTTCGCTGGCGATGACTTGCTCGCCCAGGCGCTTTGCGTCGGCCTGCATCTGCGTGAACAGTCGCTGCGTCTTGTGCTTCTGCTCGCCGCTCAAACCCAGCGGGTCGGCAAGCTCCAGCGTATGCGAGGGGCCGGGGTAGCCGTTCAACTCCGCGGGCAGCGCGAGCGACAAGCCTTTTCCCGCCCGCAGATCGGCGACCTGCTTTTCCGAAAGCGCCTTGATGGCACGCTTTTGCAAGCCCGTGTAGCCGGAGTGCCCTGGCGTTGCAGCGGCCGCTGCATCGTGCTCCGCCTGGTGCTGCGCAAAGGCGGGAACGGCGGCGACGAGGCCTATGATGATGGACCAGTGTTTCATGCTTGATCTCCAAGGCGCGGTTGATGGAACACGCTCATTGTTGCCGCCGCCTCACACCGAGCATATGATTTGAGTCATATGCCAAAGACGACAACATTGGCCGCCGACGCAGCGGGCAACTGTTCCGACGATCCTTGGCCACGCGTTGCGCACGTGACGCCCATCGTGCGTCATGTCGCCGCGAATGGCATGCTGTTCCGTCAGGGCGACCCGACCTTCGGCCTGTTTCGGCTCGCGTCGGGACGAATCAGGCTCATCCGCGTGACACCGGCCGGAGAGCAGGTGCCGATGCACACCGTGCTGCCCGGCGAGCTGTTCGCGGAAGCCTCGATGTTCTCGGCGTGCTACCACTGTGACGCGGTTGCCACCCGGGCCTCCGACGTGCTGGTGTATCCGAAGACCGACTTGGCGCGCCAGTTGAAGGAAGAAACGAGCGACTTGTGGGCCTTCGCGGCCGAGATGGCGCACCGGGTTTATGACCTGCGCGCGCGCCTGGAGTTGCGGCAGATTCGATCGGCGACGGAACGCGTGCTCCAAATGCTGCGGTTGAGATGCGGTGCAAGTGAAACCTGGAAGATCGACGGCACGCTCAAGCCGGTCGCCGAGGAAATTGGCCTGACACATGAGGCGCTCTACCGTGCACTCGCGGTACTCGAACGTGCCGGGTGAACCGCCCCGACTTTTGAGGAGGCTCCTTCGATTGAGAATGGAGCCATCATGAGGAAGTCCCCGAAGTTTTCCCCCGAGGTCATGGAGCGAGCGGTGCGCATGGTCTTCGACGCCAAGGACCAGTACCCGTCGCAGTG
>JBBQNY010000104.1:0-9850 GCA_038330365.1 Lysobacterales bacterium | reverse complement strand
CCCTGGGTGATGAGCGCACGCGATGTCTGGGCGTCGAAGCGCGATTGCCATCCGGCATCCGGTTCGGCGCCACACACGGCAGCAAGCCGGTGGCTCCACTCGTTCTGGTTCGGCAGCGCCTGGGAAACCAGCCAGTCGCGGGCGTCGATCCATGCGACCGGCAGCCCGGCCTTGTAGAGCCACGCGGCGCCGAGCGAGGACGACAGGATTTCGCCCTGCGCCAGCATCTCGGCCTGCCATGCAAGACCGCGTGATCCGTCACTGGCCTCCAGTAATTGATCGAGCCTTTGCCAGTGCGGTTGCAAAAGCTCACGCGCGTCGAGGCCGAGGGCCAGCGCGAGCTCTTCGTGCGCGCGGCGCAGGGTGCTGAGGATCGCGGAACACTCGCCACCGGATGCACCGTCCGCCAAATTCTGCAGCTGGTTGGTGACACCGGCCAGGGCGGACACCACGATCAGCACGCGCGTACTCGCGTCGGCCAGTCGAGCGGTCGCAATCTCGGCGACGCTCTGCCAGCGCGCGGCGGTCGACACGGAAGTGCCGCCGAACTTGAGCACGATCCAGTTGGAAGGCGGTTGCGGAGAAGTCTGGCGGGCGGCGGACATCGGTCGCGGCAATCCTCTGCTCGCGCAGAATCCGAAACGGGGCGTTCATTGTCACAAACGCCAGGCAAGGGCGCCAATCCAGCATGCGCGCGCCCGCGTTCCGCCTCATGTCGAAGGTGAACAGGCGCAAGTTTGATCCGGCCTGCGCGCTGCCGCTTCCCGGGTTGCGCAGTCGCATCCGCGATGGTCATTCGCCCGTGTTTGCGCTGCCGTACTGAAACCTTTGGAAGCGCCCGTCGCCGGCATTGCGTTCTGCTGCAAATGGCCGGGCTACACTCGCGATTTCCACGTCGGGGAGCGGAGCCATGCCGGTCGTACCGTTCAAGCAGGTGGATGTTTTCACGCGGGTGCCCTTCCAGGGCAATCCCGTCGCGGTTGTGTTCGGCGCCGATGGACTGGAACAACTCTCCATGCAGCGCATTGCGGCCTGGACCAACCTGTCGGAAACCGTTTTCGTCCTGCCGCCAACCGTGCAGGGCGCGGATTACCGACTGCGCATTTTCACGCCGCGCCAGGAACTACCCTTCGCAGGACATCCCAGCATCGGCGCGGCGCACGCCGTGATCGAAGCCGGCTGGGCGAACCCGCAGGAAGGCACGCTGACGCAGGAATGCGCGGCCGGACTGCTGCGCATCCGCATCGAGACCTGTCAGGAAGGGACGCGACTGTACGTGCGGGTTCCCGACGCCCAGGTCGAGCCAGTCGGCCCGCGCGTGCTGAATCGGCTGGTCGAAGCACTGGGCTTGCCGATGCCGGGTGAATATTCGGGTGCGAGCATGGTGGATGTCGGCCCGCATTGGCTGGTCGCGGACATCGGTTCGGAACGTGCCGTGCGCACGCTGGAACCGGACATGCGCCTGCTCGCTGCGCTGTGCGACGAACTCGGTGGTGTGGGAGTCAACGTTTTCGGGAGGACGCCACAAGCGGATTCGCTGGTGGTGCGCTCGTTCGCACCCGGCGACGGCATTGCGGAAGATCCCGTCTGCGGCAGCGGCAATGCCGCGGTAGCCGCTCACCTGACGGAATCGGGCGCGCTTGACCGTCTGGGACGGAGCTATCGCGTGTCGCAGGGGCGGGAAGTCGGCCGTGACGGGGAAGTTCTCGTCGAGATCGATGAGGCCGGCGGCATCGACATCGGCGGCGCTGCCATCACCTGCGTCGACGGCACTCTCCGCCTGTAGCAATCCCGCACGCCAGCACTCCTGCTCTTCGGTCCGGATCCTTTACCCGTTCGATCCGACTGAGTCTCGCGCGTCACTTTTCCTTTCGTGATTTCCGCGAAAGCGCACAGCTGTCCGGAAAGTTTCCGCGCACGTGTCGAAAGTGGTGCGCTCAGCATCCCCGCGAAAGTCTGAACGCGACGCTTGCAAGCCTTCCGGACAGCAGTGCGCGTTCGCGGAAATGACGTGAGGCAGAAAAATCGGCCCGGTTGCCCGGGCCGATTTCGTGTAACTCAAGTCACGGGCTCTCGCGCGTGTGCGTCAACAGATCCGATGCTGCAAGGCGGGGCTCAACCTGCGTCCACACGCACACGGATCTGGCGGCCTGGGTTGTAGTTGGTGGTGGTCTGGTACAGACGGTTGTTGTATTCGTACGTCACGTCATAGGCCACCACGCGATCGCGGTTGCGGTAACGCGTCACCGTGCGGCACTGCTCAACTGTGTGTGGTGCCCAGCGCCCCGCGTAGCGGCGTCCCTGGTAGTTGCGGCCGTCGTAATAGCCGTTGCCGTAGTAGCGGTCGTTACCGTCGTTGCGGTTATTGCCGTCGCCCCGGTTCTGCTGATCGCGGGCTACGGTGGCGCCAAGTGCGGCGCCGGCGATGGTGGCAGCGGTCCGACCGTTGCCGTCACCCACCTGGTTGCCCAGCAGGCCACCGATGATCGCGCCCAGCACGGCCGGTGTGTTGGAGCGGCTGTCGTAGCGATAGCGACCATCGTAGTAGTAGCCGTCGCCCCAACCGTTGTTGGCGTATTGGCGACCTTCGCGCACGCGGCAGACCTGGCGTGAAACCGGGCGGGTGTCGCGGTCGACGATGGGATTGACGGAGACGACACGAGCATAGGCATCCTCGTCATAGTCCCAGTGGCTGTAGCGGTCGTTGTCGTTGTCGTACCGTGCGTCGTAGCGATCGTTGTCGTAGCGGTCGCCGTAGCGATCATTGTCGTAACGACTCTGGGCAAAGGCGCCGAACGAGGCGGCAATGCCGGCGGCAAGCAGGGTGCTCTTGATCCAGTTGTTCATGGTGTTCTCTCCTGACCCGGCACAGTGATTGGCCGTTCTGGTCGAGAGCCAGACTGCAGTGCCGGGCTTTAATCCCCAATGAATTGCCCTTCACAAAAAATTGAACGTTGCCAACGATTCAAGTTGGCGAGGCGCCCGGGAGCGCCCAAAGGTCCCCTGGAAGGAATCTTCGGGCTTGACCTCGGCACCCGCCATTCACGATGCTGGGGCCACGCCGCCGAGATGCGGTGCTCATCCCGCCAGGACCGAAGGGCCGACGCGACAGCGCGGACGGCGCGAAGACCCGACGCCTCTAGCGTCCATGACGGCCGTTCATTCAGCAAGCCGACGCCGCGCGCGCGGCCGCAGCGGGGAGACTGGCCTCATGTCCTACACCACCGAGCAGATTCGCAATGTCGCCTTGGCCGGCCACCCCGGCGCCGGCAAGACCACGTTGTTCGAGGCACTGCTGCACGCAGGCGGCGCGATCCAGATCCAGGGCACGATCGAGCGCGGAACCACGGTATCGGACCATGACCCCATGGAGAAAACCCGCGGCCACTCGCTCGACTCGGCGATCGCTTCGATCGACCATGCCGGGATTCACGTCAATCTCATCGACACCGCCGGATATCCCGATTTCCGGGGACCCACGCTTGCGGTGCTGGCCGCGGTGGAAACGGTCGCCATCGTGATTGATGCCGACTCGGGCATCGGCCACGGCACGCGCCGGATGCTGGATTACGCGCGCCGACGCAAGCTCTGCTGCGCCATCGTCATCAACAAGATCGACCATGAAGGTGCGCGCTGCCAACAGCTGCTGGACCGGCTGCGCGATGCTTTCGGCAATGAGGTCCTGCCACTGAATCTGCCTGCGGACGGCGGCAGCCGCGTCGTCGACTGTTTCGGCAGCAGCGATGGCGATTCGGATCTCGGTCCGGTGTCGGACTGGCATCAGAAGATTCTTGACCAGGTGGTTGAGGTCAACGAGAGGGTGATGGATCACTATCTCGACCTCGGCGAGGAAGGGCTGCAGCCCGAAGAGCTGCACGATGCTTTCGAGCAGTGTCTCCGCGAGGGCCATCTCATTCCCGTCTGCTTCGCGTCCGCTCGAACGGGCGTGGGCGTGCGCAAGCTGCTGGACGTCGCCGAGCGCCTGTTTCCGCATCCAGGAGAAGCCAACCCGCCACCCTTCCTCAAGGGCACTGGCAAGGACGCCAAGCCGATCACCGCGAGTATCGATCCCGAAGCGCATGTCATCGCCGACGTTTTCAAGATCGTCAACGATCCCTTCGTCGGCAAGCTCGGCGTCTTCCGTGTGTACCAGGGCACGGTGCGCCGGGACACCCAGCTCCTGGTCGACGATGGCAGGAAGCCTTTCAAGGTGGCGCACCTGTTCAAAATGAAGGGCAAGGAACACATCGAGATCACCCAGGCGATCCCCGGGGATATCGCGGCGGTTGCCAAGATCGAGGAACTGCATTTCGACGCCGTGCTGCACGATTCACACGATGAGGACCACATCCACCTGAAGCCGCTGGACTTTCCCAACCCGATGTTCGGTCTGGCCATCGAGGCGGCGAGCAAGGGGCAGGAGCAGAAGCTCGCGAACGCGTTGTCGAAGTTGTCGGAGGAGGACCCGACGTTCCGCATCGAGCATCAGCTGGAGTTGAACGAGACCGTCATACGTGGGCTTTCGGATCTGCACCTGCGCGTGATGCTCGACCGGCTGCGCGAAAAATACGGTGTCGAGGTGACAACGCGACCGCCGCGCATTGCCTATCGGGAAACCATCGGGGGCAAGGCCGAGGGCCATCATCGACACAAGAAGCAGACCGGAGGCGCCGGACAGTTTGGCGAAGTTTTTCTGCGCGTCGAGCCATTGGCGCGCGGCGGCGGCTTCGATTTCGTCGACCAGATCAAGGGCGGCACCATCCCCGGACAGTTCCTGCCGGCAATCGAGAAAGGCGTGCGGCAGGCACTTTCCGCCGGCGCCGTCGCAGGCTATCCGCTGCAGGACGTTCGGGTGACCGTGTACGACGGCAAGTACCACGCGGTGGACTCGAAGGAAGTCGCATTCATCTCAGCCGGCAAGAAGGCGTTCCTGGATGCGGTCGCCAAAGCGAAACCGCAAATCCTTGAACCCATCGTCGAGCTTGAGGTCACTGCGCCGGAGAGCCACATGGGCGATATCACCAGTGGACTTGCCTCCAAGCGCGCGCGCATCCACGGCACCGACACCACCGAAGCAGGTCAGATCATCGTCAAGGCACAGGTGCCGCTTTCCGAGCTTGAAGGCTACGCGGCGGAGCTCAAGGGTGCGACCGCAGGGCGCGGCAGCTACGCGCTCGACTTCAGCCACTACGATCCTGTGCCCGCGCAGATGCAGCAGAAGCTCGTCGAGGCGTTCAAGCCACATCACGAAGAGGACTGATCGCATGCAACGTGTGACATGCACCGTGTAGCAGGGGCTGCATGAAGCAGTTCGCAACCGTTGCGTTCGCGGCGTTTGTCGGTGTGCTCGGTGCGCTGATCCTCTATTACGTTCTGGTCACCAAACCGGGCGTGACAGACGAGCTCGCGCGCGTCGACAAGGTGCGGGCCGAGGCGCGTGCGGTTGCACGCGATCTCGACGCGGCAGCGGAAGGCAGCGTCGCGCGGGCACGGCAAGGATTCGAGGGCCTGGCGTCGGATCAATTGCGGCGCGCGCGCGTTGGGGCCGCACTCACTGCAGCCCAGGGCTTCAAGGTCTCACTCACGGAGGCCTACATGGCGAACGGGGCGTGGCCGGAAACGGCGGCTCAGGCCGGACTCGGTGCGCCGGAGGACTACGCCAACGACGGCGCGCGGAGCGTTGCGCTGCAGGCCGACGGCGTGATTCGCATCGAGCTTGCAGATGCAGTCGCCCCGGCCAGCGCGGTTCGACTGGTGCCTACGGTGAATCGCGAGTCGTGGCAGATCAGCTGGCGCTGCGAAATCGAGGGTGACGACTGGCTCGTGCAGGTGATGCCGCAGTGCACGCGTGCGGTTCCGGTAGCTCCCCGTCCCTGAGTCTCGGCGACCGTCGCCGGCAATCGACGACCGCAGATCGCGCACGCTGCGCATGGCATCGGCAGACCCCGCCGCCCAGCACAACTCCGCAGCGTGGCACCGCTGAGCGCGCCGTGCTTTCGTAGGAGCTTGCTTTGTCGTCGCGCTGTCGCGTAGCAAACAGGGTGCGGGCGTGCGTGACGGCATCCGGGACTGTGCCTTGAGGCAAGCAGGCGTCCATGCGGCGGCAGTCCGGCCCGGCCATCCATGGCCGTGCGTTCGAGTCAGCGCGCGGCAGTGCCGCGCAAGCGCTGCCTCTCACCCGCATCCGGCGCTGTGCGCCACCTTACGCACCACATCCCTGTGGTGCGCCCTGCGGGCCGCCCGCGGCGTTCGCAGCAGCTCCTGCAGCTGCAGTCTCCAACAGGGAGAAAGCCGAAGAAGCATCCGGTCACCGCCGAGCACTCCCCTCTCCAGTGGGAGAGGGGCTGGGGGTGAGGGTGCGAGTCCTCGCGTCATGTCTGATGGCGCCAATCACGTGCCGGAACGCCAGTCTCACTGCAAAAAACGACGCGCCAAATCAATGGTTTAATTCTTGTTTGATGAGAGCGACGCATTCGCGAAGGCGGCATCATTGCTCGAAGCGTGATGCACGTGCGGGCATTGCGCCGTCGCGACTGCGTTGCTCCTACAACGTGCGCGCCGCCGGACTCACGGCTGCGATGTCATCGGTCGAATGCACCACTGCAGCCGGCTCGGCCGGATGGTGAGATCCGAGATAGCGCCACCAGCAGAACATGCCGGCCGTGACCAGCAGCAGCGCGCCGCCCGCAAGCCACTGCGGTTGCTGTGACAGGAACGGCGCAACCACGCCCCCGAGCGTCGCGTTGAGCGCACTCCAGGTCACCGCCTGGAGGCTCGAGGCAGCGCCGCGCTGTCGTGGATGCCGATCGAGCATCAGCAGTGTCATGGCGGGAAACGTGGCCGCGATGCCAAAAGCGGTAATCGAAATCGGCACGATCGCCCACGGCGGCGCCGGTTCGGACGCCAGCAGTGTGTAGATCAGATTCAACGTCACGCCGAGCGCCATGACGCCAAATCCGAATGTCGCCGTCTGCCGGGGTGAGAGACGGCCGGCAACGCGTGCCGACGTGGCGGAACCCAGCATCATCCCGATCACAACCGGCACGAACAGCCAGCCGAAATCGGTGGGGCCCAGTCGCCACTGCTCCAGCACAATCCGCGGCGCGGAGCTGATGTAAAGGAACAGCGCACCGAAGTTCAATCCGCCCGCCAGCGCCAGCAACAGGAAACCGCGATCGCGCACCAGCGCGCGGTAGATCTGGCCGAGCCGTCGCGGCACCAGACGCTGGCGCAGCTGGACCGGATGCGTTTCCCGCAGCGCGATCACGCACAGCAGCCAGAGCAGTGCGCCGTACAGCGACAGGAAGAGGAAAATCGCGGGCCACCCCAGCCGCACGAAGATGACGCCACCAATGATCGGCGCGAGCGCGGGTGCGATTCCGAAGAGCATCGAGACCAGGCTCATGACGCGTTGTGCCTGCGCGCCCTCGAAGCAGTCGCGCACCATCGCACGCCCCACGATCAGCCCGGCGCCAGCTGACAGCCCCTGCAGGGCACGCCAGGCGAGCAGCTCGTTGATGCTGGAAGCGAAGGCACAGCCGAGCGAAGCGGCCGCGAACACTGCCACGCCCACCAGGATGATGCGACGGCGACCGTAGGCATCCGACAGCGGACCGTGCAGCAGGGCCATCAATCCGTAGGCGATGATGTAGACGCTCAGCGTCTGCTGCATGGCCAGGGCGGTGGTGCCGAGGTCGCGTGCCACCGCCGGAAAGGCGGGAAACAAGGTATCGATCGCAAACGGGCCGAACATCGCCAGCAGGGCGAGCAGGACGACCAGTACCGGCCCCCGCATGGGCGGGTGCACCTGCGCGTCGACGTTCACGACCACGTGATAGGCGGCAACCCGGCGTAGGGCGCGAGCAGCCAATACAGCAGCATGAGGATCCCCACGAGGATCGCCATGCGAAAGGCGAAGGCCACGATCTTGATGAAGAGAAAGACACCCACCACCAGCAATGCAAAGGCGACCCAGGTCAAGCGCATTCAATCCGGTGGGAGCAGCGGCCCATGATAGCCGCCCGCGGCGCCGCGCTCGTGGGCCGGAAGCCATGCATCCAGGCGACCCTGCAATAAATGCCGTGGGGCGGCATGCGGGATAATGGGCGATCCGCTGAACCCCATGGAACCCGATGACGCAGATTCCCAGCGCCCCCTTCGAAGCATTCGAGCCGATGCCGCTGCGCGAGTACGCCGAGCGCGCGTATCTCGATTACTCCATGTATGTGGTGCTGGACCGCGCACTGCCCTTCATCGGCGATGGTCTCAAGCCGGTCCAGCGGCGCATTGTCTTTGCGATGAGCGAGCTCTCGCTCGACGCCGGCGCCAAACCCAAGAAGAGCGCGCGCACCGTCGGCGACGTGATTGGCAAGTACCACCCGCACGGCGAGACCGCAGCCTACGAGGCCATGGTGCTGATGGCCCAGCCATTCAGCTATCGGTATCCCCTGATCGATGGTCAGGGCAACTTCGGGTCGCCCGACGATCCCAAGAGTTTCGCCGCGATGCGCTACACGGAGTCGAAGATGACCCGCCACGCGCAGCTGCTGCTGTCGGAACTTGCGCACGGTACGGTCGAGTTCAGTGCGAACTTCGACGGCACCCTCGAGGAACCGGACTGGCTGCCGGCGCGACTGCCGCAGGTACTGCTCAACGGCAGCACCGGCATTGCCGTCGGCATGGCTACCGACATTCCGCCGCACAACCTGCGGGAAGTGGCCAGTGCCTGCATCCGCCTGCTCGAACAGCCTGAAACGACGGTGCGGGAGCTGTGCGAACACGTGCTCGGGCCCGACTATCCATCGAGCGCGGAAATCATCACGCCGCGCGAGGATCTGGTGCGCATGTACGAGACCGGACTCGGCAGCGTCCGCGCCCGCTCGGTGTGGCGGCAGGAAGGCAACGACATCGTCATCGACGCGATTCCCTACCAGGTTTCGCCAGCACGGGTAATGGAACAGATCGCGCAGCAGATGCGCGCCAAGAAGCTGCCGCTGGTCGAGGATCTGCGCGACGAGTCCGATCACGAGCACGCCACGCGCCTGGTGATCGTGCCGCGGTCCAGCCGAGTGGATGCCGAAGAGCTGATGCAGCATCTGTTCGCGACCACGGATCTTGAACGCAGCTATCGCGTGAACCTCAACATGATCGGGCTGGACGGCCGCCCGCAGTTGAAGGATCTGCGCACCATCCTCACGGAATGGCTGCGGTTCCGCACCGATACCGTGCGTCGCCGGCTGCAGCATCGCCTCGACAAGGTGGAACGGCGCCTGCACATGCTTGACGCGTTGCGCATTGCGTATCTGAATCTCGATGAAGTGATCCGAATCGTGCGCACCGAGGACGAACCGAAGCCGGTGCTGATCCGCCGCTTCACGCTGAGCGAGGAGCAGGCCGACTACATCCTGGAAACACGCCTGCGCCAACTCGCGCGACTGGAGGAGATGAGGATCCGCGCAGAACAGGACGCGCTGGAGGACGAGCGCGCCAAGCTGTCGGTTACGCTCAAGTCGGAGCAGCGGTTGCGGACGCTGGTGCGCAACGAGATTCGTGCCGATGCCGAATCCTTCGGTGACGACCGTCGCTCGCCGTTGATCGCGCGCGAGGCAGCGCAAGCCATGAGCGAGTCGGAGCTGACGCCTTCCGAACCCGTCACGGTGGTGTTGTCGACCAAAGGCTGGGCGCGTGCGGCCAAGGGCCATGACGTGGATCCCGCGGCACTCGGATTCCGGGAAGGCGACGCTGCGCTCGCCGCGGCGCGGGGTCGCAGCAACCAGCAGGCGGTGTTCTTCGATTCCGGCGGGCGCGCCTACGCCACACCGGCGCACAGCCTGCCTTCCGCGCGCGGACA
>JBBQNY010000103.1:0-9914 GCA_038330365.1 Lysobacterales bacterium | reverse complement strand
GTACCGCTATCACCCGGAATGGTCCAGCGCGCGCGGCGCTGGCAAGTTCGACCGCATCGTGGCCTTCGGCAGCACCCTGCCGAGACTCCGCCGCCGCCTGCGACGCGATCTTGCGCAACGCGGCTTTCCGCGCGACAAGGTGCTGGCGATGATCGTGGTGCTGATGATGGAAACGCTGGTGCGCGTTGGCAGCACGGAATACGCGCGCAGCAATCGCTCATTCGGCCTCACCACGCTGCGCAATCAGCACGTCAGGTTTCTCGGCGCCAGCAAGGCGCGGCTCCATTTCCGCGGCAAGGGCGGGCAGATGCACGACGTCGCGCTCGACGACCGGCGCCTGGTCAAGCTGGTGCGCGGCGTGCAGCAGCTGCCCGGCCAGTCGCTGTTCCAGTATCTGGACGATGAGGGCGAGGTGCAGCCGGTCGACTCGACCCGCCTCAACGACTATCTCGAACACGTCATGGGCGAGAGCTTCACGGCCAAGGACTTCCGCACCTGGGGCGGCACATTGTCGGCGTTTCAGCGGTTCGCCAAGGTTCCGGCGCCGGACGCGGACATGAGCGAGACCGAGCGCAGGCGCATCGAGAAGGACATCGTTCGAGAGGTCGCCAGCGCGCTCCGCAACACGCCCGCCGTGTGCCGCCGCGCCTACATCGACCCGGCGATCTTCGCGGGCTGGGTTGATGGATCGCTGCACCGCGCTGCCGGCAGCGCGCGTGGTGCCCGGCAATGGGAGCTGGCGGCCCTCAAGTTCCTGCGCGGTGCCCGGCGACGCGTGGCAAAGTCCGGCGCCGGAGCTCGGCGACCTGGAAAAGCTTGACGCGAGATCAGGTAGCGAGGATTGCTGTAACGCATCTCTCACCAGATATTTGCAAGGCCCACAGGCGCACCGCCGAGGGCCCATTGATGGCAATGCATGCTCTGGTTCGGCCTCGCGCGCTGCGCCCGGTCACGGCACCGCGAGTCCCTGGCCCGGGTGCGTCTGCTTGACGATCCGTCGGACTGCCTCACTGGCCCGCTTGGCGATTTGGCTGGAATAAGCCAAAATGAGCAGTCAACCTCAACATGCGGACCCTGCCGATGCGCTTTCAAACCATTTTAACCGCCGTGCTCGCCATGGGTTTGTGCGCATTCGCGCAAGCGCAGTCCCCAGCGTTGTCTCGCAGCGCGCTGAGCCCCGGCACCGTCTCGGATCCTGTTCCTTCGGGTGGCTGCGGCACCGCGATCCTTTCGCAGAATCCCAACAATACGCCGACCGCTGGCAATAGCGTGGCGTGTGCCCAGAACGGGTTTCATCGCGCAAACAGCTATTTCCGCGCTTTCGATCTGGGCACCTTCCCGCAGGGCTTCACTTCCTGCGCGGTAGAGTTCGGAATCGAGCAGGCGACTGCGGGCGGTGCCAACCAGCCCGTCATCGTGCGCCTTTATTCCAGCACCGGCGCCGCGTTCCCGGGTGGAACGCGCACCGAAGTCGGCTCGACTACGGCCAATGTCACCAACCAGGCCCTGACGCTTCTCTCGGTTCCCCTGACCGCTACTGTTCCAGCAGGAGCGCAGCTGGTAGCGGAAGTTTTCACTCCCGACGGTGTGCCGGCTTCGAATACTTTTTTCATCGGCTCGAACGCCACCGCCGAGACCGCGCCGAGCTATCTCCAGGCGGCTGACTGCGGGCTGACGGCACCGACGCCGACGGCAGGGATCGGCTTCCCCAATATGCATATCATCCTGAATGTGCGCGGGACCGATGCCGGTCCGGCGCCGGCCCCGATGCTCACCGTGTCGCCAGCCACCGGTGCCAATTTTGGCCAAGTGGTTACGGGCCAGAACGGAACGTCGACTGTGACTCTCACCAATACCGGTAATGCGCCGGCCACCATCACGGCGATCACCGCACCGACCGCGCCGTTTTCGCTGGTCACCGACGGCTGCACCGGCCAGACGCTGGCCGCTGGAACCGGCATGTGCACCGTGACCTACCGCTTCTCGCCGACTGCGACCGGTCCTTTCTCGCAGACACTGACCGTGACCAGCAACGCTCCGCCCATCACGTTCCAGCTGCAGGGCACGGGCATCGCGCCTCCGGTGGCCGTTCCGGGACCCGGCCTGCTCGCACTCATCGTGCTCGGCTTTGGCCTCCTCGGCTTCGGTGCCTGGCGCGCTACGCGCAGCTGATCGAAGTCCCAAGCGGGCGCTCAGGCGCCCGCGTTTCATTGCAACCCGCCGCGCGCAAGCCGGCGGGTTTTTTCATGTTGGCGCCAAGCGACCCGCACGGTGCGTTCCTGACTGACACGCGCATTGCGCTCGCGCTCGCGGCGAATCCTCCGGTAGCAGTCGGCGCGAACCCGATCAGGTCGTGACGCGGGGTGCCGGTTGCCGGACGCCTGCGCCGCGGATCAGGCGGCGGCGCTGGTCGAAGCTCTGGATGCGTCGGACTCGTCTGATTTCCACTGGCCCATCAAAGTCGCAGCCCGCGCACGCGCATCGGCGACGTGGGCTTCCTTGATGTGTCCGAAACCGCGGATGTGTTCGGGCACCGAGGCGATCTGCACCGCGAGATCGATGCGCTGGGCATCGAGGCGCTGCAGCAGTTCGTCGACGGTGCTCACATAGCCCTTGATCAGTCCCCGCTCCATCCGGCGTTCTGCGGTGTAGCCGAACACATCGAACATCGTGCCGCGCAGGCCCCTCAGTTTCGCCAGTATTCCAAAGGCGCTGAATACCCAGGCCCCGAACTCGCGCTTGATGAGGTGGCCGTGCGCGTCCTTGCGTGCGAGCAACGGCGGCGCGAGATGAAAGCGCAGGGTGTAGTCGCCCTCGAACTGCTGCTCGAGCCGCCGCCGGAACTCGCCACTGGTGTAGAGCCGCGCGACTTCGTACTCGTCCTTGTAGGCCATGAGCTTGAACAGATAGCGCGCCACCGCTGCGGTGAGCGCGGTTGAACCCGGCAGCTTCGACTGCTCGGCCGCGCGCGTGCGCTCGACGACATCGAGATAGCGCTGCGCGTAGCGCGCGTTCTGGTATTCGGTGAGAAAAGCCGCGCGGCGCGCGATGACTTCTTCCAGCGTGCGGGACAGGCGCGCGTCGTCGAGCGGCAAAAATGCCACATCGGCCGTCGTCGCGTCCGGCGAAAGGGTGGCGCCAGCGGCGCGAGCGCGCGTCGATTCGGCGTGCGCATGCGGCATGGTCATGCCGGATTCGTGGCCCTCGGAGGCCAGCGGCGGCAGTGTCGCGAGCGGTCCTGCATTCGCATCGCGCATCGCTGACGCGCGCGGAGCAACGCCGGCCGCTTCGCGCACTGCCGCGATATCGACCACGGCGAGCCGACCCCAAGCGAAAGCCCGCTGGTTCATCTCGATGGCCGCGCCATTGAGCTCGATCGCACGCATCAGCGCGTCGAACGAGATCGGTACCAGACCCTGCTGCCAGGCGAATCCCAGCATGAAGAGATTCGCCGCGATCGCGTCACCCATGAGTGCGGTGGCGAGGCGCCCCGCATCGACGGTCAGCGGCTCGGCACCATCGAGCGCCGTGCGCACGGCCGCGACGATTTCGGCGGCGGGAAACTCGAGATCAGGGCGCGTGGTGAACGTCCCCGGCATCGCCTCAAAGGTATTGAGCACGACTTCGGTGCGTCCGGCGCGGATCTTGGAGAGCGCCCAGTAGTCGTTGACCACCACCATGTCGCAGCCGAGCACCAGATCCGCCTCGCCGGCCGCGATGCGCACGGCGTGGATCTCCGTCGGATCGCGCGCGATGCGGATGTGCGTTGTGACCGCGCCGCCTTTCTGCGCGAGGCCCGTCTGATCGAGCACCGACGCGCCGCGGCCCTCGAGATGCCCGGCCATGCCGATCAGCGCACCGATCGTCACCACGCCCGTGCCGCCGACGCCGGTGATGAGGATGTTCCAGGGTTGCGCGAGGTCGCTGGCGAATCGCGGTTCCGGCAGATCAGCGAGCATCGCCGCCGCATCGACCTTGCGCCCGCGCCGGGGCTTGCCGCCGTGCACCGTTACGAAGCTCGGACAGAATCCCTCGACGCACGAGTAATCCTTGTTGCAGGCCGACTGGTCGATCTCGCGCTTGCGGCCGAATTCGGTCTCCTTCGGCAGCACCGCCACGCAAAAGGATTTTTTGCCGCAGTCGCCGCAGCCCTCGCACACCAGCGTGTTGATAAAGACGCGCTTGGCCGGATCAACCAGCTTGCCGCGCTTGCGGCGGCGACGCTTTTCGGTGGCACACACCTGGTCATAGATGAGCACCGAAGTGCCTTGCACCGTGCGCAGTCGCTCCTGCACCGCATCAAGCTGGCGGCGATCGTGGAAGGTGACGCCGTGCGGAAAGATGGCGGGATCCGACCACTTGTCGATGTCGTCGCTCAACACCACGATCTCGCTGACGCCCTCACTGCGTACCTGGTGCGCGATCTGCGGCACCGACAGCATGCCGTCGACCGGTTGGCCGCCGGTCATCGCCACGGCGTCGTTGTAGAGGATCTTGTAGGTGATGTTGACGCCCGCCGCGATCGCCTGGCGGATGGCCAGCGTGCCCGAATGGAAGTAGGTGCCGTCGCCCAGGTTCTGGAAGATGTGCTCGGTCGCGGTGAACGGCGCCTGCCCGCACCACGTCGCGCCCTCACCGCCCATCTGCGTGAAGGTGTCGGTGCGCCGATCCATCCAGGTGACCATGTAGTGGCAGCCGATACCGGCGGACGCGCGCGCGCCTTCGGGCACCTGCGTCGACACGTTGTGCGGACAGCCCGGGCAGTAGTGCGGCACGCGCGGGAAGTTGGCGCGCGGCAGTGCGAGCTCGGCTTCCTTGAGCGCCAGGAACGCGAGCTGCTGGTCGATCAGGTCGGATCGGTGAAAGCGTGCGAGTCGTTTCGCGATCACGCGGGCGATGCGCGCCGGCGTCAACTCGTTGACCGAGGGCAGGATCCACTCCTCCGATTCGTCGAACTTGCCGACGATGCTCGGGCGATTGCCCTCGAAGTTGTAGAACAGCTCCTTCATCTGGCTCTCGATGAAGGCGTGCTTTTCCTCCACCACGAGAATGTCCTCGAGCCCGCGCGCAAACGCGCGGATGCCCTCGGGTTCCAGCGGCCAGCTCATGCCGACCTTGTAGACGCGCACGCCGATCTCGGCGCAGGCAGCCGCATCGAGGCCCAGGTACTCGAGCGCCTGCAGCACATCGAGGTAACTCTTGCCGGTGGTCACGATGCCAAGCCGTGCGCGCGGCGATTCCACAACCACGCGATCGATGCCATTGGCGCGCGCGAATGCCTGCGCCGCCTTGACGGCGTAGCGATGCAGCCGCATTTCCTGATCGAGCGGGGGATCAGGCCAGCGGATGTTGAGCCCGCCGGGCGGCAACTCGAAGTCAGCAGGAATGACGATGTCGAGCGCGAACGGATCGATATTGACCGAGGCGGAAGACTCCACGGTCTCCGCGATGGTCTTGAAGCCGACCCAGCGGCCGGTGAAGCGCGACATCGCCCAGCCGAGCACACCGAGATGGAGGATGTCCTGCACACCGGCGGGATTGAGCACCGGCATCAGCGCCGAGACGAACTCGCCTTCCGATCCATGCGGCAGAGTTGACGACCGGCAGGCATGATCGTCCGCCGCGAGCGCCAGCACGCCACCGTGCTTCGAGGTGCCGGCGGCATTGCCATGCTTGAACACGTCACCACAGCGATCAACACCCGGTCCCTTGCCGTACCACATGGCATGCACGCCCTCGACGCGCGCGCCCGGAAAAAGATTGGTCTGCTGCGAGCCCCAGACCATGGTGGCGCCGAGATCCTCGTTGATGCCAGGCGTGAAGTGGATGCCTGCTGCATCGAGGTGCTTGCGCGCTCTCCAGAGTTCCATGTCGAAACCGCCGAGCGGCGAGCCCCGGTAGCCGGAGATGAAACCGCCGGTGGCGAGCCCCGCGCGTTCGTCGCGCAGATGCTGCATCAGCGGCAGCCGCACCAGCGCCTGCACGCCGGACAGATAGATGCGACCCGAGGTGCGCGCGTACTTGTCGTCCAGCGTGTAATCGCGATCGACCACGCTGCCCGTGAGCTTCGTGTCGGCAGACGCGGGTGAAGACAACTCGGCAGTGCTGGTCATGACGGAGGCGCGCGCGCGAACAACGAAAAAGTCTAGCAGCGGGCTTCGTTGAGGATTTCGAGGACATCGCGGAGTTGAACGTCAGCCGCGGTTGATGGCCACGAAAAGGGTCAGGTCACGGAGCGTGTAACGCTCGAACGCCGGGAGCGACCGCCCTGGTGACCCAGTTCGCGCAAGAGGCTGAGCAAGGTGCCGCGCGCGGCGGGTCTCAGCGTTCGAAAGGCACCGAGCAGCGCCAGCTCGGCATCATCCATGGCAAGTGCGGAAGCTGGAACTCCGGAAGGCTCCCATGCGCCCGTGGCGGTGATGGGTCCGCGTCCCGCGGTGAGCCACTCAAAAGTAACCCCAGTCACCTCCACAATGCCACAGAGGTTGTGCGTAGTCGGTGTGGACCCACCCAGCCGCTCCCAGTGGGTCACGGCGCTTCGGGCCACGCTCAGCTGGGCAGCCAGTTGCGACTGGGAAAGGCCCGCTAGACGGCGGGCGCGTCGCACCCGGTCGGACAGAATCGCCATGCATTCCTCCTGAATTCCGCTGCGATCGAAAAGATCGGGCGGGCGTTATTCCATGACGCGTGCGGGATTTCGTGACGCACGGACCTTAAGTCGAGAATCCGCCTCCGTCAAGTTGTCCGGTTGTGTTCACCACCGATGTGTCTGGCAGAGGGAAATCAAGCAGTTGCGCGTCAGCGGTTAGCACCGCTCACCTCCCATACCAGGACGGGGTCCGCGCGATTCCCATTCCCGGCGCTACTGTGCGGTTGCTCAGGCACGCACGCCAACGCGCTTTACGCACGTGCATTCCACGGCACGGCAACCCGCAATCCAACAGTTAACCGCAGGGGTGAACATGGACGTCGCACGGAAGGGAAAGGCTTCGGCTTGCATGAGTGTCCTCGTCGGACTGCTCGCGCTGCTCCTTGCATCGGTCTCCCAGGCTCAGTATCTGCAGCCTCCGGAGGCGTCAGTGTGTCCCGTAAACCCGGCACCCATCGCCCCGGGCAGTTTTCCTGTTTCCACAGGCCTCTGGTGGAACCCGGCGCGCGACGGTACGGGCTGGGACATCGTCCGCAACGATATCGACATGTACCTGGTCTGGTTGACCTACGACTCCAACGGTGCGCCCGTCTGGCTGCAAACGCTGCCACGGCCCGCCGGCTCCCAGACCGAAACATGGTCAGCGGAGCTCTATCGGTATACCTGGATTGGAAATTCGCAGTCCGGTCACGCCGTAGGTGCCGCGGTGGGCAACGTGGCGTTGCGGTTCCTCCCCAATGACCCAGGCCGAATTGCCATCCGTTGGCAGTGGGGCGCCTATGGAGAAGACGAGTGCATCATCGACTTCTCAAGAACGCCCGCCGGTTCGCCGCAGAATTCTCCCCAGAACGTCAATGCGCTCTACTCGGGCAGCTGGGCTGAGAGTTCGCAAGAAGGTCTCGATGGCTACGGCGACATCTCGCGAATCGTTCTGCGGCAGGCGGATCTGACATATACCGAGACGCACTCACTGCTCATCTACGACGTGAGTGGCAAGGCCGTGTGGGTCCAATCTCAAGTCCTACACGGCACTCAGGCGCCTCCGAGCAACAGCTGGGAAACTGCCGATCTCAACTACTTCTACTCGACGCGAGGCGTGCCCACAGCCAGCACCTGGGTCAACTGCGCCACCGCAGGATGCACGCAGTCGATACCCGCCGGACGCCAGAGTCGAATGTTTCCCGAGGCGCAAAACCAGACGGCGAGAGTAATGAAATCCGCCATCGAGGCGCGCGTACCCAGTGCGCCGAGCGGAGCTGCAGGAAGCGTGAACTGGAATCGGGGCGTGGTGAGCCCGTCCGGCGGATCAACATCGCCAACGCAGGACGTGCAGCTGTACAAGATTTCCAAGGTCGACGGTATTGTCGTTGACCGGCTGTCCTGCACCGTGGTTGCGGGACTCTCCGAGTGCTCCGTCAATGTGAACTGGTACTCCGACTATCCCGACGCGCGGCCGTATCGCGTTCAGCGGACGCCGGGACCGAACTTCAATGTACCCATCGCCCTGGCCGGTTCAACGGCGGGTTCGGGCGAATACATCGATTCTTTGCAGCTCGGTCATACGTACATCTTCGAGTTGCGAACGGGTGGTGCGAGCGGTGCGATCCTCGCGTACACGAACGAAGTGCGAGCCGTCGCGTCGAGATTCACTCCAGTCCCTGACGCTGCAGTGGAGAGCCTCGGTTCCGAACTGCCTGCTCACGACCCCCAGATCGGAGCCGTCTCCGCGCAGGCGGGTGTCAGCGGCGGTGCGGCCACCTACACGATCCCGATCGTGGTTCCACCGGGTCGCCGGGGCATGCAGCCCGATATTGCGCTGAGCTACAGCAGCCGATCGGGCAATGGTATCGCGGGCATGGGCTGGTCTCTGTCGGGACTCTCCTCGGTGCATCGATGTCCGCGCACCATGGCGCAGGACGAATATGTGCGCCCCGTGAAGTTCGACGACCGCGATGCCCTGTGCCTCGATGGCCAGAGACTCATCCGGAGGGCGAACAGCGCCGCGCTGTATGGGGAGATTGGCGCAACCTACGCGACCGAGATCGACAGCTTCGCGCGCATCACCCAACTCGGAGGGAGCCTCACCAGCGCGTCCTCATACTTCAAGGTCGAACAGCGTTCCGGCGAGACGATGTTCCTCGGCGCCACGTCCGCGGGTTCAGCTTCGGCACGCTCAATTCCGGCCAGTGCGACACCCCTGCCCTTGAGCTGGTTGCTCGCGAGACGGCAGGACCCGGTCGGCAATGCGGTGGACTATGTCTATGTCAACCAGGGCTTCGGTGAGCTGCTGCTGTCGCGCATTGACTACACGAGTACCTATAACTCTGCGCTCAACACCGTAGGCACCCGCAGCGTCAATTTCACCTACGAGAACCGCGCGAGCTTCGATCAGTCAACCAGCTTCCTGGGGCGTGCTGAGAGTCGGCAGACGCGCCGGTTGAGCGAAATCCTCACCAGGGCCCCGAACTCCAACGGCGCGGTCGAGAGCGTGCGGCGGTATTCCCTGGCCTATGAGTCAAGCGTCTCGACCAAGCGAAGCCTGCTGCAATCGGTCACCGAGTGTGCGATGACCGCAGGCACTCCTGTCTGCCGGGGTCCCACGACGTTCGATACATCAAACGTTGCACTGCTTTCCCAGATCGAGAAACTGCAGATTCCGCAGTTCGGAACAGCGGAAGACTTTCCGATCACGGGTCTCCCAGGTGACTTCAGCGGGCCGGACGATTCCTACGCGCCTTTCATCTCCCGTGTGACAGCCACCGCCGACTTCAACGGTGACGGCAGCCGCGAACTCCTGGTCGAGGTCAAGAAGAAGCGCGACGAACTGGGGCAAGACACCAGTGCGTATCTGATCGCAGCCACGGCTGAACGCGTTGTAACGGGTGTTCTGAAGTTGAGTGCCGAAGAATCACAGGCACTGATGGAGTTCCCCCGCGCTCAAGCCGACTTCGACGGCGATGGGCGTACGGACATCGTGACTACGGTTGCCATACCCGCCGACCCGACCCGACGGCGCATCGCTTTCAGGTCATGGCGTGAAGGCAATCCATCCAGTCCAGGCCCATTCGCCGGCGGGTCGTTTTCGGCGGCCATCGAATCCAACATCACGATCCCGATCAACACCAGCAGCAGCGGTCCGATTTCCTACCTGGAGTCTGCCGGCGACTTCGACGGTGACGGGCGACCGGACCTCCTGATCGTCGAGGCTCTTGCGGGAGGAGATCCCGCATGCAGCCAGAAGATCAGGATCTGGATCAACCAGTAC
>JBBQNY010000102.1:0-9942 GCA_038330365.1 Lysobacterales bacterium | reverse complement strand
GCTGGCGTAATGGCTCGAGATGCGGGCACGCAGCTCCTGATCGCGGATCAGGCCGAACTCACCGCTCGCGCGTATTTCCTGGAAGGTGGTGTTGTCCTTGCGATACGGCCAGATCTGGCTGGCCTGGTAATACGCCAGCAGAGTCTTCCACGCCGACTCTTCGTGCAAAGTCCCGTGCTCGGCGTGAGCCAGCGCGGCCATGCCGTGCCGGTTCACGGCGGCCCAGAAAGCTGAAATGTCTCCCAGCTGCTTGATGTCGCCGCGAAGCTCAATCTGCATTCGGCGCAGGTACTCATCGCCACGGCTGGCATCCTTGCGATCGTCGTTCCAGTTGCTGACCTGCAGCGCGATGAACACGCCGACCACCACGATGAAAATCTCCATCGCGACCGTCGACCAGTCGCGGGTCCGTAGACTTTGCATGATCCTGCGCAGCTGCATCGCCATTTCCTGGGAACCGTTTCACCGAGTGTAGGCCAGCATTGCTCAGATGGCGTCCAGCTCCCCGAGGGCCTGGATCATCCGTTGGGCCCGCTCGTCGGACTGCCGGCAGGGGCACGATAGCCCCGGCGCTGGCGGCGCGGTCGTGCTCGCACTGGAGGCCAAAGGTCAGCCCGCGGCTCCGGCAGTGATAAGCGGCGCCGTGCGAGCGGAGCCTGTGCGGGTCATCGGCGAACGCGTGCTGCACGCGCGGACCACCCCCGGCCGGCGAGGTCGCTGGCTACGCCGGTGGAGTTCTTTCCGCGGACGTTGACGGCATCCGGGCCTCCGGAGTCGTGGCGCTCTGGATCATGGAACACCTCGTGGTGCTTGCGGCTGTGTTCGCGTCGGCGTAGAACAGGTGATTCGCTGTTACTGGGGGGTAAGCGATGATCGTAAATTGACTATCCATGCCGTTGGAGGCTTTGAGTTCGGCGACTTTGCGCCGTGGGTGTGGATTGCGCCTACTCCTGCGCGTCGACGCACAGCTGCACTGATCCTCATCGCATTGGTGGGTTTTGCAGCGATGCCCGTGCTCGCTCAGGACCGCGCTCTGAATGACACCGGGCAGCTCGGCTGCTTCAACGCCAGCGCGCTCGACGGGACGGTTTCACCCGCGCAGCCCGATCCCGAGACAGCGGGATTCAACCGACAGGATTGCACCGGCGGCGCCACAGCGGCCGATGCCGTGGGCGTGCTGGTCAAACGCGGTTCGTCCAGCCTGTCCGGACGTGACTACACCAAGATCAGCAACGGCGGTGCGGATCTGCCGGAGTCCGCCGAGCTGGGATTTGATCCTCCGACCTGGGGATGCACACGTGACAATGTCACCGGGCTGATCTGGGCGGTTACCTGGCGGCGGGACTCGAGCCTGCTCGACGGCCGCAGCGTTTTCACCTGGTTCGACAGCAATGCGAGCGTGAATGGTGGCAACGCCGGCTCGGCAGGAAGCGCCAGCGGTTGTTTCGGTCTCGCCTTGTGCAATACGTCGGCGTTTCGTGACGCGGTGAATGGATTGGCGGGAGACGATCGCCTCTGCGGCGCGACGGATTGGCGCGTGCCGACTGCACCGGAGCTCGAGTCGTTGCTCGATCTGAGCTCGAGCAACGGCCCCTTGCTGGATGGCGTGTGGTTTCCTGGTTCCTCGAGCAGCGATTACTGGTCGGGTGACAACGCGCCTTCGTTTGCCAACGGGGACGGCGCCTGGGCGGTGTCGTTCTCCTTCGCGGGACAACAACTATTCCTGAAGTCGACGACCGCGCGCGTGCGTCTGGTGAGGACTGCACCATGAAGACATCGCGACTGGCGGCTGTATGGCGACGGCTCGTCGCGAAGCGCGGATCGTTCGCGGCGTTGATGCTGATCCTGAGCTGCAGCTCGTTGTCACATGCTCAGAATTGCCCGGCGGGCAACCCACGAGTGGCGCCGAACGCCCGCTACGTACTGGTGACACCCGGCACCGCCGCGGAGCCGGTCGTGGCCGATGTGCAAACCGCGCTGGTCTGGAAACGCTGTGTGCAGGGGCGCTCGGGCAGTGATTGCAGCATCGGCAATGCAGTGGCAATGAACTGGGGCGCTGCATTGAGCGCGGCCGAGGTGGAGAGCTATGCCGGATTCGCTGACTGGCGGTTGCCGAACCGGAACGAGCTGCGCAGTCTGGTGGAAACCGGCTGCTCATTTCCGGCGCTCAACACCCAGCTCTTTCCGGTCTGGGACAACTCGCCCCTATGGTCTTCAACTACCCGCGCCAGCCTTGCCGCATTTGCCTGGAGCGTCAGCTTCTCGGATGGTGTCAGCGAGTCTGCGATGAAAAGCGGTGACATGCTGGTTCGCCTGGTACGAGGCGGTGGCCCGCTCTCCGAGTTCGACGCGGGCGCCGACTTCACGCCGAACAGCTTCAGTCTGGCAACGGTCGTTGGGGTGGCGGCCAGTCAACTGCAATCGTCCAACCTCGTCTCGGTGTCGGGCCTCAGCACCCCGGTGGGGATCGGCGTGTCCGGTGTGGCGAGCTCGGAGTACCAGATCAACGGCGAAGCCTTCACGGCATCGCCCGGCGTCGTGCGCAGCGGCGACCTGGTGCGCGTTCGCCACCTCAGCGCCAGCGGGCCGATGCAGACGACCATCACCACCTTGCGGATCGGAGCTGTTACAGCCGATTTCAACACGACGACAGCGGGTGATTCGATCTTCACCGACGGCTTCGAGTGACTCTCGAGTGGGTGCGCCGCCGGTGCGCGGCGCGCTGGCGGCAGACAACCCCGCCCACCGTTGCGGCGTCGCCCCATCCGGCGCTGCTGGCCTTCTCTTCGAGGGGGTAGTGGGCGAGTGTTGGCCACCAACAACTCCGCTTTCAGCAGCTCGAAAAGGGCGCGAAAAAACCCAATCGGCGGCTGCGTCGTCGTCAGGCGTCCATCGCCGCGCTTGGATCCGACACCTCACCGCGAACCGCTTGGCGCGCTGAGGCAGGGTGCTCGACGGCTGCTTGTCTGAAAAGCAACGGCGCATCGCAACGCTCTACCTTGTGCGCGGCGAGACTCTCTGCAGAGCAACTTTTCGCGTTCACGGTGATCGAGCAGTAGCCGGAGGCGGCGCCGGTCCTTGCACTGCCTTCAGCTGCTCCCGCAGGGCAACGGCCTCCTCACGCACGGTGATCTGGTTGCCCAGTGCATAGACCTGATCTCGCCGTATTGCGCTGAGCGCGTTCAATACCTCGTGATCGGCGTGGAGGTCGGCGGGATTCGCAGAGACGTCGAACAGATCGGCATTCATCATGTCGGCTTCGGACTTGGCTTCGAAGACGGCACGGGTTGGATCAAAGCGCACGTGTCGAACGACGGTCGGCATATGCTGATAGATGTCAGCCACCATCATTTCGAGATCTCCTCGAATGACGTTGACTGTGTCGCGATAGGCGATCAAACCCGCCCGCAGCCTGGCATCCGGGATGAGGTCGAGCTCGCCCTTGGATATCAATTCGTCAACCGTTCCCAGTCGCCATGCCGGCTTCCACCAGCCATCCAGAAGGTTGAGACCCGAACGAAATTTCGCATCGTCTTCTGGATCGACGTGACCGCTTTCGGCAGCCGAGATGACGACTCCGATCTCTTCGACCGTGCGCGCGCCAAAGGCGATGCGCTGGTCGGCTTCGGCAATCGTCTGATCCAGCTCTGCGCCAAGTTGGCTCAGTACTTCCCCCTGCCGCGCATTCCTGAGCCGGTCATCGTTCCAGTTGGACGCCTGGATACCGAGAAGGACACCCAGTGCGACGATGAGTAGCTCGAACGCCGTTCCCACCCAGTCCCGTTGGCGAACGAACTCCCTCGCGCGCTTGCCGATCATGTCGCCGAATTCCTCGAAACCATCCGGAGGATGCTAATGCATGCCTTCGCGCGACTTCCTTCAAGGCGAAGCGGCATGCCGCGCGATCGATCTGTACGGTCCAGCGTCGCCACCCTGCTTCTCAGTACGCGCCCATGTAGTCCTTCTTGCCGATCGCCACGCCGTTGTGGCGCAGCAGATCGTAGGCGGTGGTGACATGGAAGAAGAACTGCGGCAGCCCATACGCCAGCAGGTAGGCCTGGCCTCCGATGCGGCGTTCCTTGGGCGTGCCGGGACGCAGCACCAGCTCGCGGCCCTCACTGCCTTCAAGGCGTGCAGCATTCACCCCGCCGATGAAGGCCAGCGTCGTGGCGATGCGTTGCTGGAGGTCGGCGAACGTCGCGTCGCCACCTTCGTACGTGGGGACCTCCTCGCCCGCCAGCCGCGCCGTCACGCTGCTGGCGAAGTCACAGCCGATTTGAACCTGGCGCGCCAGCGGAAACATGTCGGGGAACAACCGCGCCTGCAGCAGCGCGTCCGGATCGATTTTGCGTTCGGTGGCGAAGGACTCCGCCTTGGCCAGGACACCCGCCAGCGCGGCGAGCATCTGCTGGAACACGGGAACGGACGCGGCGTGCATCGAGAGGGACATGGACGTCTCTGCGGCTGTCGGGAACTGCATGGTAGTCGTCGCGCGGGGCGCTAACAGAACTGGAGTCAATTGGGCCAGAGGGCAAAGTCAATGCAATTTTTGACGGGGACGGCGACCACCCGAAGTATTGTTTAGGATCGCGATCTGCGCGAAATCTCTGCCCGTGAGACGAACACGTTGGATATCTGCGTATGTCCAACCGGACTTCTTGAGGACCGCATAAATGCCCAGCTACTGCGTCAACAAGAAAGCGCAGCTCAACGGTGACCACGAGGTGCACGACCTCACCCCAGGGGTTTGTCCCACCCTCCCCGCGTTAGACAAACGACTGGCACTCGGATACCACGGCACCTGCACCACGGCAGTTCAGCAGGCCAAGCAGACTTACTGGAAATCGAACGGCTGCTACCACTGCTGCCGAAGCTGTCATACCACCTGAGAACAGCCGCGCCACTGCCCTGAAGTCTGTCTTTTCGTTGCCGCCGGCCCTTTACCGCTGGGACAACTATGGACATACTGTCCCCGCCGTTCCCAGCGAGGCCTCGAGCCATGGATCCATACGACCTGCTTTGTCGTGCTCTCAAGCGGTATTCCCCGACTGAAGTCGCGCACGCACTCGGTGTAACTCCGAAAACGGTGCGGCGCTGGAAGATCCGTGAAACAGAACCACCCGCCTACGTGACTGACGCTATCCGTCAGCGACTGCTGCCGTTCCCGGAGACCGATATCGACACCGCAAAATTCCGTTTCATCGACCTTTTCGCAGGAATTGGCGGGTTGCGCATCCCGTTCGAGGCACGCGGGGGGCGGTGCGTTTTCACAAGCGAATGGGATGCGTACGCGCAGAAGACATACGCCGCCAACTTCCAGGACGATCAGCGTCATGTCTTTGCTGGCGACATCACCCAAGTGCACGAGAACGATGTACCCGATCACGACCTGCTACTGGGGGGTTTTCCGTGTCAGCCGTTCTCGATCGCCGGCGTTTCCAAGAAGAACGCGCTCGGCCGTCCGCATGGCTTTTCGGACAAAACCCAAGGCACCCTGTTCTTCGACGTCGCACGCATCATCGCCGCGAAGCGTCCCAAGGCGTTTTTGCTGGAGAACGTCAAAAATCTGGTCGGACACGACAAAGGTCGCACGTTCTCGACGATCATCGATATTCTGCGCAACGAGCTTGGCTACTCAGTCTTCACCAGAGTCATCAACGGCAAGCACTTCGTTCCGCAACATCGCGAACGCATCATCATCGTAGGCTTTCGCGAACCAGTGGCGTTCGACTGGGAACTGCTGCAGCTTCCGCCCTTGGAGTCGGGCCCGAAGCTCAGTTCGATCCTGCATCCGCAGAACGGATCCGAAGCTGTAGATCCGGCGTACCTGGAGGGTGTCAAAGGAAAGGTTCGTGATTGCTACACGCTGTCAGACAAGCTTTGGCAGTACCTGCAGGGCTATGCCGCAAAGCACCGCGCGAAGGGCAACGGGTTCGGATTCGGGCTGGTCACAAGGAACGACACCTCCCGCACCCTCTCCGCTCGCTATTACAAGGATGGCTCCGAGATTCTTGTAGATCAGGGCAAGAAGAAGAACCCGCGCCGTCTGACACCTCGCGAGTGTGCGCGCCTGATGGGCTATCCCGATAGTTTCCACATTCCGGTGTCCGATACGCGTGCCTACAAGCAGTTCGGCAACTCGGTCGTCGTCCCGGTGGTTGGGGCGGTCGCCGAGCTGATCGTGCCCCTGCTAGACGGAATCGGCCAAGCAGAAACCGCGCAGCGCAAGGCCGCCTGAGCCGGTGGATATCATCAGCCCGGAGCGGCGCTCCGCGCTGATGTCGCGGATCAAGGGAAAGGATACGAAGATCGAACTGCAAGTCCGGCGCGCGCTGCATGCGCAGGGCTTCCGTTATCGCCTGGGAGGCGCAGGCCTGCCCGGGCGCCCGGACATCGTGCTCCCGAAGTACCGGACAGTCGTATTTGTGCATGGGTGCTTCTGGCATCGGCATGACTGCCATCTGTTCCGCATGCCGAAGACACGCCAAGAGTTCTGGAAGGCGAAGATTGACGCGAACCAAGCAAGGGACGCGCGCAACGACGAGCAATTGCGCGCCGTTGGCTGGAATGTCGAATCAATTTGGGAGTGCGAACTCCGCGACGTATCCAACTCTGAGAGGACACAGGCCATAAGCGACTTGGCTGGGAGGATCGTGGCGAATCTTCCGCGCCCACCGCCTTTCTGGGTGGCCTTTGCAGTTACTCTCGCGGAAACGGCGGCTCGAGTACTCCGTGGAATCCTTCGCTGAACTGTCTGCTCTGTTAGCGCGCTTCACCAACCTCGGCGCTACGCGTATTTTCTTCAAGCATCTGAGCGAAAACGACAACAGTAAGCAACAGATCTATCTAGGCGGCAGCTTCGAGGTCCTGACTTTTTTTCCTTACGGAACGGTGCTGGCGGAGCCGGGGCTCAAAAATCCGACCTTCAAGGCTCCATTGGATTTTTTCTGGGTGGGCCCGACATCTTTGGAAAGGGCGCGTACGGCGCAGCTGATTCTGTATCCGCGGTATCCAGAGGTCAGGCTTTCGGGATTCCTTCTCGGATGCAAGAGCGCGCCTAACGAGCACCTTCGTCCCATCGCCAGGAATCTGCGCAAGGGCACAGACGGTCGGGTTCTGTTCTTCGGCACAACACCCTATGGGCGCACCCTTGCATACCTGGCGCCGGCAGACTCGTCTCTCGCATACGAGGCAACCCTCGCACCTCGCAACGATACGGGAGTATTCCAGGAACTCGCAGTCCCCGGGATGTCCGCAGTTAACTCACGCGCATGTGTCATCGAGCGTTTGCGGGCGATCCAGGACATGGGTCCCGTTCCCTCCATGCGCCTCAACAAGCAGGGAACAGCCATACCCTATCTCGCCCGCAACGGTGGCGGATACACACTCGAGGCCTTGCTCGGTATAAAGCCCAACGGCGACGCCGCACCCGATTTCATGGGGTGGGAGATCAAAGCTTTCAGCGGAAACCGCATCACCCTCATGACTCCCGAGCCGAACGGTGGCTTCTACGGCGAGAGAGGTGTGGGAGCCTTCGTACGGAACTATGGCCGGTGCGTCCGCGAAAAGGATCAGATGTACTTCACCGGCCTTCACAAATACGGAAAGTCGAACAGCACCACCGCCATGACACTTGGACTTAGCGGGTTCGACGCAAGGAAAGGCGTAATCAACGACGTGAGCGGCAAAATTCTCCTGTCCGACCGGCACGGAAACGAAGCTGCCACTTGGACCTATAGCCACCTGCTGACCCACTGGAACCGCAAACATGCGTACGCGGCGTACGTGCCGTACAAAGCAGAGGAATCAGCGACGCCGTCGTACCGCTACAAAAACCCCGTACTGCTTGGAGAGCGAACGGACTTCTCGAAGTACCTGAGCGCGCTCGCGGCGGGTCTTATCGTCTTCGATCCGGGATCGAAGATCGACGGCTTCTCCACCGCCAAGCCCCGGGTCAAGGCTCGGAGCCAGTTCCGGATTTCGAAGAAACGTCTGTCCGTGCTCTACGAAAGCTTCGGCGAGTTTGACTTGAGCGCAATAGACATCAGATAGGCTCGGGCGGCGAAGCTGACGCACTTGAATGCGAGCTTTGCACTACTTCCACGTGACCGCGGCATCGGGTTTTGGCGATGTCGAGCCACTACTTGGCAAATCGGAGACTTCATGACATACAGTCTCTCGATAGGCAGCCAAGGGCACGCTGCTGCAGATGGTCAGAGAACTAGCTTAGGCCGAGGATTGCACGACCACGCTATTAATCCTAAAAGTCGATCGAGGCGATGTGAGTAGCGAGTAACTTCCTCAAAGACTTTCGATCCTTGCTGAAATGCAGCACTCGATGGTGATGCGGGCAGAGTGCAGCCGCATTCGCTAGAGAATCGTCTCCGCCTTCGCCAAGAGGCACAATGTGATGCGCCTCGAGGTACATCGATCCGTCGTCCTTCTTAAATAGACAACACTCGCATCCGGGCATTTCGCACTTTTCGTTTGCTCGCATGATGACGGCCGCCACCACGTACTGGTTTCGGAAGAATTCGTTGCGCGTTACCACGTGCCTCTTTGGCTTTCCCTTTGCTTTTTTCGCCCTCCGAACAATCTCTGCAGCCGCGGCGGCAGCCGCTGCCGCTAATGCGGCGGCAGCGGAGGGGAAGGCGCGTCGGGTAGCCGCGGATGGCTCAAGTGCGGAAAGTTTCTGAGCGAATACTGTTGAGCCAACATTGCCTATCAGAAGTCTGTCGCCGGTCTCCAGCCAACTCGTAATCAGTTCGTGACCCATGCGCGGTTCGGGCAACCGCTTTGCCTGCTTTGACCGCCTCGAATGGTAGTAGGACGCTCGAATCGAAGTCCGCCTTGGGTCACTTAGTACCGTGATCTTGAAGTCAGGTGCCGGACGAGGAATTGCCGGCAGAATTCCGGCCGCCTCAATGGCTGCAACCTGTTCTTGGGTCGGTACGTATGCGGCTTTGCTCCGATCTGTTTTGCTAACCGTCTTAATGCCGACATTGTCGAAGCTGATGGCCAATCGGAGATCCTAGGTACAGTGCCGAGTGCGACCTTTCGGACAGCCTTTCACGCCTCGAGGGCAAACTCAAGTACGCGGCCTCGGGCGGTCGAGCGTCGATGGCACCGAAGAATAGGGTCAGGTTCATTTTCCCTGTTCGTAGGCTTGCCGGGCGGCTCAGCTGGGCCTTGAAAATTTACTTGGCCATGTTTTGGAGTGCTGGTGGGCCCACCACTGTTGGCGAAAGCACGCGCGATTGTGGTGACCGCGACGGTCAACAATGCGCTCGCCTTGAGTTGCAACGGTGTCCGTTTGCGTCGACCTGTCGCCGGCAGCTGAACCCGCGCCCGCAACACACAAGGGATGCGTGGATCTTGATCGCCGATACCTGACACACATGGCCCGTAACTTCGCGGGCAACAACCCAGCTGACATCCGCACTCCGTCCGAATGATTCCCCGGGTCGCACGATGTGGCGAACCGTTGACAGAAAACGACAAACGTCTACCATTCGCCACATGGCCGCAGCCACCGCCCGCGCCACCGCTCTGAGGCTGGCGCGCCGTCGACAGGGTTTGACCGCGCGCGATCTGTCTGCAGCAGGCGTGCATCGCCAGGTGCTGAGCCGACTGGTGGCGACGGGAGAGCTCGAACGCATCGCCCGCGGCCTTTACCGACTGCCCGAGCACGCGTCGACCGAACATCACGGCCTCGCCATCGCTGCCGCCGCGGTGCCGCTGGGCATCGTCTGCCTGCTCTCCGCGCTCCAGTTCCACGGACTCGGCACGCAACTTCCGTCCGAGGTCTGGATCGCCATCGACCGACGCGCGCGGCGTCCGGCGCTCAAGTATCCGCCGCTGCGCGTGGTGCGTTTCACCGGCGTTCCCTTGACCGCGGGAGTCGAGTCGCATCGAATCGAAGGGCAGGTGGTACGCGTCTAC
>JBBQNY010000101.1:0-10023 GCA_038330365.1 Lysobacterales bacterium | reverse complement strand
AAGCCGACAACGGGCTCAGCAACGTTCGTGGCTCCGTCGCCATGGCGCGTACCGGCGATCCCGAGTCGGCCACGGCGCAGTTCTTCGTCAATGTCGTCGACACGCCCCGCCTCGACTTCGTGAGCAAGGACAGTGGCGCGACCTGGGGCTACGCGGTGTTCGGCAAGGTGGTGAAGGGCATGGAAGTGGTCGATCGAATCCGCGCAGTGGAAACCGGTCCCGGCGGCCCGCTGCCGAGCGACGTGCCGAAATCCGCGGTGGTCATCAACTCCGCCGAGCTCGTCACGAAGTAACCGCGCTGACGCTCCTCTTCATCTCGGACCTGCATCTCGAAACAGCGCGCCCGGAGATCACGGGCGCGCTGTTCGCGCTGCTGCGCGGCCCGGCGCGCGAGGCCTCAGCCCTCTACATCCTCGGCGATCTCTTCGACGCGTGGATCGGCGATGACGACGATGCGCCGCTGTTGGTCGAAGTAGCGAGCGAACTGCACGCGCTGTCCGCAAGCGGGACTCGCGTTTACTTCCAGCACGGCAATCGCGACTTCCTGCTCGGCGAGAGCTATGCGCAACACTGCGGCATGGCGCTGCTCCCGGAACAGTGCCTGATCCAGCACGGCGGCGAATCGATCCTGCTGATGCACGGCGATTCGCTCTGCACCGACGACGCCGCGTACCAGCAATTCCGCAGGCAATCACGCGACCCCGCGTGGCAATCGGCGATGCTCGCGCAGCCTCTCGATGTCCGCCGCGCGTTAGCCGCGCAAGCACGCACTGCGAGCGCGGCGCACACCTCGACCACGTCCATGTCGATCATGGATGTCAACGACGATGCCGTCGCGCGTGCGATGTCTTCGCACGGCGTGCGGCGCCTCATCCACGGCCACACGCACCGGCCGGCGACGCACGGTTACCCCGACGGCCGCGAGCGCCGCGTGCTGGCGCCCTGGCACGAGCGCGGCATGGCGTTATTCATCGAGACGGGTGAACCCACGGAACTGATTTTCCCTTTCCAGCAGATCTAGGCCGGCTCAGTCGCCAGGAATCGCCCGTCGCCATCGGTCCCGTTGAAGGCGGGGTCGTCGCGGGTGCGCTGATCAGGATTCCGGGCGCACGTAAGCAGGTGCCACCGTCGCACAGTGCACCATCGATTCCCTTCAGCCGCGCTGCCTCATGCGTCTGTCGGAACTCCGGGATTGTGCCGATATCTCTCCGAGCAACCCCATGAGGCTATTCCGCGCTGCGGGCCGCAGCCTGCGGAACGCGCAAAGCAGATGCTCTTCAGCATCGTCCTGCGCAACGCGCGTGGCCTTGAACTCGAGATCATCGGGGAACTGCGAAGGGCGCATCCTGCCCCTGCCAACGGCAAGCCATTCGAAGCAGACTCCGGTCAGATTCACGATCGCCATCAGGTTCCCTGTCGTCGGCGTGGTGCCCTGAGCCCTCTCCCAGTGCGCAACTGCGCTCCGTTCCACGCGCAGTGATAGCGAAAACTGGGATTGAGACAATCCGGTCAGCCGTCTGGCGGCCCGAATGCGATCCGAAAGTGTGGGCATCGTTTCCTCCCTGAAATGCTCTCTCGCGTTCGCGGCGAGTCCCAATCCCTGGCCGTACTCTTTTCCGGCAACCGTCGCTGAGTTAAGCGGCGAAGCTCCACCGTGTCAATCCGTACAAAACCGCTCACCTGCCCGGCCAGATCGGCGCCTCGGGTTGGCGTTGGGGCACCGATGTGAGCGGCGCTCACTGGCGCTGGCGTAGCGGCGCCATTGCGGTTCCACGGCGTGTCGATAGGGTGCCCTCATCGGGATTTCAACCATCAGGGAGCGCAACATGAGGCTGATCGTCAGGGAATGTGAAGGCCACGCAGTTGCCACCACGCGCAAGCGGGGCCGCACCTCCTGGTGGCAGCTCGCGTGCATCTCGATCCTGCTTCCGGTGAGTGCGATCTTGTCGGCTCAAGGTGGTCCCGCGCAGCCGCCGGACGCGACGGTCTGCCCCAGTATCCCGACGCCCATTACCCCGGGAGACTTTCCTGTTACTCCTGGACCCTGGTGGAATCCCCAGCGTGACGGGGTGGGCTGGGACATTGTTCGCAGCGACTCCCTGCTGGTCGTGACGTGGTTTACGTACAACCCGAATGGATCCCCCACGTGGCTCCAGTCGGATGCGCTGCAAGCAAACTCGCATACAGAGACCTGGATGTCGCCCCTGTACCGGGTGACGTGGAACGGCAACGGGCACCCGAGCGGCAACGTCACCCGGACCGCGGTGGGCAGCGTGGCGCTTCGGTTCCTCCCGAACGATCCAGGTCGAATCGCGTTGAGCTGGAGGTGGGGCGCGCTCGGGGAAGATGAGTGCGTTATCGACTTCGTGCGGACGGCGCCGAACGGCTCGCACAACCCGAGCCCTCTGAACGCCAATTCCTTGTTCAGCGGTGCCTGGTACGAACCCACCTACGGGGGTTACGGCGACCACCTTTGGGTGTTTCCGCGCCAAAGTTATTCTGACTACGCCGAGGCTCACGGATTGCCGGTGTACGACCAGGCCGGTGCGCCCGTTTGGGTGCAGTCGCAATCGATAACGCCAGGCGGCGGTGCTCCAGGTCTCGATGCCTGGTCCACTTCGAACCTGAGCTATTTCAGGTCTTCGCGCGGCGTTCCCTCTGCCCAGTGGAACAACTGCAACCCCAACTGCGTTTCCTCGCGGCCTGCCGGTCGAATCGCCCGGAATTTCGTCTCCGTGGCAAACGGTGTCAGCCAGAACAATGAAACGATGTACGTGGCGATCGAGGCAGTCGTAGCAGCCTCCGAAGTGCCGCCCGGGAGTGCCGCGGTCGATTGGCGCCGCGGAGCATTCGGGGCCGGTCCGCCTCCCAACCAGTCGATTGGCCCCGAGCGGCACGTCGTCCTGAAAAAGGTCACGCGGACCACCGGAATCGTGGTGGACCGTTTCAGCTGCTCCGCGCCATCACCTGCGTCCCAGTGCGCCGTCGTCGTCAACTGGTACTCCAACATCACGGGCGCCAAGGCCGTTCGTGTGCAGTTGAGCGCGGGGCCACAGCAGAACGTGCCAGTGGACATTCCGCCAGGCGAACCTTCCCAATCAGGTGAGTTCAGCGACCTACTCACGGTCGGCCACACGTATCGATTCGAGCTGCGATCCCCCTGGGGTTCGGTGCTTGGCTACTCGCCTCACGTTCAGGCCCTGCAATCGATTGGTCCAATCGCGCCGGATGCACCCGTGCAGGGTCTGGCCGGGGAACTGCCGGGTCACGACCCGACGATTGGCGCTGTCGATGCCGATGCAGGCGTCAGCGGCGGCGCCGCGACCTACACCGTCCCCATCAAGGTGCCTCCGGGCCGCCGCGGCATGCAGCCGGCGCTGGCACTCAGCTACAGCAGCCGTTCCGGCAGCGGCATCGCGGGAGTTGGCTGGTCGTTGTCGGGGCTCTCATCCATCCATCGTTGTCCACGCACCGTCGCGCAGGATGGCTACGCGCGTGCGGTCATGTTCGACGCGCGAGATGCGCTTTGCCTGGACGGCCAGCGACTCGTCATCCGCAACGGCAGCTACGGGGTGGCGGGCGCGGTCTACGCTACCGAGGTCGACAGCTTCGCGCGAATCACGCAGTTCGGCGCGGGGCTGGAAAGTGCCAGCACCTTTTTCACCGTCGAGTACAAGTCCGGCGAGGTGCACTCCTTCGGTGGCACGGCGCGGAATCCGGGCAGTGGTCGCACCGTGCCTGCAGGCACCACGTCCGCACTGAGCTGGCTGGTCGTGCGGCGCGAGGACCGGGTCGGCAACACGGTTCTCTACACCTACGAACACCGTCCCTTCGGCGAATCGCTGGTTTCGCGTATCGATTACACCGGCCATCTGTCCGCGGTCGGCAATCGCGCAGTGGTGTTCTCTTACGAGGATCGTCCCGGCGGCGCGTCCGCCTTCGACGTATCCAGTAGCTACCTGGCCGGCACCGAGAGCAGGCAGACCCGGCGTCTGACGCAGGTCACCACCCAAGCTCCCACCGCAACCAACGCCATCGAGGACGTTCGCCGCTATCGCATCGCCTATGTCATCGGCGCGAACTCCGGCCGCAGCATCGCGAGTTCGATCACGGAATGCGCCGCAAGCGGGGGCACCGAAACATGCCTGCGTCCGACGACGTTCGATACTGCCAATGTTGCGACGACGCTTCGGGCGGAACCCCTGCAAATTGCCAGCGATCCTTCGATCTTTCCGGTTACCGGCACTTCGCTGGATCTTCAGCCATCGCCGACCACGCCGGACTGGAACTGGGCTCCGCGAATTCTCTCGATCCAGTCCGCGGCCGACTTCACCGGGGATGGCACGCGCGAGTTGCTGGTGCAAGTCGCGCAGCGCGATCCCCTTCCAGACCCCGATCCGGGTGCGCCACCGGAGAACCAGGGCCCGGACTTCGAGATCACGATCGGACAGCAGAAGCGGACTTACCTCGTCTCGACCAACGCCGAGCGTGCCGTCAATGGCGTGCAGCTGCTGTCGCCTGAAGTCAGCGCTGCAACGCTTGCGCTGCCGCACGCCCAAGGTGATTTCGACGGCGACGGCCGCACCGACATCGTGTTTGCAACCACGTTCAATGGTGAACACAAACTCGCGATCCAGTCCTGGCGAGGCAACGACAATCCATCTGATACGAATCCTGCTTTCGGCGGCGGCAGTTTTCACGATCCTGTTCCGACGAACATCCCCATGCCCGCGCAGCAGGGCGGTGTGCTAACCGTAGTGCAACACGCGGGCGACGTGGACGGCGACGGAAGGGCTGATATCGTCGTCGTGCGTGCGACGAGTCAATCGGATTCGCCCTGCACCCGCCGGATCGAAATCTGGTTGAACCAGCATGTGCCAGGAACGGTTCCCTCAATCTACTCGTTCACCAAAGTGCCAACAGCCGAGGAAGCCGGCAGCCCGTTGTGCCTGTCGCAATCGGGTAACACCCGGCACGAGGTCGGCAGGGTCGCAGACATCGACGGCAATGGGCTCGTCGACTTCCAGATCAACCGTGAGGTCAATCTCTACGCGCCTCAGGTTTCCCGTGTTTCCAACTCTGAGGTCGTCTTCCTGCATCGCGAGGTGGCGCCCCCACCCGGGTGTACGCCTGCAGCTGGCACCTGGCCGGGATACTGCCGTCGGGCCTTCTCCAGTCTGCTTGCGGGCGACGCTTCCGATCGCGAGCGAGACGCAATCAACCTTACCCAGTTCTGGGCGGACTTCAACGGGGATGGTCTCGATGACTGGCTGTACGCGGATACCACCGGATGCTCGGAGGCTGTGGGCGGACGGGACAATTCCGCGGCCAACGGCACTTCGCTATGTTGGACGCTGCGATTCGCAACCGGTCAAGGACTTTCCGGGACGCCCTTCTCCAAGCGTCAGGTTACGAACGTCCGACGCGGTCTTGAATTCACCGCACGCGGATCGGAAGACTACCCGCGCTCGCGGTACGAACGCCTCATGAGGGTAGGAGACACCAATTCCGACGGACGCGCCGAAATCCTGCTCCCCGACGCTGGCAAGCCGTTCGCCTCCTATGTCTGCTCCCGCTATTTCAACAACCCGGGTACTTGCCAGATTGCTCCCGACGCGCCGGAGAGCCCAAGCGTCGTAATCCCCCAGGACTGTGAGGAGTACTACATCTGTCCCCGCTCTCCCTATGACGGGAACGTCGGATTTGGCCCCTCCGGCAATGCAGGACCGATCAGCGGAATGGTGCTGCGCTTCATAGAGGACGAGAATGGTGACGGAAGCCTCGATCCATCCCCGGAGACGCTGGCGAACCCGAGCAAAGTGCTGAGTTTTGAACACCCCAACGTGTCGGGAGTTTCAGATGCCAGCGTCTACCGGTTGCGCCCATGGAGTTTCGGCGCAGGCACGGACCTGGGAGGCTCCGGCGGGGCCTCGGTCGCAATGCTGGAGGACAGTCGGCGCGTGGTGCTCTCAAGTGGCGTCGCATCCGACATCTACGGTGATGGCTTGACCGATCTCATGACCCAGTTGGATGCAGGGCCTCGCCACCTGCGAGTGCCGTACCAGTACCTGTCGGGCGCACGCGTGGAAGGCGTCCCACTCACACTGGACCTCAACGACCGCAGCGCCATCGGCGTGTTCTATCGCGGTCCGGTCGTGCAGCGGAACCTCGGCGCGGGCGATCGGGGCGCGCTGCCGCCCATGCTTCCGGAAACCCTGGTCGGGGTGACGGATGGCCTCGGCAACTCGGCGAAGTGGGATCATTTCCCTCTCGCCAGTACGGCAGGGCGCTCGACCCAGTCAACGCCGCTTTACAGCATCTCTGCCCGAACGCCGGCGGCACCAGGCTACATCGATGCGCAGCACCTGTATTTCGCGTCCTCCATGCCGGTGGTCGCGAAGTTCGAGCAGACCAACGGCGTCGGCTCGTTCAACGCCACGTACTACGGCTACGCGGAGGCGATGTACAACGTCGCCGGCCGAGGCTTCCAGGGCTTTCGCTCGATCATCGAGGAGGATCTGGTCAACAAGCGGCGCACGCGCACGACGTTCCATCAGAAATTCCCGCTCACGGGTCTGGTTGAAGAAGGTGTTGTGTCGGCCGCGTATTCGAACAACGGCATCCCGGGTAATGGCGACTCCGACCTGATCCGTCGCGAAAGCAATACCTGGCGGTGCAATCGGCCGGACCGCGCTCCCTGCGTGGCGACGCCAGGGCAGCCAAATCATTTCTCGCCGTTCCTCGACCAGCAGATCGTTCAGACCTTCGACCCGCTGGCCGCTGGCTCATTGCTGTCAACGACCACGATCAACAACTTCCTTTCCTCCACGTCCGGTTGGGACCAGTACGGCAACCTGCGGGCGCAGCGGCAAGTTCTAGTCGAGAGCGGCAGCGATGCCGCGATCGGGGCGCACGTCACCACCACTACCAGTGGCTATTCGACCACCGTTCCGGACCTCGCGGAGTGGTGGATCGATCGCAAGACCAACGAAACCGTACACAGCCAGATTACGTATGCCGCGGGCCACTCGTTGCCAGCTCTGGCTGAGAGTCCGTCGCGCTCCGTGTTCCGTGAGTTCGCATGGAATCCGAACCGTACGCTGCTTTGGGAACGGGTGCAGAATGGAGTCGCGGCCCAACAGAAAATCACCACATTCGGTTATCCATCGCCCAACCATGGCTTGCTGTCTTCCATCACCGTGCAGGCGTGGGGTGACACCAATCTTTCGCGCCAGTCGCAGACTTCATATTCTCCGGACGGCTACTTTCCGGCGGTCTCGACCAATGCGCTGTCGCAACAAAGCCAGGTCACGACGCGCGCTCGCGACGGCCAGCCGAGCCGCAGCGTGGACGTGAAGGGACTAGCGACCGACTTCGCATATGACGCCTTCGGCCGAGTAACGATGACGAGCTTTCCCGGCCCAACGCCGGGCACGCAGCGCCGGCCCGCCAGAAGAGTGGCAGTTGCGGACTGCAATGGCGCCTTCTGCGCGGATGACTATTTGAGTCGAGCGAAATACAAGACCGTAGAAGTTGAAGATGGCGCGGCGACCACGACGATCACGTACGACGCTCTTGGTCGAGCGATTCGGACCAAGTCGCGCGCGTTTGGTGGTGCCGAAGTCGTGAGCGAAACAATATATACCGCTCGCGGCCACGTTTTCTCGCAACTCGAGCCACACGCGGTCGGCGCCGCTACCACGTACCGCACGACCACGCCGTTCTGGGATGTCATGGGCCGGCCGACCCTCAAGACCGTGGCCAAGCGCGTCAACGGGGTCACTGCCTCACTGGTCCACGGATACGCGTACGCAGGTCGCCAGACCATAATCGACGTCTGCGGAAGCACCTGTCTCCCGACGATGTATCGCTATGCCGACGCCCTGGGCCGGGTCTACCGCACTACGGACTCGCTCGCCGGAGAGACGCGCTTCTGGTTCGATGCAGTCGGCAACGCGGTGGCGATCAGGGACGCCGCGGGCAGCGTTACGCGCGCTGGCTACAACGCGATCGGCCATCGCCTGTCGATGAACGATCCTAACAAGGGCGCGTGGAATTTCGGCTACAACGCGCTCGGCGAGCTGCTGACCCAGACGGACGCACGCGGTGTGCTGACGTCCTTCGGCTACGACCAGCTCGGCCGCATGACGACGCGCAACGCCAGCGTCGACGTCGACGGCAACGGTTCACTCGACGCGGTAGCCGATAGCTGGCAGTTCGATGGCGTCTATGGCACAGGTGAGCTCGACTCGGCCACGCGCACCACCGGCGGGCAGCTCGAGCGGCGCGAGCGCTGGTCCTACGATCCCATGGGTCGTCCCACCAATCTGGTGACCGAGCAGGTACGCCCCAACGCCACCACGGTCGACCAATACAGCCAGTCGTACCGGTACGACGCCTACTACGGCCGCGTCAAGGAGTCTGTTTACCCCAACGGCGAGCGGGTGTGGTTCCAGTACGACGCCTACGGTCACGCACAGAGCGAGACCGACCCCGTCGGCGGCACGGTTTACCGGCGCACGCTAGGCGTCGATGGCCGCGGCCAGGTGAATGCCGAAAACTTCGGTGGACTCATCCAGGGGAGCTACGCCTTCGATCCTGCCAGCGGGCAGGCGGAGGGTATAGGTTACGCCGTCGCCGGGGTTCCCCGCCGCAGCCTCGGTTACGCGTACGATGCGTTCGGCAATCTGGCGAGCCAATCGATGGGCGTCACCACCGAGACCTACGGTTACGATCCCCTGCACCGGCTCACGGGCACGCAGCGCCAGGGCCAAGTGAGCAGCGGCGTCAGCTACGCCTTCGACGCCGTGGGCAATCCGACCCGCAAGAGCGACTTCAGCACCTCAAACCCCAACGCCTACGTGTACGGCGGCGTTGGCTGCGGTGGCGGACCGAACGCGGTCAAGTCGGTGGCCCTGCTGGCGGGCGGTACGCGCACGTACTGCTACGACGCCAATGGCAACCAGGTGTCGGACAATGCCGGCATGCAGGCCCGCTTTGATCATCAGGATCTACCCGTCACGATCGATCGGCCGGGTGCCTCGCGTCGCCTGCGCTACGGGCCGGACGGCAGTCGCACGCGGCAGTGGGGCAGCGAGGGCCAGATCGCCTACATCGGCAAGGCCTTTGAGAAGAACTTCACGACCAGCACCGAGAAGGTATACGTGGGCGACTACGCGGTCGTAAGTCGTACCGGCACGACACGGCGCGTCGACTACCTGCTGAAGGATCGACTCGGCTCCGTCGACGGAGTACTGGACGCGAACGGCAGCCTCGTCGAGACGCGCGGCTACGATGCCTTCGGCAAGCCCCGCCAGGGCAACTGGGCCGACGCACTGCCGCCGCGGCTGACCGCGGCCGCGACCGCGAACACCCGCCGCGGCTTCACCCAGCACGAGCACCTCAACTCGCTCGAACTGATCCACATGAACGGGCGCGTCTACGACTATAACCTCGCCCGCTTCCTCTCCGTCGACCCCATCATCCAGTTCCCGGAGAACTCGCAGTCGCTCAACCCGTACTCGTACATCCTCAATAATCCGCTCAGCGGGACGGATCCGACGGGGTATGCGTCTGTCGGCGCGGGCGTTCGCACCAACCTGCGCAGCATCTGCGACCGCCCCAGCAGTTCCGGTGGCGCCGGATGCACGACCTCGGCCCGCACGCGCGGTGGTCGCGACACGTCGGAATCTCAGCAGAACGGCGCTGTTCGACAAACACCGACGGGACCGTCGCTAAGCCAACGGAACAATTCGGCTCCGGGTGCAGGGGACAACAGATTCAATCTCAGTGGCGCGAATTGTGGCGATACAGACGTTCCTTGCGCTCCCGGTTCGCAGCCTGCGGCTTCTCGTTCCACAGGCGACGATGAAGAGGGGCCACTGATCGATTGGGAGCGACTTTCCTCTCGCTTAGGAAATGAAGTGGAACGGCTGCTCGTTTCGCTGCCACCAGTCGTAGGTGTTCCAGCTAGGGCCGCGCGAGTAGGAACTACAGCCGCTGGGGCGGGCCTATCGACCATCT
>JBBQNY010000100.1:0-10150 GCA_038330365.1 Lysobacterales bacterium | reverse complement strand
GAGCCGTCCGCGCGTTCGCCTTCCTGCTCGAAGGTCCCGCTGAGGCTGTCCAGCCCCTTGGTGAAGGCTTCCAGCCGATCCCGCGCGACTCCCGCGTGCAGGGGGGAAGCGAGCAGCCCACTCAGCAGTAAAAACGCCGTGATGAAGGATCCGCGCATGCCGCAACTCCAGAAAGATTCGTCCCAGTGTGCGTCCTCGACGCTGAATTGCCACCCTGCCTGTATCCGGCAGGAGGAAACTTTTGGCAGCGCGCTCAGTCCCGCGGGGGCGGCGGCGCGATCACCGTCCGGTTGCCATTGTGCTCGGGCGCGCTGACGATGCCCGCTGATTCCATTTCCTCGATCAGGCGGGCGGCGCGGTTGTAGCCAATCTTGAGTCGACGTTGCACGCCCGAGATGGAAGCACGACGCGATTCCGTGACGATTTTCACTGCCTGGTCGTAGAGCGCGTCCGACTCTCCTCCTTCCGCTTCGGTGGCCTCGGGGAAACCGTTGGCGCCAACGACCTGGCCACCGCCCAGCGACTGGACGTCATCCACCACGCCCGGCATGTATTCAACGGTACCCGCGTGACTTTTCAGATGCGCCACGACCCGATGCACTTCCTCATCGCTGACGAAGGCGCCGTGAACGCGTTCGGGCTGCGCCGTTCCGGGCGGCAGGTAGAGCATGTCGCCGTGCCCCAGCAGCGTCTCGGCCCCCGACTGGTCGAGGATGGTGCGCGAATCGATCTTGGACGAAACCTGGAACGCGATGCGCGTCGGGATATTGGCCTTGATCAGTCCGGTGATGACGTCGACCGAAGGCCGCTGTGTTGCCAGGATCAGGTGGATTCCCGCGGCGCGCGCCTTCTGCGCGAGTCGCGCGATCAGCTCCTCCACCTTCTTGCCGACGATCATCATCATGTCGGCAAATTCATCAATCAGCACCACCAGATAGGGCAGCGCCTCGAGATTTTCCGCCTGCGCATGCGGCTCGTCCGGCCGGGCCACGAACAGCGGGTCCCGGAGGGGCTGACCCGCGTCGGCAGCGTCACGTACCTTGCGGTTGAAACCGGCCAGATTGCGTACGCCGACCGCTGCGAGCAGCCGGTAACGGCGCTCCATTTCCGCCACGCACCATCGCAGCGCGTTCGCCGCTTCCTTCATGTCGGTCACGACCGGCGCCAGCAGGTGTGGAATGCCCTGGTAAACCGACAACTCGAGCATCTTCGGGTCGATCATCAGAATCCGCACGTCACGCGCGGTCGCCTTGTAGAGGAGACTCAGCACCATGGCGTTGAGCGCCACCGACTTGCCCGCTCCGGTGGTGCCCGCGACCAGCAGGTGCGGCATCTTGCCAAGGTCGACAACGGTGGGCTTGCCGCCGATGTCCTTGCCAAGCGCCAGGGTCAGCGGCGACTTGGAAGCGTCGTATTCCTTCGAGCGCAGGATCTCGGAAAGAAACACCGTCTCGCGCTGCGCATTCGGAATCTCGAGCCCGATCACCGATTTGCCGGGGATCACATCGACCACCCGCACACTGACCACCGACAGTCCGCGTGCGATGTCCTTGTCCAGATTGGCGATCTGACCGCCGCGCACGCCCGCAGCCGGCTCCATCTCGAAGCGGGTGATGACCGGACCGGGAAACACATCGACGACGCGTGCGTCGATGCGGAAATCCTTGAGCTTGACCTCGACCTGCCGTGACAGCGCTTCCAGGGTTTCAGGCGAATACCCTTTGGGCTGAACCTGCGGGATATCCAGCAGGGCCAGAGGCGGCAGGGCGCCATCGGGCAAGCCACTGAACAACGGGATCTGCAACTCACGCGTGGCGCGCTCGCTTTTCTCGATCGCATTGGCCGGCGTCTCGATCCGCACCGGGGCGCGGTTCGCGCGCCGCACGCGCTCGGATTTGCGGGCGCTCTCACGATCCTGCGCCGCGCTTGCGGCCGCACTCCGCTCGCCCCGCGAATTCCAGAATTCCGCCATCGTCGTCCACAGGAACATGGCCGCGCCGCCGACACGCTCCAGCAGCGCCAACCAGGAAATACCGCTGAAGAGTGTGGCCCCGGCCAGCAGCGCGGCCAGACCGAACAAGGTCGCACCGAGACTCCCCGCCGCGCCCCTGAGCGCCTCGCCCAGCAGCTGGCCCACCACGCCGCCGGCATTGGCGGGAAACTCGCTGCGTGAGGAATAAAAGTGCAGATGCGCAAGCGCCGCGGCTGCGAGCAGCAGGAGCACCGATCCGATCAGCCGCAGCGAGCTTTCCGCGGGGCCGCTGAAGACACCCCCCACCGAGGGGCGCACGACCCGCCACGCGGCCAGAGCCAGAATGAAAGGCAGGACGTAGGCAGAGCCACCGAACAGGTAGAAGCCGAGATCCGCGATCCAGGCACCAACCGCCCCCGCAAGATTGCGGACCGGTCCGGCGTAGTCGGCATGCGACCAGCCTGGATCGCCCGGGTGATACGACAACAACGCGAGCGAGAGATAGACCACGGCCGGCAGCAAGGCCAGAACCGCTACCTCGCGCAGGCGCTGGTCGGATCGCCAACGCGATTCAGGACCTCCAGCGCGGGCGGATGATGGCGATCTCATGCTGTCACTCTACCTCAACAAGATGCCATAGATGGTTGATTTTCATAGACGTGTAACTACCCCAACCTGCGGGCGTGGCCGATCACGGCTGCGGCTTGCCGCAGCGAGCCGCAGCGCTCGATGCCGTTCAGACCTGCATGTCCGCCAGCGCCGGATGCACCAGCTTGCCGCCCTCGACGTTGATGCCACGGACCAGCGCCGCATTGTCCCGCCAGGCGCCGGATGCGAGCTTGTTTACCCACGGCAGGATCGCGGCGCAGATCGCCTGCGACGACGTCTGCGGCACCGCGCCCGGCATGTTGGTCACCGCGAAGTGGATGACGCCCTCTTCGACATAGGTCGGGTCTTTCCACGTGGTGGGTCTGGAGGTTTCGAAGCAACCGCCCTGGTCGATGGAGATATCCACGACGACACTGCCGTCTTCCATTCCGCGGATCATGTCGCGGGTGAGGACATGCGGCGCCACGGCGCCCGTGACCAGAACCGCCCCGATGACCAGGTCCGCGGTCGCGACTTCACGCGCGACGACTTCCTCGTACGGATAGAGGGTGGTGACGTTGTTGCCGAGGCGCATCATTTCCTCCATGCGGTCCTGGCGCTTCTCGAACACCACGACGTGCGATCCCCCGGCTGCTGCCAGTGCCGCGGAATTGCCACCCGCCGCGCCGGCGCCAAAAACCACGACCTTGCCGCGCTCCGTGGAGGGCAGTCCCCCGAGCAGCTTGCCCTTGCCGCCCATGGGTTGATGCAGCAGATGCGTGCCGACCTGCACGGCGATCTTGCCGGCAATGACCGACATCGGCGCCAGCAGCGGAAGGTCGTTGTTCTCGAGTTCCACCGTCTCGAAGGCGATGGCCGTGAGGCCGATGTCGAGCAGCCGGCGGGTGAGCACGGGCAGCGGCGCGAGATGGAGATAGCAGAACAGCAGATGATCCTCGCGCAGCAATGCGAGGTCGCCGTCGATGGGCTCCTTGACCTTGACGATCAATTCGCCCTTGCCGTAGAGCGCTGCCGCGTCTTCCGCAATGTGTACGCCAAGGCTCGAGTAATCCTCGTCCCGGAAGCCGCTCTTGATGCCGGCCCCGCTTTCGATCCAGACCTCATGGCCGCGGCGGATCAGATCGCCGGCGGCGGCCGGCACGAGGGCGACACGCCCTTCGAGGGTTTTGGTTTCACGCGGGACACCAATGCGCATGACTCGCTCCGAAGTGGAATCGAAAAGGATTTTGCATCATTGCAGCGAAAAGCCCGGACGGACGACGCCGTGCCGGTGTATTGCAATCGACAAAGGACTCGCCTCGACCGGAGCCAGTGCACAAGCGTAGTACTGCCCGGCGAAATGCGTACGATCGCGTGCGGGAAAGCCCAGGGATCCTCTCAACAAGTCCCCGTCGACGGCATTCCCCAATCCATTGATTCTATCAAGATGCCCGCGCCGCTTTGTCTGCGCGCCGGTCGGTGCGGCGAAAGACTCGCAATACAGTGAGTACTGTCTCAATGCCGCGCCTTGACCGGTGCGCGCACAAAGTGGTGACGCCGGCGAGGACTTGTTCAGAGGCTCCCTAATGACAGGTTGCCCGCTGTCGCGAAAGTCTTGATTCGACACGCCGGGGGCCCCATCCTCATCCAACGCGAAGTCGATGAGCGAAAGCTCGGAGTGGTACGGCTTCCAGACCCCTGAATCGGGCTTGAAACGACTGCGTTCAACGGCTTGCGAGCATACATGAGCACCTCAAGACACTGCCGCGTTCTCATCCTGGGTTCGGGCCCCGCCGGCTACAGCGCGGCGGTCTATGCGGCCCGCGCCAACCTCAACCCGGTCATGGTCACTGGCATGGAACAGGGTGGCCAGCTGATGACCACCACCGACGTCGACAACTGGCCGGGCGACGTGGAAGGACTGCAGGGTCCCGATCTCATGGAACGCATGAAGCAGCATGCGGAGCGCTTCAAGACGGAGATGATCTTCGATCACATCATCGAGGCGGATGTTCGCGAACGCCCGTTCCGGCTGCGCGGCGATTCGGGTACCTACACCTGCGATGCGCTGATCATCGCCACCGGTGCGACGGCGAAGTATCTCGGTATCGAGTCGGAACAGCGCCTGCGCGGCAAGGGCGTGTCTGCCTGCGCGACCTGCGACGGATTCTTTTTCCGCGACCAGGAAGTCGCGGTGGTCGGCGGCGGCAACACCGCGGTGGAGGAAGCCCTCTACCTCACCAACATCGCCAGCAAGGTCACGCTGGTGCATCGCCGGGACAAGCTCAAGGCCGAGAAAATTCTGCAGGACAAACTGTTCGAGAAGGCGCGCAGTGGCAAGGTCCGGCTGATGTGGCACCACCAGGTCGACGAGGTGCTCGGCGACGAGTCCGGCGTGACTGGACTTCGTGTGCGCTCGACCCAGAGCGACGAGACCGAGGATCTCGCCGTGCAGGGAGTCTTCATCGCCATCGGCCACACGCCGAACACCCAGCTGTTCGAGGGGCAGCTGGACATGCGCAACGGCTACATCGTCATCCGCACCGGCCTCGATGGCAATGCCACACAGACATCCGTTCCCGGAGTATTCGCCGCCGGCGACGTCGCGGACCAGGTCTACCGCCAGGCCATCACGTCCGCGGGCTTCGGCTGCATGGCGGCGCTCGATGCCGAGAAATATCTCGATGCGCTGGGTCTTGCAGGATGATCCGCCCAGCGTCGCGAACCTGACCGCGACTGCCGCAGCCTTTGCTCCGGCGCGCCTCGCGCGCACCGACACGTCCGAGTTCCAGAGCCGCGCTTGCCGTGACCGTCCCGGTGCCCTTCGTTGGCGGCGCCTCCGGTCCATGGAACGACGTTGCCCGCGCTCGAACTGACCCTCCGCCTGCATTCGCATATCGCGGAAATCGAAGCGGCGTCCTGGGACGCCCTCGACGCCACCGCGCATCCATTCACGCGACACGCGTTCCTGCAGGCGCTCGAAACCTCTGGCTCGCTGCGTGCCGATGCAGGGTGGATACCCCGGCATGTGGCACTGAGGCGCGGCCCGCAACTCATTGCTGCTGCGCCGGCGTACATCAAGCTCAATTCGCACGGCGAGTTCGTTTTCGACCATGCGTGGGCGAACGCCGCTATCGGCGCGGGAATCGACTATTTCCCCAAATTGCTGCTGGCCGTTCCGTATTCACCGGTCAATGGACCACGGCTGTTGGCGCGCGACCCGGAGGCACGCGAGTTGCTGGCCTCGCAACTCGTGCACGCGGCCGAACTGCTGCAATGCTCAAGCGTGCACGTCAATTTCCTGCAGTCGGAACGCGAGCGTGACGCGCTCGACTGCTGCGGCTACATCAGGCGGACGGACGTGCAGTTTCACTGGCGCTGCCAGACAGGCTGGCGGGATTGGCAGGATTTTTCGGCATCCCTCACCGCGCGGCGGCGCAAGAACATCCGCCAGGAGCGCGATCGTCTCGCGCGCTCGGGATGGACGTTCGAGCGGCTCGAGGGCAGCAGCATCACGGAAGCGGTGCTCGACAAGGCACACGAGCTGTACGCCCGCACCTTCGCCGAGAAGTACAACCATGCGGCGCTCACCCGGCAGTTCTTCTCCCAGGTGCATGCCGGGATGCCCGATGCGCTTCTGATCGTGCGCGCAACGGGGCCTGCGGGCGAGATCGCGATGGCTGTCTGCCTGCAGTCACGCGATGCACTCTTCGGCCGTTACTGGGGCAGCGAAGTCGACGCACCGGGAGTGCACTTCGAGACCTGCTACTACCAGGGGATCGAGCACTGCCTTGCCACCGGTCGCACGCTGTTCGAGCCCGGCGCGCAGGGCGAACACAAGCTCGCGCGAGGATTTCTGCCGTGCATCACCGAATCCCGCCACCTCCTGCGCAACCCGCAACTTCATTCCGCCGTGGCCACGGCCATGCAGCGTGAGCGCGAGCATGTTGCGCGTTATCGCGATGAACTGCTGTTGCATTCCCCATTCGCAGCCCCGTCCGCATGCAGCTGATGGTGCTCGGCGCCGATGCGGACGCGCCGTTCCCTCCAGTGGAGCAAGCGACGATCGAGCCCGACGGCCTTCTCGCCGTGGGTGGCGATCTGTCGGTGCAGCGGCTGCGTCGGGCTTACGCACGTGGAATCTTCCCCTGGTACGGCGACGGCGAGCCGATCCTCTGGTGGTCCCCCGCGGTTCGCGCCGGGTTCGACCCCCAGCGCATGCATGTGCCGCGGCGACTGCGGCGCTGGCTCGGGCAGTGCACCTGGCGAATTGCGACTGACACCTGTTTCGACGCCGTGGTGGCGGCGTGCGCGGCGCCACGGAGCGACGACGACGGCACCTGGATCACCGCTGACATGCGCGCGGCGTACCGGAATCTGCATGAATCGGGCCATGCGCACAGCGTTGAGGTGTTCGACGCAGATCGTCTGGTGGGCGGTCTATACGGCATCGCTTCGGGTGGCGTTTTTTGCGCCGAGTCGATGTTCAGCGCTGCCACCCATGGATCGAAGGTCGCTCTGCTCGCGCTGGCGCGGTTGTGGGCAGATCGGGGCGGCGTGTGGATCGATGCACAGATCCCCTCTGCCCACCTTGCGACGCTGGGCGCGCTCCCGATCAGGCGAGCGGACTATCTCGAGCTGCTAAGCCAGCACTCCGCCGACGTGCGAGCTCTGGACGGAATCAGGGGTCTCACGATTGCACGTGCATGCCGCCACGACGGCTGGACTTGACCTCGTACAGCGCCTCATCGGCGCGACGGATGAGGGCGTCGGTATCCACTTCGCCCGGCTGCCGCAGTGCGATGCCCATGCTTGCGGACAGCACCAGCTCGTGGCTCCCGATCATCATGGGCTCACGCAGCGCTTCGGAGAAATGCTGGGCGAACGCGCGCGCATCATCGGCGCCGGCAACGGGATCGAGCAACACCAGGAACTCATCGCCGGAGAGACGGGCAACCGTATCGCCCTGGCGTGCGTTGCGGATGAGCCGGCGCGCGAACTCCTGCAGCGCCGTGTCGCCGCCCTCGTGACCGAAGCGGTCATTGATCGACTTCAGGCCATCGAGATCCAGGTAGACAACAGCGAGGCCGCCTCCATGACGCTCACTGCGCGCGACCGCCGCTTCAAGCTCCTCGCGTAGCCGACGCCTGTTGGGCAGACCCGTCAATTCGTCGACCTGCGCCTGTTCGCGAAGCTCGAGTTCAAGCTTCTTGCGCTCCGTTACGTCGTAGAAGAGCGCGTAGACGCCCGCGACCTCGCCGTACGCGTCCGCGTCGGGAATATACGTGCCGTGCAGGAAATGATCTGTGCCCGGCCAGGCGAAGTCGAAGCTCGTGGTCTCTCCCGCCAGCGCCCCTTCGAGATGGGGAGCCACCTGTTCCAGCAAGGCGTCGGGCATGACCTCGCGCAACAGGCGTCCTGCCAGCTTGGAGACGGGTTTTCCCAGCCAGCTTGCATAGGTCGCGTTGTTGAAGCGGAAGCGACCTTCGACATCGATGTAGGCAATCAGCACGGGCAGGCTGTCTGCCATCAACCGCAACATCTTCTCGTTGGTCGCAATCCTGCGTTCGATGAGCTTGAGTTCCGTGACGTCGAACGTCATTGCATAGAAGCCACGGACTTCTGCATCCGGTCCCAGATCCGGCACGTAGGTCGAGCGATGGAATCTTTGCAAGCCCCTGGATTCGAAACTGCCCTCGAAGGTGACCAGCTCGCCTGCCAGCGCCTTGCGGATGTATTCCTTGACTTCGCCGTGGAAGATCGGGCCCGTCACATCCAGTACCTTGCGCCCGATCGGATCGGCTGCACCTTCTGGCAGCCACTCGACCAGTTTTGCGTTCGCAAACTGGAAGCGTTCGTCGCGATCCACGTAACTTATGCGTGCGGGCAGGTTGTCGACGATAAGGCGCAGGCGATGCTCGCCCTCGCGTAGTGCTCCGATCAGTCGATGGCGCTCGGTGACATCGCGACTGACACCCACGACGGCGGCAACCGAGCCTTCCCGATCACGGAGAGGGTGACGCGCGGTCCAGACCACGTACGGCTTTCCCGTTTTTCCGTCCACGCCGCGGTACTCCCGCTTGGTGGGACGCCCGGAATCAAGCACCTCGCGATCGTTGCGCATCGTGCGCTCGGCCTCGTCCACGTCCAGAAGATCGCCGACCGCCTTGCCGACGATTTCCTCACGAGGCCGCCCCAGGAACTGGGCAGCCGGTTCGTTCACCAGCAAGTAGTGGCCTTCCGAATCCTTCACGAACACCATGTCGCTGGTGCCTTCGATGACACCGGTGGCGAGCGAGCATTCCCGCAGCAGGCGCCGATCGAAGTGCCGGAACGTATAGAGCGCATGCCAGAACAACGCCGCGCTCGACAAAGTCAGCCCGAGAAACGCGAGCCAGAGCCACCGTTCCAGTAGCACGACCGGCTTGTCTGCTTCCTTGGCAGCCTGGGAAACCACCAGCAGCAGCGGCGTCTCCACGACGGGTACGACGGCGTTGATCTCATCCATGCCGGTGAGAGAGGACGCAGCGCGTGTGATTCCCCGGCGGCCGGCGGCGAGCGCCTCGAGAAGTGCGGCGGACTGCTCCCGACGGGCATTGAACGTGAGGTCGGAGGCGACCAGCACTTCTCCGCTGCGGTCGAGCAGCGCGATGCGTGTGAGCTCGCCAGCAGTTGCGGCCGGTCGAGCCTTCAATATCCGGTCCAGCGAGATTGCGCCCGCCACCGAACCTGCGCGCTGTCCGCTGACGTCCCGGACTGTAAAGCGCACCACCCAGAAGACATCCTCGCCATCGCGCCGGATTCCTGCGAATGATCCGGGTGTAGCCGTCACTTCCGGACCCCGGAAAGCATCGATGGCGCCAGCGGGAGCCGTGGCAAGCGCCACATCGTCTGCCCCAGCAGCACTCAGACCGCGGAAATATCTGGAGCGCTTGAGCGCGTCGGCAATGATCGATGCGGTTGCGGCGGAATCCTTGCGCCGCAATGCCTGGCCAAGTTGACCCTCGCGGGAAAGTGCGATGACCTCTTTGCGGGCATCGAGCAATGCCGCACCCACGTGCGCCGCGCTGGCGTCGGCCTGTGCGAGTCGGCTCGTCTCGATGAGCTGCTGCTGCGAGTCCCCCGCCTGGCGCAGCGCGTAGCCGCCGATGATCAAGGGCACTGCCACGCTGGCGAACGCTGTCAGCAGTAGCAGCCACACACGACGTCGATTGACGCTCGCAGAGTCGGCCACGGTCAACGGCGGCGTGGTCCGCCCCTTGCGGGATTTCCCCGAGGGTTTACGAGTTTTCATGCAGTGACTGCCGGGCAGTGGCTCAGCCGCAGCGCCTGGCTTGGCACGCGGGCCTGATACCAGAACACAAATGCCCGTGGAAAGGGCGTTACGTATCGTCACCAGCTTGAACCAATGCACAACGGGGCTCGACAGGCACAGCGCACCTGCGACCTCTGGTCCCTCCACGAAACGCTTGCACCGTTGCTATTGCGGGCGCACGACCGTGGTTTGTGGCAGAATGCGCGCCCTTGCCCGACCTGCGGGCAGGTAATCAGGTTTATGTCCAAAGACGATCAAATAGAAATGGAAGGCAC
>JBBQNY010000099.1:0-10234 GCA_038330365.1 Lysobacterales bacterium | reverse complement strand
CTCCCCTCCGCGCAGTGCCGATTTTCTCCCACGAGTCCAGGCACTTTTTGACGGCGCCGGGATAGCAACCGAAGAATCATCCCGTATGCTCATCGGCGTACAGGGAACTGTCTCGATCGATGAGCAGACGTTCAAGGTTCGCAACGCTCCACTGCGCAGATCGCGGTATGTTGCCGAGCAGAGATTTGGCTCCACCACGGTTGGGTATCGCCTGTGCATCGAGACGACCTCGAATGTTCCCGTCCGCTTTTCAGTGATGCATCAAGGCATCCGGGGTTCCACGCTGGTTGCCTGGGTCAACCGATTGAAGGGGATTTATCCTGTCGCGAACATCCCATTTGATCCGCAAAGGTATGCCGCGTGGAGCAACGACCCGACGTGGGCGGAGGAACTCCTCGAACGCAACGCGGCCAGTTCGGCAATTCACCGACTGTTACCCTGCGAACCGGCGGATGCCGTGATTGGCCACCCCTGCGTATTCATATTTCCAACCAGCATCCAATATTATCGCCGCGCCGCCACCCTGAATGGGTTTGGCCAGTTGGCGGATTACGTATCGCAGCTGGCGCGCCTGACTCAAGCCACGCGGGAAATCGCTCCACCGACCCGAGCTGCGGTGCCCTCCTTGCTCGAACGGATGGCAAAGAAGAACCCGATTCTTGCCGGAGGCTTGGGCGTCCTCGGCATCCTGTTGTTTTTCAGCTCGATACTCGGCGGTATTTTCTGGCTCGTGTTGATGTAAACGACCGGGATGCCGGGAGCGCAGTTGGCGTCGCCATTGGCGACACCCGTGTCAGGCCTGCACCAGACCCGTCAGCAGCAGCCAGCCCAGCGGATGGTGCGCGCGCGCAATGCCGATCATGACGAGAAATACCGCGACCGCCGCCAAGCCAACAAGCGTGCGTCTGCGCGGGGCGGTTGCGCGCCGCAGTGCGTACACGCCGAGCACGATGTAGAACACCAGCAGCACGAGCTTCAGCGTCAGCCAGCCGTTGGCGAAGACCGCGCCGGGAAGGATGGTCAGCAGCATGAGTGCTGCGGTCAGCAGCACGGTGTCGATGCTGTAGCTCAGATAGCGGACCGGGGCCGCGAGCGCGAGTCGTGTCTGTCCGCCCTGCACCAGCAGCCAGCGCGTGAGAAACAACGCGCCGCTGAGCAGCACCGCCATGACGTGCACGAATTTGATCCCGGAGTAGAACTCGATCACGGGATCATCCCGGCTTGCCGTCGACACGCGGCGCGAGATATATCCGCTGCAACCGCACTACCCACGGGCCCAGAGCGAGCAGCCACCCGACCGCTGCCCCGACCTGCCACAGGGGCTGCGCCGGGGCCAGTTCCGCTGCGATACGCACACTGGCGACGATCTGGATCATGAGAAATGCGTACAGGGCGAAGGTCGGCAAATTCAGCGGGCGGCCTGAGTGCCCGTGCGTCACGCGCGTGACCATGGCGATCATCATGCTGGCGAAGAAGCCAACGAAGATCGCGTGCGCCGGTGCGCGTCCCAGCGTGAAGGCGCCGCTGTTGAAGAACACCAGGCTCTGCAGCGCATACAGCGCGAACGCCACCGGCAACCACAGCAGTGCCAGGTGCAGCACGCGCAGCAGTGGCGGCATGGCGCCGCGCGGCCACCAGCGCCAGCAGATGAGTGCGAACAACAGCGTCAGTGCGAGATCAACCGGCCACAGCCAGCGATAGCCATGCACCAGCTCCAGCGCGAGATGGGTAAGGTCGAGTCCCCAGAACAGGCCGAGCAGTCCGAACGGTCGCCACGCGGTGTAACCCGCCATCACGTTTGCGGTGAAGAACGGCACGGTGCGGTGCAGGACGGTGACAAAGATTGGCAGCAGCAGACCGAAGCTGCCGATCTTGATGCTGGCAAAGGCCCACCATGGGCTGGCGCCCTGCAGGAATGCGATCCAGGCGACAAGGCCCGCGAGGCCCATCAGCACGGCGGCGAAACACGACCACGCATGCCACTGCGGACCGGAGGCGCGACGCAGCAAGGGCAACAGCGTGGCCACGACCGCCAGCCATGCGAAGGCGGTGAGCCATGCTCCTGCGCGCACGCCGAAGTCGAAGCCGCAGGCGCCGGCCAGCATGAGGATCTGGCCCGCGAGAAGACTCGCACCCACCGGCAGATAACGACGCAGCGGAAGTTCCGGCTGCTGCAGCCAGCGCGGAAACACCGTCAGCAGAAATCCGAAGATGAAACTTGGCAGCACCTGGTACTGCATCAGGAACGCGTGCGCCCATCCGGGCGGAACGACAAGTGTGGGTAGCGCGGCGGGCCGGATCATCGCGCCGCCCAGCCACAGCGCCCACCACAGCATTGCCAGCAGCAGGTTGCTCGCGCCGATGAAGAACATCAGTCGATGCGGTGCGGCGCCCAACTGCCGCGCCGACAGCGGCGCGGCGTTCGCGGATTCCGTCACTGTGACGAACGCGGAAGCTGCGTCTCCGCGTCGTGGGATGCTTCAGGCGTTGGCGCGATCCAGAGGCGCAGCACGAACCAGCACAGCGCCAGCGCGCCGATACTGAAGATCGTGTCGCCCGGTACGCGCATCCAGATCAACAACTCGACGATGGGTTTCTGCATGAACTCGGCGGAGCGCGCGTAGGCGTAACCGTGCTCAATCGCGGCGAGAAGCTGCAAGGTGCCGAGCGGCAGCAGGGTCAACAGCGCCATCAATGCCAGTCCGATGTTCAAGCACCAGAACGACAGTCTCAGGGCCCTGGTGTTCCACACCATGTGTCCGCGCAGACCGCGCAGGCAGAACAGCACCAGCGCGATGCCGAGCATGCCGTACACGCCGAACAGTGCCGTATGCCCGTGCAGCGGTGTCAGGTTCAGGCCCTGCATGTAGTACAGCGACAGCGGCGGATTGATGAGGAAGCCGAACAGACCTGCGCCCACGAGATTCCAGAACGACACCGCGATGAAGAACAGGATGGGCCAGCGATATCGCTCCATCCACGGGGTCGACTTTCCCAGCTTCCAGGTGTGATACGCCTCGAAGCCGATGTAGGCCAGTGGCACGACCTCAAGCGCCGAGAAGCTGGCGCCCAACGCGACCACGCCGATCGGCGTGCCCACGAAGTAGAGATGATGCAGGGTGCCGAGCACGCCGCCCGCCATGAAGACGATGGTCGCGAACAGCACCGCGATGGTGGCGGTCGAGACCTTGATGAGTCCGAGGCGGGTGAAGATCAGCGCCATCACCGCAGTCGCGAACACCTCGAAGAAGCCTTCCACCCAGAGGTGCACCAGCCACCAGCGCCAGTACTCCACTTCCGCAAGGTGGGTGTGCTCGCCCCACATCAATGCCGCGCCATAGAACAGCCCGATGGCTACGGTCGAAAGGAACAGCAGCCCCACGATCGACTTGGACTCGGCCGGCGGGCCGCTCAGGATGGGCCAGAGGGAGCGGCCGACCAGCAGCAGCCAGAGACCGAGGCCAATGAACAGGTACCACTGCCAGAAGCGGCCCATGTCGGCGTATTCCCAGCCCTGATGGCCGAACCAGAAATTGTTCTCAAGACCGAGCTTCTGCATCACCGCCAGCCATTGCCCGGTAAAGGAGCCAACGACGATGAGGATCAGGCTCACGAACAACACGTTGACGCCGAGGCGCTGGAAGCGGGGCTCGTGGCCCGAGAGCGCTGGTCCGATGTAGAGCCCGGTGCCAAGCCACGCCGTGGCGATCCAGAGCACCGCCAGTTGCGTGTGCCAGGTTCGCGCCAGTGAGTAGGGAAGGTATTCGGAGAGCGCGAAACCATAGGCCTCCTGCCCTTCGACCTGGTAATGCGCGGTGATCGCGCCGAGCAGGATCTGCACGATGAAGAGCGCAAGCACCAGCCAGAAATATTTTGCGGTGGCACGCATCGAGGCCGTCATCTCCAGCGTCGCGAATGGGTCCGACGCAGGCAACGGGTGCGGTTCCTCCCCTTTCGCGTGCGTCACGGCGTGATGCCATCCGAGAATCGCGATGCCGGCAATCAGGAACAGCACACTGAAGGCCGACCAGACCCAGAGCGCGGGTGGCGGCGTATTGCCCACCAGCGGTTCGCTCGGCCAGTTGTTGGTGTAGGTCACGCGCTTGGGTTCAACACCTGACTGTGCGGGCACCAGCGTGGCCGCATCGGCGGTTGCGCGCTCGGTCGTGGCGGCCCACGCCGTCCACCAGAAGAACGCAGTCAACGCCTGGCGATGCTCCAGTGTGTCCACCGTCGTCTGCTTCATCGCATAGGCTTCGCGCAGATCGGCAGTGGCCGGATCGTTGCCGAACAGACTCACGTAGTGCGCGGCGACACTGGCGATGGCGGCGGCACGATCGTTGTCCACCGTGACCGTGCCATTGGTGGCGTCGTAACGGTTGGTACGCATCACCGACAGCAGGCGGCCGCGCAGCGCCGATTTCTGTTCGGGCGAGAGGTCCTGGTAGAAGGCGCCGCTACCGTCCGCGCGTGCCCATCCATCGAGGATGGCGATCGCCTCGCGATGCAGCCAGTCCGCACTCCAGTCCGGCGCGACGTAACCGCCGTGACCCCAGATCGATCCGAGTTGCATGCCACCGATGGATTGCCAGACCTGGCGTCCGCGTTCGATGTCGGCGCGCGTGTAGAGCTCGGCGCCGCTCTCGGACACCACGCGCTCGGGTACGGGCGGCGCAGCGCGGAAAATGGCGCCTCCTGCCCAGAGCAGCACCGAAAACGACAACACCAGAAGGACCGCCAGACCGGTCCAGAGCTTGCGTTCGTGCGACATGCCGGCTCTCCGTTGCAATGAACGCATGCTCCCACGCGTGCCTTCGCGCCGAACTGATTCAGGTCAAGGGGGGCGATGACTTCCCGAATTTTTTAACGACGCAGCACGGTCGCTGCGAGGCGGCGGAGTTCCCCGGCGTTCTGTATCTCGATCTCGCGGCGATCGACTTCGATCAGCTTTTCGCTGCGGAAGCGCTTCAGCACGCGGCTGACGGTCTCGGGAGCCAGCCTTAGAAAGTTGGCAATATCGGTTCGCGACATCGTCAGCTGGAAACGTGAATCGGAGAAGCCGCGCGCACTGAGTCGCTCGGAAAAATCCACCAGGAAGGCTGCCATGCGCTCGTCGGCCGAGAAATCTCCCGAAAGATGGGCCGCGCGCCCGATATCGCGACTCAGCATGCGAAACAGATGCTGCTGCAGATGTGGCAGACGAGTGGCCAGCTCGGACAGGCGCGGAAACGAAAAGCGACAGAGCAGGACCGAATCGAGCGCGGTGGCCGTGCATGGATAGGCATCGCCGGCAATGGCATCCAGTCCAATCAGCTCACCGGCGAGATGGAAACCGAGCACATGTTCGCGACCTTCGCGATCGATCACCGACGTCTTGACCGTGCCGGCCCGAACCGCACAGATCGAATCAAAGGCTTCACCCACACGAAAGATGATCTCGCCGCTTCCAAGCGGTGCCGTGTGCTCCACCAGGACATGGAGATCGCCAAGCGCGGACTTGTCCATGCCGTGAGCAAGGCAGGCCTGCGCGAAAGGACAGGTGGAACAAAATCGTTGCGCGTCGCCATCGCCAAGCGGTGGTTCGATGGCGCGATTCATGGTGTTGAATCCCGGGCACTGGCGCAGCCGGTCGTCGCTCGCCAGCGCTCCCCGCCTAGATCGCGCGCGAGAAGTGCGGCGTGGCGACGCTGGCAGGCTGGACGAGATACCGGTCGAAACACATGGCGATATTACGCAGAAGGAGGCGTCCGTGTCCGGTCGCCGAGACCCGGGAGACGTCGAGTCCCACCAGACCGTCGTCGACCAGCGGCTGCATTCGTGCCAGGTCCTCGGCAAAGTAATTCTGGAAGTCGATGCCATGCCGTCGCTCGATTTCGCGGATGACGATCTCTCCGTGGCACATGATCTGGCCGATCACGTCGGCCCGCAGGCGGTCGTCGTCGTTGAGTTGCAAGCCGCGCATGACTGGAACACGGCCGCTGTCGATCACGCGTTCCCAGTCGCCGAGCTGGCGCTGGTTCTGCACGAAGCATTCGCCGACGTGGCTGATGGCGCTGACGCCGAGTCCGATGAGTTCGCAGTCGTCGTGCGTGGTGTACCCCATGAAGTTGCGATGCAGCGTGCCGCTGCGTTGCGCGCGCGCCAGTGGATCGTCCGGCAACGCGAAATGATCCATGCCGATGTATTCAAAGCCGGCACTGGTCAACATCCGTATGCCCATCGCCAACAAGTCGAGCTTGACCTCGGGCGAGGGCAACTCCGCGGCGTTGATCTGCCGCTGGGCCTTGAACAGTTGCGGCATGTGGGCGTAGCTGTAGAGCGCGACGCGGGACGGACGCGCTGCCACCACCGTCTCAAGGGTGCGCGCGAAGCCTGCCTCCGTTTGTCGCGGCAGACCATAGATCAGATCCACATTGGTCGATCCGAAGCCGTTGCGGGTACAGGCCTCGATCACGGCGAGTGTCTGCTCCACGCCCTGTTTGCGGTTGACCGCTTCCTGTACGGCGGGATCGAAGTCCTGGACCCCGAGGCTGGCGCGGTTGAAGCCGATGTCGGCGAGTTCCGCGATGTCGTCCGGAGTCACGAAGCGAGGATCGATCTCGATGGATACGTCGCGCTCCGGACGCCGCGACAGGTTGAACTGGCACGAGAGGGTCTCGACGACTTCCCGCAGCTGCGAAGGCGTGAGGAAGTTCGGCGTGCCGCCGCCGAAGTGCAGCTGCATGGCCTCCCGGTCGCGATCGAAAAGCGCGGAGACCAGACCGATCTCGCGCGCGAGGCGAGCGATGTACGTGCCCGCGCGTGACCGATCGCGCGTGATGACGCGATTGCAGCCACAGTAAAAGCAGGGACTTTCGCAGAAGGGCGTATGCACATAGAGCGAAAGCCGGCGCGGAATCGGATCGCCGTTGCTGGTGCTCGCTGCCTGGATCAGCTCCGCCTCGCCGAAATCCTCACTGAACTGCGGCGCCGTTGGATACGACGTATAGCGCGGGCCCGGCCGGTCATACCGGCGCAGGACCTCGGCATCGAGTGTGGTCGGCAGTTGCATGACTGCAGCGTAGGCAGCGCCCGCGGTTCGCGCATTGATCGCGATCAATCGACTCCGATAAACCCGGCCAAGGCCGCACGTCCCCGATGCGTTCGGAATTGGCTTCGATCACCTCCGGGCCGGGGCAGCGTCCGACGATCCCGGACATTCGAACTGCTGCAGGCTTTGCCGGCGGCGCGCAGTTCCCAATCGCAGGCGGTGAGACAGCGCGGGCTGAGGCTCGAGCGCTTCCATGACTCCGGAGCCCACGCATGCTTGCCATTGCTCCAGCACGACCCGTGGCGCTTCCACGCCAGAGCCTGAAGCTCGACGGTGGCGCGCTGGCGGAACGCCTGCGCGACAAGTACGCGGGCCGCGTAACCGGCGCATTCGTGCTGCCCGCACGCGCGGCGGAGTTCGCGCCGTTTCCGGAAGACCTGCCGCCGGCGCTGCTAGGCGCGCTGCGCGGTCGCGGAATCACACAGCTCTACGCGCATCAGCGCGAAGCGTGGGAGTCCACGAAGCGCGGCGAGCATGTGCTGATCGCGACGCCGACCGCTTCGGGGAAATCGCTCTGCTACACCTTGCCCGTGCTGGCGTCAGCCATCCGGGAACAGGGTCGCGCGCTCTATCTTTTTCCCACCAAGGCGCTCGCGCAGGACCAGGTGGCGGAGCTGCTCGAGATCAACCGGCTCGGGGATCTCGGCGTGCGCGCATCCACCTTCGACGGCGATACGCCCGGCGACGCGCGTCAGGCGGTGCGCATGCACGGCGACATCGTGGTGTCGAATCCGGACATGCTGCACACCGCGATCCTGCCGCACCACACCAAGTGGGCGCGCTTTTTCGAGAGCCTGCGCTTCGTCGTGATCGACGAGATCCACACCTATCGCGGTGTGTTCGGATCGCACGTGGCCAACGTGCTGCGACGCCTGCGCAGGATCTGCGCGTTCTACGGCGTGCGTCCGCAGTTCATCCTGTGCTCGGCCACCATCGGCAATCCGAGAGGGCATGCCGAGGCGCTGCTGGAGCAACCGGTCACTTCGATCGAGCGCTCCGGCGCACCGTGCGGCGAGAAGCACGTGCTGCTGTGGAACCCGCCGATCGTCAATCGCGATCTGGGTCTGCGTGCCTCGGCGCGTTCGCAGTCCACACGCATTGCGCGCACCGCCATCCGTGCCGGTCTCAAATCCCTGGTGTTCGCGCAGTCGCGGATCATGGTCGAAGTCATCACCAAGTATCTGAAGGATGTGTTCGACCATGATCCGCGCAAGCCGCCGCGCATCCGCGCCTATCGTGGCGGTTACCTGCCGACCGAGCGGCGTGAGGTGGAGCGTTCCATGCGCGCCGGCGACATCGACGGCATCGTCGCCACTTCCGCGCTCGAGCTCGGGGTGGACGTCGGTGCGCTGGACGTGATTGTCTGCAACGGCTATCCCGGCTCCATCGCAGCGACGTGGCAGCGCTTTGGACGCGCCGGTCGCCGCCAGCAGCCCTCACTCGGCATTCTGGTCGCGAGTTCCGAGCCGCTGGATCAGTATCTGGTGCGGCATCCCGAATTTTTTCGCGATGCGCCGCCCGAACAGGCGCGCATCCACGCCGATCAGGATCTCATCGCGCTCGATCACTTGCGCTGCGCCTCCTTCGAGCTGCCCTTCGCGCGCGGGGAAACATTTGGCACGCTCGATCCCGAGCCCTTTCTCGAAGTGCTGGTGGAAGCCAGCGTGCTGCACCACGAAGGCGATCGCTGGGAGTGGATCGCCGACAGCTATCCGGCCGGCGCGGTGTCGCTGCGCTCGGTGGCGGACGGCAACTTCGTGGTGGTGGATCGCACCGGAGGCCGGCAGAACATCGTCGCCGAAGTCGACTACTCCGCTGCGGCGCTCACCCTGTACGAGGGCGCGATCCACATGGTGCAGGCGCTGCCCTACCAGGTGGAGAAACTGGACTGGGAAGGACGCAAGGCCTATGTCACGCGCACGCATGTCGACTACTACACCGACGCGATCGACTACACGCGACTCAAGGTGCTGGCCTGTTTCGACGAAGGCGCGGCGGGCCAGGGCAGCGTGCATCACGGCGAGGTGCACGTGGTGCGGCGCGTCGCCGGCTACAAGAAGATCCGCTACTACACCCACGAGAACATCGGCTACGGGCCCGTGAGTCTGCCCGATCAGGAGCTGCAGACCACGGCGGTGTGGTGGCAGTTGCCGCAGGCGGTGCTGGATGCGGCGTTCGATTCGCGCGAGCAGGCGCTCGACGCCTTCATGGGTGCGGCGCACGCGCTGCACACCCTCGCCTGCCTGTCGGTGATGGCCGAGACGCGCGACCTGCAGCGCTCGGTGGGTACGGGTGATGACGCGTGGAACGTGCGGGAATCGCGCGCGCTCGCGGTCACGGAATCCCGTCCGCCGAGCGCGCGGGATGTCGTCCTGCCGACGCTGCATCTCTACGACAACTATCCCGGAGGCATGGGATTGAGCGAGCCACTGTACGCAAGGTCCACCGAGCTGTTGGCGGGCGCGCATGCGCTGATCGCGCGTTGCGACTGCCGCGGCGGATGTCCGGCGTGCGTCGGTCCGGTGCTTGCAGCGGACGAGGAGCTTGAAGTCGCCCCAAAGACGCTGTCGCTGCGCGTGCTGGCGCTGTTCCTGCACGCATGAGTCTTGCCTCGCGCCTGCAAACGCTGCGTCGCCAGGCGGGCGTCCGCATGGATGGCCCGACGGCAACGGCAACTACGGCACCGCGGTTGCATCCGACGGAGTTGACGCCGCAGCCAACCGCTCATGTCGAACCATTTTCCGACAGTGATGCCGCGGCCACCGGGGGCGATGTCGACGATCTGCAACGCCGCGTCGCCCGGCTGCGCGGACTGCTGTCGCGACGGGAGGGCGGCGCGGCGCGGCCACTATGTGCGCAAACACCGGCTGCCACTCGCGCGTCAGCCCGGGACCGTTCCCTGCCCGGGCGCGAGATTGCGCCGGGTCTGCATCTGATCGAGTCTGCGCACACGGATGATCCCTGGCCTCGGAACCTTGCGCTCGATCCCGTGCGCTCAACCCTGCAGCGCAAACTCGCCTCCGATCCGGCAAGTGGCCAACCCTCGCACACCCATTGCGGCTCGCTGCTGGCGTTCGACACCGAGACCACCGGGCTCGCGGGCGGCACCGGCACGCGCGCTTTCATGATCGGCGTCGCGCATCT
>JBBQNY010000098.1:0-10383 GCA_038330365.1 Lysobacterales bacterium | reverse complement strand
GGCGCCCACACAAGTCACCTGCGCACACTGACAAAGAACCTGCAGCAACCGCCCGAAAGCGCATCACCGCATCACCCAAATGGGGCCCACAGCTCGTGGGAGCCGCGTAGTATATCGCCCACCAAAGACATGTCAACGATCCGAACGCAGGTACACACGACACTTCCCCAAACCTGAGGCCATCATCGCCACAGGCGGCAACGCGAAGGCGCGTCAGTGATCGTTTTCCAGCGAAACGCGGTGCTCGCTGCGCAGCAGGTAGAGGTTGCGCAGATAGACGAACATGCCCGCTGACTGGCCGGCGATGAACACGGGATCCTGGCGATGGATCGCGTACGCGAGCAGCACCAGGCTGCCACCGAGACTGAAGTACCAGAAGGCGACGGGGATGACGCTCCGTCTCGCCTTTTCCGATGCCAACCACTGCAGGATGAAGCGCGCGGAAAACAGCGCCTGGCCGGCGAATCCCACGACGATCCAGATGGTCGCATCTTTCATGACTTCAACTCCTCGAAAGCGGTGCGGTTGCCGCGGCGGATCAGCCACGCAACGCCGCGCAGATCGCTGATTCCAACCCACGCACGCTGCAGGTTGTTGTATTTCGAACGACCCTGGGACCGCGGTCGGTGATTGACGGGTTCACTGACCGTTCGCCATCCGTCGCGATGCATGAGGGCCGGCAGGTAACGATGCATGTGATTGAACGCAGGCAGATCCAGGAAAGCCGCGCGCTCGAATACCTTGGTGCCACAGCCCGTGTCAGGCGTGTCGTCGCGCAACAGGCGGGAGCGCAGCGCATTGGCGAAGCGCGACGCCCAGCGTTTGCTTGCGCTGTCGCGACGGTTGACGCGCCACCCGGCAATCAGCCGGACGTCCGCAGCTTCGGCGTCGCGGCGTCGCAGCAATCGCACGAGATCGGCGGGATCGTTCTGTCCGTCGCCATCGAGCGTGCCGATCCACTCGGCGCGCGCTGCGCGGACGCCATTGCGGATGGCAGCGCTCTGTCCCGCCCGATGTGGATGCCGCAGGACCCGCAGTTCGGGCACTTCACGCATAAGGGTCGCGAGCATCGGCACGCTGTCGTCGTCGCTGGCATCGTCGACGACGATGACTTCAAAGCGCACAGATTCCGTCAAGGCAGCGCGGATCTCATGAACCAGTGCGCCAAGATTGGCGGACTCGTTGCAGGCAGGAATGACGACGCTGAGTTCGATCCCACATGCGGAGTCCGGCGCCGCCGCAGGGGGCGTCGCGGAGTGCAGGTCAGGAGCCGCCACGCAGCTTCTCGATCAGACCGTCGAGCTCTTCAAGACTGAAGTAGCGGATCACGAGCCGTCCGCGACCGCCCTTGCCCTGCTCGATCGCGACCGGTGCCGCCAACCTCTCGCCGAGCTCTTGTTCGAGCTGGGCGACATCGGGATCCTGGCGGGAGCGTGGGCCCTGGCCCGGCCGGGCTCCACGCCGGGCCGAAGCTGTCGCGGGCGCGCGGACTCGCGACTCGAGCTCGCGCACCGACCAGCCTTCCTCGGACACTTTTCTTGCCAGCGCCTGGGCCCGCGCTGCGGGCAGCGTGAGCAACGCACGGGCGTGACCCATCTCGATCGCGCCGGCTTCCAGCTGGGCGCGAACGGGCGCCGGCAGCTCGAGCAGGCGCAACAGATTCGAGACGGCCGCCCGCGAGCGGCCCACGGCTTCCGCCGCTTTCTGGTGTGTGAGGTCGAACTCGGCAATCAGTCGCTGCAGTGCGGTGGCCTCTTCCAGCGGAGCAAGATCCTCGCGCTGGATATTTTCAATCAGCGCCATCGCCACCGTTGCCCGATCGTCGGCCGTGCGCACGACACACGGCACCTCAGCAAGCCCCGCTTCGCGAGCGGCGCGCCAGCGACGCTCGCCCGCGATGATCTCGTGCCGCTTGCCGTCCAGCGCGCGCACCACGATCGGCTGAATTACGCCTTGCGCCCGGATCGAGGCGGCCAGTTCGGACAATGCGACCGGATCAATGGTGCGCCGCGGCTGAAACTTGCCGGGAACGAGGTTCTCGACACGCAGCAATGTCAGCGAATCGCCGTGCCCGGACGCAACGTCCGCCGGGTCGATACGCAGCAGCGCGTCCAGTCCCCGTCCCAGACCACGCTTCTTCGCGGCCATCAGTTGCGGCTGCCGGCAGGTTCTGCAGTCGCAGGCCCGCGTGCAGACTGCGGGCGTTCCCGGCGCAGCAGCTCGCCCGCCAGGCCGGAATAGGCGATGGCGCCGCGCGAGCCGCGGTCGTACTGGGCGATGGACTGGCCATGGCTCGGGGCCTCGGCCAGCCGGATATTGCGCGGGATCACCGTGCGGAAGACCTTGCTGCCGAAATGCTCGTTGAGTTGCGCCGAGACATCGTTGGCCAGATTGTTGCGGACGTCGTACATGGTGCGAAGGATGCCCTCTATTTCGATTTCGGCGTTGAGCCTGGCCTTGACGGCGCGCACGGTGTCGAGCAGCGCGCTCAGACCTTCCAGCGCGAAGTATTCGCACTGCATGGGCACGATGACGCCATCCGCCGCGGTCAGGGCATTGAGGGTGAGGATCGACAGCGACGGAGGACAGTCGATGAGGATGTAATCGTAGCGATCCCGAACCGGTTCCAGCACTTCACGCAGCCGCTGCTCCCGGGCGATGGCGTCCATGAGCTTGATCTCGGCAGCGGTCAGGTCCGGTCCGCCGGGCAGAAGGTCGAAACCCGCCGGTGCGGCAATGATCGCCTCCACTGCTGGCGTCTGTTCGAGCAGGACCTCGAAGCCATTGCACTGGGTCGCGGACTTGTCCACACCGGCCGCCATGGTCGCGTTGCCCTGCGGATCGAGATCCACAAGCAGTACCCGGCGGCCGGACTCGGCCAGCGCCGCGGCCAGATTGACGGCGGTGGTGGTCTTGCCGACGCCGCCTTTCTGGTTGGCGATCGCGAAGGTTCGGGTCATCGATCAGGGCACTGCGGTGGCGCGCTTCAATACCACCAACTGGCGCTCCGCGTCCAAGCCGGGCACTTCGAGCCGGTGTCTCGAGAGCACCTCGAAGGTGGCCGGCAGCGCCGCAATTTCCGCCTCCACGCCCGGTCCTTTCATGGCGTAGAACAGCGTGTCGTCGCCGATCCATGACTCCGCCATTTCCACCAGACGCGGTAGCGGCGCCACCGCACGGGCGATCAGGTTGGCCGGCGCAATCGGCGGGCAATTCTCCATGCGCGCCTCGAACACGCCAACGTGGGCGAGCTCAAGTTCGCGACTCGCGTGACGCAGGAATCTCGCCTTCTTGCCGTTGCTTTCGACCAGCGTGACTGCCCTCGAATCATCCAGGATTGCCAGTGGAAGTCCGGGCACGCCGGCGCCGCTGCCGAGATCGGCGAGTGGGCCCGCACGCAGGTGGGGGGCGACCGAGAGACTGTCGAGGAGGTGTCGCACGAGAATGTCGCCGGGTTTGCGCACGGCAGACAGGTTGTACGCGGTGTTCCACCGTTGCAGGAGATCGACGTAGTGGAGCAGGCGCGCGACGCGCCGGGGCTCGGGCTCGATGCCGAGCGCCCGCAGGCCGCGCAGGAGTCGCGGCCGCAGCGACTCCGAACCGGGATCCACAGGTGCGTCGATTGGCATGCTGCGAGTATCACTGGTCGGGCGGCGCAGGGGTCAGGCGCTGTCTGGCAGGGCGACGCGGGCGGCGTCAAACGCGGTCGGCGGATGCGCGAAGCCCGGGCAGGGGATTCCCGAATGCCAGACGCCGTGTCAGGCCGCGATACTGCCCTCGGTCCTGCGACCCAGATCGAGCTGGCAGCGCGTCGCGGTCAGACCGAAACGACGCAGTCGCAAGTCCACGCGTCGCTTGAGGGCTCGATTGCTTTCCGCGACCGACACGCCCGCCATGGGCAGTTCGTCCTCAAGCAAGACCGCCTGAACGCTGTCGCGAATGCAGGATTCCAGATGATCCAGCTGTTCCTCGGCCTGCATGGCATCGAGAACCTGGAAGAACACCGTACCCGCAGCGGTGACGGTCTCTCCGTCCGACCGCGTGATCACGACGGGTTCGAGTTCCGCGCGGCGGCCGGTGAGGCTGATGCGATGTCCGATGCGATCGACCAGCGGCCAGAGCAGATGCATGCCGCTCTCGAGCGTGCGCCGATACCGACCCCAGCGGTAGACAGTGCAGGCCTCGCCGTCGGGAACTCGCCGCACCGCGCCGCAACTGAGCAGTGCGAGGGTCGCGAGAACGGCGGGAGCAGGCGTCATTGTCTTATTCTTTAGTGAGTTACAGGGGTTATCTACAACGTTCCACGTGAAAGGTTCGAAAGCTATTGGGCTGGCTGCATTTTTTGTCGCAACCAGACTAGAACAATTTTTTAACCTTTCGTCAAGCAATTTGTGCTGCGTCATTCGCGAATCAGGACATCCATCGCATTTTCAAGTGTCCGGGTCGAGGCCACCATCGCCTGGGTTGCCGGATGCAGCGGCCGCTCCAGCACCACCGCCACTGTTCCGCGATCAACGACGCGACCCTCGTGGAGCACCAGCAGGTAATCACTGATCGATGCGACTGCCGCGAGATCGTGACCAATGAAGACAACCGCTACGCGCTCGCGTTCCGCGATCTCGCGCAGAAGGTTCAGGATCTCTCCCTGCACGATCGTGTCGAGCGCGGACACGGCTTCATCGCACACCAGAACCTGCGGTGCGCACTGCAGCGCGCGTGCGATCGCAAAGCGCTGCAATTGCCCGCCCGAAAGCTCGTGCGGATACCGATCGAGCAATGCCACGTCGAGCTGAACCCGTTGCAGCAGATCCTGCGGCACGGACGTATCGCGACGAGCCAGGCGAGCCGGCTCGGCAAGACTCTCGCGCAGCCGCATGCGGGGATCGAACGACGCCGCAGGATCCTGAAACACGAGTTGTACCGCCGACTGGCCGGCTTTGTCAGCGTGGCCCACTGCGCCGGATTCCGGCGCAATGAGCCCTGCCAGCACACGTGCGAGGGTGCTCTTGCCACTGCCGGACGCGCCCACCACCCCCAGCACGCGTGCGCGATAGAGATCGAAGTCCACGCCGTCGAGGGCAGCGCGCATGCGGCGACCGCCCGGTCGCGCCACGAGATTGCGGACTCGCACAGCCGTAGTTGTCGCGACCGGCTCGCGTACCGCATCGTTTTCCCGCAAAGCAACCGCAGCATGCGACCGGCTGGACGATGTGCGTGGCCTTGCCGCCAGCAGACGCCTGGCGGCTTCCGAGCACGGCGCGCCCAGCACCTCGCTGGCATGGCCGACTTCGACCACACGTCCCTGCTCAAGGACCAGCACACGGTCGGCCATGCTCGCCACCAGTGACAGATCGTGCGCGATGAAGATGAGGCCCGCACCGGCCGCTCTGCAGCGGTCCCGCAACAGCGTGGCGACCTCCAGTCGCAGCGAGGCGTCGAGGGCGCTGGTGGCCTCGTCTGCTACCAGCACCGCGGGCGCTGCGGCGAGTGCCAGTGCAACACCTGTGCGCTGGCGTTGCCCGCCGGAAAGCTGGTGTGGATAGCGCCGGAGAAACACCGCGGGCGGGTCCAGCCCCACGTCGAGCAGCGCAGTATCCAACCGCGCTTTCATCGCGAGTGGCGACCGGGTGGCCAACAACACTTCACCAAGCTGCGCGCGAATGGTGCGCAGCGGATGCAGCGTGGCGAGTGGATCCTGCCAGACCATGCCGATTCCGCGGCCGCGCAAGCCCTCCAGCGACTGACGATCGTCCGCATCGAAGGCGCGTGAACCCATGCAGATCCGGCCACTGCACACCGCACTGGGCGGGAGTGCCCCGAGCAATGCCAGCGCCAGCGTGCTCTTGCCGGCGCCCGAAGCTCCGACCACGCAGAGCACTTCGCCAGCCCGGAGCGAGAGGCTCACGCCTGCCAGCGCGTGCTTCTCGCCGCCGTGACGGACCGTGAGATCCTCGACCACGAGCACCGGCGCACTCGCGCTCACGCGACCGGTCCGCGTCGTGGATCCGCGCGTTCGCGCAGGCCGTCTGCGAGTGCACCGCAGGCAAGCAGCGTTGCCGTCAACATCGCGGCCGGCGGCAACAAGACCCAGGGCGCATCGGCCATCTCGAGCACGCCTTCCGCCAGCAGTCCGCCCCAGCTGACCGTGGGCTCGTCCACCGAAAGCCCCAGGAATCCCAGGAAGGACTCGATCAGGATCGCCTGCGGCACGAGTACGCCGAGATAGGCCAACGCCAGCGGCGCGAGTTGCGGAATCACATGTCGCCTGAGGTTCCACCAGCGACTGGCGCCAAACGTCTGCGCAGCCAGCACGTACGGCACTTCACGCAGCCGCGCCGCCTCAGCTCTCATCAGGCGCGCCAGATCGATCCAAACGTAGCCCGCGATTGCTGCGAGCAGCAGCATCGCACTGCGCTCGAAGAGCGTCAGCAGCAATATCACCAGCAGCAGGAACGGCAGTGCCGAGATGACGTCGAGCGCCCGCATCATCACGCGCTCGGGCCAGCCGCCGCGCAAACCCGCCCAGGCGCCATAGGCGAGCCCGATGAGCAACGCGGTGCTGGCGGCCAGCGCCCCGACCGCCAGCGACAGCCGACCGGCCACGAGCGTGCGCACAAACACGTCGCGGCCGATGGCGTCGGTGCCGAGCCAATGGCCATGCGTCCAGGCCGGCGCCGTAGCGAGTCTCGCCCAGTCGTTCGACTCCGCGCTAAAGGGCCGCAGCAGTGGCCCGATCCAGCAAAGCAGTGTGATGACCAGAAGTGCACCGACGCCGATCCGCAGCGAGCGCGGCCATGCCGTCGCGACGCCCGGCACCGCCCCGCTCAGCCGACCGACAGCAGGCGCGCGAAGCGCGTCTGTTCGATGGGCCGTGGTTTGCCGAGAAAATGTCCCTGCGCAAACTCCACGCCGCAGTCGCGCAAGGCGGCCAGCGTGGCAGCGCTGTCGACGTGCTCGGCGATCACACGCATCTTGAGCGCTCGCGCCATGCCCGTGATCGAGCTCACGAGCTTGTAGTCGAGTTCGGTGGTGAGCATGCCTTCAACGAAGCTGCCGTCGATCTTGACGAAATCGACCGGCAGGTGACGCAGGTGGGTGAATGAGGAGAATCCGGTGCCGAAATCGTCCAGCGCGAAGCGGCAGCCGAGCGCGCGCAATGCCAGCATGAAACGCCGGACATCGTTGAGCCGGCTGAGCTGGGACGTTTCGGTGAGCTCGAACACGAGCTGGCCAGGCGCCGCGTTGCCCGCACGCACCAGGGACTCGATCTGGCGCAGTGTGTCGTTGTCGGAAAGGCTCTGGCTGGAAAGATTGACGGTGAAAGAGGAGAGCACGCCGTTGCGGCTGAGCGTGCCCAGATGCCTCAGCGCGTGCGTCACGATCCAGAGGTCGATCTCGGGCATCAGTCCGAATCGCTCCGCCAGCGGGATGAAAACCGAAGGCGAGATCAGGTCGCCGCGCGGATCGCGAAGCCGAACCAGCAACTCGAAGAACTGGGTCCGTGCGATGGCCTCGTTGGGAGCCCACGCGGGCTCCTCGACGTTGTCCGCCATATGGGCGGGCACCGCGGCGATCGGCACGATCGGCTGCAGATAGAACACGAGCCGGTCCTCCGCGATCGCCTCGCGCAACTTCTCCGCCCACCCGGTCTCGATCTCGCGGGCGATGCGGCTGTCATCCTCGCCCAGTGAGATCTGGGTCTGGTCGCGACCGCGATGGCGGGCGATCTCGCAGGCTTCTCGGGCGCGTTCGAGCGCGCCTTCCACGGACGGTGTCTCGCGGGAAATGAGGCCGACACCCACTGAGACCGTCACCTGGCGCTTGCCGCCATTGACCTCGATGGTGCACTGCTGCGCCAGCGAACGGAAATTCTCGGCCAGTGCAAGCAGATTGTCGGGGGAGGCGCCGGGCAGCAGCAATCCGAAGCGATCGCGCTCCAGGCGCGCCAGCACGTCGCCTTCGCGCAACTGCGTGGTGAACCGTTGCGCGAGATCCATCAGCAGGGTTTCCGCCTGACTGGCATCGACCGCCTCCGCGATCTGCAGGTAGCGATCGACGTCGATGTAGAGCAGCGCGGCATAGCCCCCCGCTTCGCGTCGGCGCGCGAGGTCGACACCCAGCAGGTGCATGAAATGCCGGGTGTTGTGCAGGCCGGTCAGCGCGTCGTGCGTCATCTCCCAATGCAGGCGCTCGACGCTCTTGCGGTCGGAGATGTCGCGAAACACCGCCACAGCTCCTTCGTGCGAGCCATCGATGGTCAGCGGGCGCACGCTGCATTCAACCGGTAGCGCGGCGCCGTCGCGCGACCAGAAAACGGTCTCGAACTGGTCCACCGGCGTGTTGTTCGAGTAGGCGCGGGTGAGCGGGGATTCTTCGCCAATGAGGCGTGTGCCGTCCTCGCGCATGGGATGGAACAACTCGTGCGCGGCGCGACCGACCACCTGATCCTCATGACTGTAGCCGAGCAGCCGCAATCCGTTGTGGTTGATGAAACCGACGACGCCGTCGCGATCGACGCCGTAAACGCCATCCGCCACCGCCCCGAGGATGCCGTCGAGGCGCTGCCGTTCCGACGCCACGCGCTGCTGCATCTGCACCTGGCGCGCGAGGCTGGCGAGGCGGACGGTGAAGAGCTCCATCGCCTCGCTCTTGAACATGCACTCGATCGCACCGGCCTCGAGGCAGCTGCGAATGATCTCGTCGCTGTAGCTGCCCGTGATCACCGCGATCAGGGCATGTGCCGTTGTCGGGATCTCGCGCAGTTCGCGGCAGAGCATCTCGCCGGTGCCATCGGGCAGGTAGTAATCCACCACGATCAGGTCATAGCGCCGTGCTGCCGCCTTGGTCAGCGCTTCCGCACGGGTTCCTGCCAGATCAACCGAGTAACCCTCGCGCAGCAGCACGCTCTGGTACGTCATGCGCACACTGGCGGAGTCGTCCACGAACAGCACGCGCACGGCGTCACTGCGCAGCAAGGGCGTATCGGGCAGGGAATTGGCCGGCGCGAGCTGCTGCAGCATCACCGGAATGCGGCCGAACTGTGCCCACGGCAGGAACTCGGCGGCCGGATGCGCCGCGAGCCAGCTATCGATCTCCGGCAGGCGCTCGTGCCCGAGCAGGAGCACCGCGATCTGGGGGTTGCGCGCAAGCTCGTCCAGCAGCGCGCGGAACTCGGCCTGCATGCGGGTCGGCGCGCCCAGCACCAGCGCACGCGGAGGCGAGCCGAGATTGATCTCGCGGCGCACGAGCGCGAGCGCGTCGGCGCTGCTGGCAAGTTCGCGCCAGGCGCCGACATCCGCTGCCTGCAGCGTACGGGTCAAGAGGTGACTGAGACTCGCCGATCGCTCGACGATGATCAGTTCGGACATCGGATCCAGCAGCTCCACTCCCGGAAGATGGCGATGGGAACAGCCGCGCGCGGGGATTGCAAGAGAATGTGCGCACTCGCGGGACCGCAGGCGACGTGCGTTGCCACGACGCAGCACGCACAATGTCACTTTGGATGAGTTCCCGAGCATGGCCCAAAGAGCGATCCGACCGCGGCGCCTCCGACGCGATTCCTTCTCGCGACAGCTGGTGCGCGAATCACGCCTGTGCTGCGATGACCTGATCTACCCCGTATTCGTGCACGAGGCGACGGGGCGTGCAGCCATCGCTTCCATGCCGGGCATCGAGCGACTCTCGATCGACGAGTTGCTCAAGGTGGCCGACGAGGCCGTGGGCCTTGGAATCCCGGCAATTGCACTGTTCCCGGTCACCGCGCCCAAGGCCAAGTCCAAGGACGCCGCGGCGGCCTGGGCCGAGGACGGCCTCGCCCAGCGTGCGGTACGGGCGCTCAAGCATAGGTTCCCGGAATTGGGCGTCATCACCGACGTGGCGCTCGATCCCTACACCTCGCACGGGCAGGACGGCCTGATCGACGCATCGGGTTACGTGCTCAACGACGAGACCGTCGACGCGCTGGTCCGGCAGGCGTTGAGCCACGCCGAGGCCGGCGCCGATATTGTCGCTCCTAGCGACATGATGGACGGGCGCGTCGGTGCCATCCGCGACGCACTGGAGCAGGCAGGTCACATCCATACGCGGATTCTCGCGTACAGCGCCAAGTACGCTTCGAGTTTCTACGGGCCGTTTCGCGATGCGGTCGGCTCGGCCGCCGCACTCGCAGGCGGCGACAAGTCGAGCTACCAGATGGATCCGGGCAACGGCGACGAGGCCTTGCGCGAGGTCGAACTCGATCTCGCCGAGGGTGCCGACATGGTGATGATCAAGCCGGGCCTGCCGTATCTCGATATTGTCCACAGGGTCAAGACGGCGTTTGGCGTGCCGACCTTCGTCTACCAGGTCAGTGGAGAATTCGCGATGATCAAGGCAGCGGCAGCG
>JBBQNY010000097.1:0-10390 GCA_038330365.1 Lysobacterales bacterium | reverse complement strand
GTCACCGATGGCGTTGAGCGGAAACAGGGGCGGCAGCTGGGGGAATTGCGGTGAAGTGAATTGCGCCGCGAGGATGTATCGGCACTTCGCCATCTGCTCCGGCAACGAGCGCGTCAGGTCGAGACCCGGGTCGAGATGTCGTGCAATGACGCGACCGCCGCTGTTGAGCCAGACTGCCTCGGCCGCCATGGAGTACACGCAATCCTGCGGAGTCACTGTTTGCGGCAACTGGCCGATGGCACGCTGGAGTCCGGCCGCAGCCGCGGCAATTGCGGCAGATTCCCGCAGTGTAGGGGCGAGGAGATAGGCCGCCTGACGCATCTGCGGGCGCTCGACCGCGGGAACCGGCAATGTCATGCGCGACAGCAACGGCAGCCACACCAGCGCCATGAAACCGGCGAGGACAACGGCAAGCAATGCGGGAGCATGCCGCGCGCGCGGCCACCTGCGCTCGATTTCCCGGGCTCCCTGCCACGCGCAGATGAGCAGTATGGGAAGAATCGGCAATAGCATGCGTGGATACTCGTTGGGCCACGGCCAGATTTGCGCAAGACCGAGCGCTGGCGGCAGCAACCACGCATCCAGGGTTCCGTCACGCCAGCGCCGCCACCAGCCGACCGCCGCGAGTGCGAGCAGCAGCCACGCAAGAATCCACGCGACGTGACCGGGTGTCGGATCCAGCAGGCGCGCCACGCCTTCGGGCAAAGCGAGTGACTGTACGGCGAGAAACTCGGGGATCGAGCCGAATCGCTGTCGCAGTTGCTCAAGGTCCAGCGAGCTCGAGTAGCCGTTTCTGATCTCGAGCGTGGATCGCCAGGTTTGCCAGAGCACTGCGGGCAGCAGCAGGACCAGCGATTTCACCGCCTCCTTCCAGAAATGAACGCGACTTCCGCGCCACCATCGCCACAATCGCCACCCCACGAGCGCAGCGGTCAACGGCAACCCGGCGGTGCGCACCACCGGCATCAGCGCCGCTGCCAGGAGTGCTGCCCACCGCAGCACACGCTGACGCGATTGGCCCCACGCCAGCAAAGTGGCAATGAGCGCCGCGAACAGGGACTCGGAAACCGGGTTCAGCGACAGGATGAAGAGTCCGGGTAATGCCGCGATCAGTGCCATGACCAGCACCGCGCCGCGCCCGGGAATGGTGCGCGCGACCCAGACCGCGAAAGCCAGAAGTGCCCAGGCTGTCGCCAGCCAGTTCATCCAGAATGCACGGCCGGGATGAAGCACATCGACGGCCCCCAACGCCAGCCACGCCGAGAAACCGATCGGCAGACGCGTGTGCAGGAGCAGCGTGTGGTCGCCGCCCGTCCACAGCTCGCGCAACTGTTGCGCAAGAATGATGTATTCGATCGAATCCGAAAAAGGCCCGACCCGTGGTGAACCGAGCGGAATCCACAGCAGGATCAGCGCACCTGCCAGGCCCACGACCAGCGTGGCTTTCTGCCACGCGTCCCATTTCCGATGGCTGTGCGCAGCTGCCGGCGCACGGCTCACGCCGTCGGCAGGAAAGAAGTGGTGCGTCGCGCTGCGCGCACCCGCAGTCAGCGGAGGAGTTGCACGGGATCGCCGGGAGTGCTTGCGGGCCATGATTGCGCCAGACGCTCGAGTGGAACGGGGCGAAAGCCTACCCGATGCACGCATCGCGCCCGCGGCGGCCCGCTTTGCCGGTCTCGACCGCCTGTACGGAGCAGGTGCCTCGGAACGCCTTGCAACCCGTCGCGTGGTCGTGGTCGGCGTTGGCGGCGTGGGTTCGTGGGCCGTAGAGGCGCTGGCGCGCTCCGGTATCGGAGCACTGACCTTGATCGATGCCGACGAAATATGCATTGGCAACACCAATCGACAGTTGCCGGCGCATGCCGGCAACTACGGGCGACTCAAGGTGGAAGTGCTCGCCGAACGCGTGTTGCGCATCAATCCCGACTGCGTGGTCGATGCCCGGGCGGTGTTCCTCACACCTTCCACGCTCGTGAAGATGCTCGATGACGCGCCCGATCTCGTGCTCGACTGCTGCGATGCGTTTCGCGTCAAGGTCGAATTGATCGCCTACGCACGCCGTCGCCGGTTGCCGCTGCTGGTCTGCGGATCCGCCGGAGGGCGTGTTGACAGCACGCGCATCGAGGTGCGGGACCTCAGTCGTACGCAGCACGATGCCCTGCTGTCGATGATTCGCCGCAAGCTTCGCGGCGAGTTCGGATTTCCGCGCAATCCTGACCGCTACTTTGGCGTACCCGCAGTCTATTCGCTGGAAAACGTGCGCTACCCGCAGGCGGACGGATCGGTCAGTGGCGTACGTCCTGCTGCGGCCGAGAGCGCGCGCAATCTTGATTGCGGCGACGGACTGGGCGCCGCCATGCACGTGACCGCAGCATTCGCGATGGCCGCGGTCGGCCGTGCAATCCAGATGCTGCTGAAGACTTGAAAATTGCTGCTCGTGCCGGACAGCCTGCGGCTCTTGTCTCTTGCAGGAGCGACGCCAGTTGCGATGGCGTGATGCAAGCTCCTGCATCACGATCCAATCGAACCAGGGCGCGCGCCGGTTGGCGCTTTCATAAAACAGGAATTGGGCGATTGATTTGGTTTCGCTTTTTTCGGGTGCAGGCGGCGTAAATGGCTCGAGTCGCGCGCTATCCAACAGGACGCGGGGCCTCGGACTCTCACCCCCAGCCCCTCTCCCGGTGGGCGAGGGGAGCTGCCTGCGGCGACCGGTCGCATACCCGCTGTACATTTCTTTAGTTGCAGTGCTGATCACCGCGCACGCTCACGCAAAACGTCACCCCGTTTGCTGCGCGACAACGCGCCGACACATTGGGGGTTCAAACTCCTACGGAGGATGGTCCATCACGCAGGACGGGGCATCGGTTTGTGCGGAGGCGATTCCAAGAAGCCTGCGCGCATTGGAGCTGGTGGCAGCTGCGAGCAACGCGGGTTCCTGGTCGCGTAGCCGGGCCACTTCCTCAAGAATGCGCGACAGGCAGGCGGGTTCGTTGCGCTGACCCTGACGTCCGCAGACGGGTTGATCGGGTGCATCGGTTTCCAGCACCAGCTGCTCGATCGGCATCACCGCGACAAGCGAACGCAGTCTCCGTGCGCGTGGATAGGTCACGGGCCCGCCGATTCCCAGCAGCATTCCGAGCCGATGCAGGGCGCGGGCCTGGTCCGGGCTTCCGGCAAAACTGTGGACAATTCCGGTCAGCCCGGGAAAGCGCTTGACCGCGGCAATCACTGCATCCACGGCGCCCCTTGCGTGCAGCACGACGGGAAGCTCGAACTCGCGCGCGATCGCAAGCTGCGCATCCAGCAGCGCCATCTGTCGCTCCCGGTCAAGTGCAGCATCGTGGAAGTCGAGGCCGCATTCGCCGACCGCACGCGGTCGCTCCAACTCGATCCACTCGCGCAACAGAGAGAGGTGTGCGTCGCGATGCTGCGCGAGCAACAGCGGGTGTAGTCCGTAGGCAGGGTAGAGACCGGAGTCACCGGCGCACACCGCGCGCAGTCCATCCCACGTGGCGGCTTCGATCGCGGGCAGCAGCTGTCGTGCGACGCCGGCTGCGCGCGCGCGTGCGATGACCGCGTCGCGGTCCTCGTCGAATGCATCAACGTCAAGGTGGCAATGCGTATCGAAAAGGTCCATCACGGCTCGAGCCTTTGGCTCAGCGAGCGGCAATGTTGGGGGCAGGGCTCACGCGCACCTCACAACAGCCACCAGGTGGCCAAACCAAGGAAGACGCCCATGCTGACGACATCGGTGGCGGTGGTCAGGAAAATGCTCGAAGCGGTTGCCGGATCGGTACCCACGCGCTGCAGCAGGATCGGAATGCCCGCGCCCGCAACGCCGCTCAGCATGCAGGAGGTGAGCATGGCAAGCCAGGTAATCAACGCGAGCACCAATGCATCATCGCGACCCTGACTTGCGGCCATGAAGTACATGCCAAGAGCCGCCACGGCGCCGGTGATCGCGCCGTTCACCAGTCCGAGGAGCGCCTCCTTGCGCACCACGTCGGATTCGCGTCCGGCGCGATAGTCGCCGAGCGTCATGCCCCGCAAGGTGACGGCGAGCGCCTGGCAGCCGGTATTGCCGCACTGGCCTGCGAGCACCGGCAGGAAAACCGCGAGCAGAACGATCTCATTGACCGACTTCTGGAAGTAGCCCACCACGGCCGCGGCGACGAATGCCGTCAGCAGGTTGAGTTGCAGCCAGGGATGGCGGAAACGGAGACTGCGCTGCCAGGGCGTGGCAATGCGTTCTTCCTTCTCAACGCCAACCATGCTGCCGGCTTGCGCGCTGATCTCGAATGCCTGCTGCTCGAACAGGTGCTGGCCGCGCACCACGCCCAGCAGCGTTCCCGCCTCGTCGCAGACCGGATACTCGGGGTAGTGCCGCACGACGACCTCGCGCATGGCCTCGAGTTGCCCGGTCGTGGGGCTGAGACGAAAAGGGTCGGGCAGGGCGACTTGACCGAGCGTCGACCCTGGAGCGGCAAAGAGCAGATCCCGGAAGGTGCTGACTCCCTTGAGAACGCCGGCGAGATCCACGCAATACACGTAGGTCATCAGGTGCGCTTCGATCAAGCCCCGCAGTGCTTCCACTACTTCGTCCACGGGAGTATCGGTCAGGAACGATGCCACCGGCGGCTGCATCAGGCGACCGACGCTGCCTTCCTCGAATCGAAGGCTGCTGATCCAGCTGTCGGAGAGGCGATCCCCGGCAGCTGAAGCCGCAAATTTCTCGCGGAACGCCGGATCCAGGTGCTCCATCACCTCGGCCGCCTGCGCCGGGTTGAGCCCTGACAGCGCGCGGGCTGCTGCATCCTCGCTCAGCGACTCGATGGCATCCGCTGCCGCTTCGGGATCAAGGTCCCGAAGCGCGTGCGGGCCGAAACCTGTTTCGATCGTCATGAAAAAGTATGCGGGCGTTCGCGGCGCCGGGCCGCGGCGTCAGCGTGGGGCCGCACGGGCCCGGCTGCGCGCAGTTCGCTCCTTCTCGTACGTTTCCTGCCGGCTTTCTTTCCAGCTGCCGAACAACAGCGTTGCCAGACCCAGCAGCAATTCGTCCACGAAGGGAATCGCGTCGGGCACGATCAGGTCCGCCACAAACAGCGCAGCCACCACGATGAACAATTGGGGAAATCGCAGGCGCCGGGCGAACCCAAGCGCGAAAGCCACGGGATTCATGCGTTGACCCTACTCAATTGGACCTGCATACAGTACTGGGGATCGGAGTCCGGGAGCAGCTGCGGACGACCCCGATAGAATGGACGTTTGCCAAGGGGATCCCGCATGTCCAATGTATTCACTGCACGGCCGCGTTCCGGCGGGTCGGTGCCACCGAGCGCGACCAGCCGCAGTCTGTGGGGCTCGCTCATCGTCGGCGCACTGATCCTGGTGATAGCCATTGTTTTCAAGCCGTTCACGATCGTGCCCAACGGCTTCCGGGGCGTGAAGCTGACTTTTGGCAAGGCCTCGGAACCCGCGCTGAGTGAAGGGCTGCACTTCATCCTGCCGATGGCGCAAAGCGTCTACCGCATGCCGATCCTGGTCGAGAAAGCCGTCACCGACAGCATTGCCGCATCGCGCGACCTGCAGCGCGTGACCACCCAGGTGGCGCTGAACTACCACCTGGATCCGTCCCGCGTCGTTCGCGTCTACCGCCAGCTCGGGCCGTTCGAAAACGTCGCGCCGCGCATCATCGATCCCGCGGTGCAGGAAGCAATGAAGGCGATCACCGCGCTCTACACGGCGGAGCAACTCGTCACCAAACGACCCGAAGTGGCAGATGCGATCCGGGCGAACCTGGTCAAGCGCCTGAGTCGACACGACATCATCGTGGACGAATTCGCGATCACGAACTTCCGTTTCTCCGAGAGTTTCGATACCGCCATCGAGGCCAAGACCGTGGCGGAACAGCAGAAGCTCAAGGCCGAACGCGATCTGGAACGCATCCGCGTCGAAGCCGAGCAACGCATTGCCCAGGCCCGGGCCGAGGCGGAATCCCAGAAACTCAACGCGGAAGCGCAGGCTGCGGCCCTCAGCATGCAGCGCGACGCGATCACGCCGGAACTCATCGAACTCAGGCGCGTCGAGGCGCAGCTGCGTGCCATCGAGAAGTGGGATGGCCGTCTCCCCAACGTGACATCCGGGGCGATTCCGTTCCTGCAAATTGAACCGGACGCTGAACGACCGTAGCGGTAAACCGGGCCCATTCAGGGTTGCCTTGTTCCAATCGGTCCCGAAGCCAAAGCGGGCGACACCGCCCGTATCTTCGGAGATTGAAATGAACACGCACTTCAACCGTCATTTGCTGACCTTGGCGACCGCCGCCGCCCTTGCCATCGTGCCGCTGGCCGCAAATGCGGCTCGTTACGCCGACGTGGTCCGCGTTACCCGCGCGTCAGATGACCGTAATTGCCACTACGAAGACGTGCGCACGGTCGAGCGTGAGCGTGGCAACGATCGCACCGGCAAGGTCGTCGGCGCCATCGTCGGCGGAGTGATCGGCAACCAGGTTGGCAGCGGCAATGGCCGTACGCTCGCAACGGTCGGCGGAGCAGTGGCCGGCGCTGCGATTGGCGGCAAGGTTGATCGCGACAACAACCCCCGTCGTGAAGTCGTTCGTTCGGAGCGCGTGTGCAATGGCGGTAACGCCTTCAACGTCGATTACCGCTGGAACGGCGACGTGCGCAGCACGCGTCTTGCCTACGATCCGGGTCGCAGTGTCAAGGTCGACAGTCGCGGGCGCGTGATCCGCTGAAGTTCCGCAGCGGCGGGGGCGCGCAAGTTCAGCTCCCACTGTCATCTGATTCATCGGGAAGCCGCCGACTGGCGGCTTTTCGCTGTCTGGACCCCTACCTTGCGCCCAGATCAAGCGGCTGGGCTTCGTGTCGTCGGCGTGGCATTGTTCAGAAGGTCCTTGGGGGAAATCCATGTCATCAACTCATCTTCCGACCCGATATCTGACCTTCGTTGTTGTCGTCGGAGTTTTCCTGGCGGTGCTGTTCGCTGTGGCACTGGGTCGTCACGGCCAGGGCTGGTTGCTGCTGCTCGCAATATTCGGGTTCCTCACGGCGGTGGGAATCCGGGACTTGACGCAGTCACGCCAGTCGATTCGCAGAAACTATCCGCTGCTCTCGCACTTCAGGTTTTTCTTCGAGGAGATCCGCCCCGAGATCCGCCAGTACTTCGTCGAGTCGGACATCGAAGAGATTCCGTTTTCCAGGCAGCAGCGCGCTCTCGTCTACCAGCGTGCCAAGAACCAGATGGATACGCGACCGTTCGGAACCATGCGGCAGGTCTATCAGGCGGGCTACGAGTGGATCAATCACTCGATGCGCCCCACCCATATCGCCAGCCACGATTTCCGCGTGCATGTTGGCGGTCCGGATTGTCGGCAGCCGTACGCCGCCAGCGTTTTCAATATCTCCGCGATGAGTTACGGAGCGCTGTCGCCCAACGCGATCATGGCGCTCAACACCGGAGCAAAGCGGGGGGGTTTTTTCCACGATACGGGGGAAGGATCCATCTCGCAGTACCACAAGGCGCCGGGAGGCGATCTGGTTTGGAACATTGGCAGTGGCTATTTCGGTTGCCGCAACGACGATGGCAGCTTCAGCCCGGAGCGCTTTCGCGACAATGCGGTGCTGCCCCAGGTGCGGATGATCGAGCTGAAACTTTCACAGGGCGCCAAGCCCGGCCACGGCGGCGTCTTGCCCGGTGCGAAAGTCTCCGAGGCGATTGCCGCGGCGCGCGGCGTTCCGGTCGGAGAGGACTGCATATCCCCCGCATCCCATCCCGCTTTCTCAACTCCGATCGAGATGATGGAGTTCATCGCCAAACTGCGCGAGCTCTCGGACGGCAAGCCGATCGGATTCAAACTGGCGATCGGCCATCCCTGGGAATGGTTCGCCGTTGCCAAGGCCATGGTGCACACCGGCATTGCCCCGGACTTCATCGTCGTCGACGGGGCGGAGGGTGGCACGGGCGCGGCCCCCGTGGAGTTCATCGACCACGTGGGCGCGCCGCTGCGCGAGGCGTTGCTGCTGGTGCACAACACACTTGTGGGTCTGAATCTGCGTGGTCAGATTCACATTGGGGCTGCGGGCAAGGTGGTGTCGGCTTTCGACATTGCACGGACCATCGCGCTCGGCGCCGACTGGTGCAATGCCGCTCGCGCCTACATGTTCGCGGTTGGATGCATCCAGGCGCAGACCTGTCATACGGGACTCTGCCCGACCGGCGTCACCACCCAGGATCCGAAGCGCTATCGCGCCCTGGTGGTGGAGGACAAGGCGACGCGGGTGCACAACTACCACCAGAACACCCTGCGCGCGCTGCATGAGCTGCTCGAGGCTGCGGGTCTCGATCATCCGGACCAGCTCGGGCCGGAACACGTCATCCGCCGCATGACCGTCAACGAAGTGCGTTCGCTCGCCTCGCTCTATCACTTCGTCAAGCCGGGCGAGTTGCTGGGCGGCACGCCTGACCACGCGGTGTTCCGGATGTTCTGGCACCTCGCTTCGCCGGAGCAGTTCCGTGCGCCACCCAGCATGCTCGCGCTTCGAACAACCAAGATGCGTTGAGGGGCCTCAAGAGGTTCCTGAATTCCGATAGCATCGACCGACACTGTCGACACGGGCGCAGCATGCACATCGAATCCAAGTTGCCGAAGGTCGGCACCACGATCTTCACCGTGATGTCGCAGCTGGCCGCGCGACATGGCGCGATCAATCTGGGGCAGGGGTTTCCGGATTTCGAAGGTCCCCGGGAATTGCGCGATGCGCTCGTGCGGGCGATGCAGGAAGGCCGCAACCAGTACGCGCCGATGCCGGGCATTGCGCCGCTGCGCGAGGCGATCACGCGCAAGATCAGCCGCTGCTACGGAACAGACGTCGATCCCGAACTCATGGTCACGGTGACTTCGGGGGCGACGGAGGCCATCTTCGCCGCCGTCGCCGCGAGCGTGCATGCCGGTGACGAAGTCGTGCTGCTCGATCCCTGCTACGACTGTTATGAACCCGCCATTGAACTGGCGGGTGGACGTGCCGTGCATGTACCGCTGACGCCACCGGACTTTTCCATCGATTGGCAACGGGTGGAGCAAGCGGTGGGGTCGCGTACGCGCATGATCATCGTCAATTCGCCGCACAATCCGACGGGTGCCGTGATGGGTGCATCCGATCTCGATCAGCTGGCGGACATCGCCGAGAAACACGACCTGATCGTGCTTTCGGATGAGGTCTACGAGCACATCGTGTTCGACGACCGGCCTCACCTCAGTGCCCTGGCTCATCCCCGACTGGCCGCCCGCAGCTTCGTGGTCTCCAGCTTCGGCAAGACCTACCACTGCACCGGCTGGAAGGTCGGCTATTGCGTCGCACCCGCGGCCATGTCGCTCGAGTTCCGCAAGGTCCATCAGTACCTCACTTTCTGCACCTTCACTCCCGCGCAGTATGCGTTCGCGGAAGTGCTGGACGCGCTGCCGGAGCACGAACGCGAGTTGCCGTTGTTCTACGCCGCCAAGCGCGACCGTTTCCGGGAACTGCTGGCGGATTCCCGACTGGTGCTCTCGCCCGTGGCGGGAAGTTATTTCCAGGTGGCAGACTATTCGGCGATCGACGATGCGCCGGACCTTGAATTCTGCGAGTGGCTGACCCGCGAGGTTGGCGTCGCCGCGATTCCGCTGTCGCCGTTCTATTCTGCGCCGCCGCCAACGCAGCGACTGATACGGTTCTGTTTCGCAAAATCCGACGCCACCCTTGCCGACGCGGCGAAGCTGCTGTGCGCAATCTAGGGAACCTGAGAACAGCTCTCGTGCAGGGCGACACCGTGTGGCGGGACGCGGCGGCGAATCGCGCCTATTACGGTTCGATGATCGAACCATTGCAGGGTCGGGTGGATCTTGTGGTGCTGCCCGAGACCTTTACTTCCGGATTCAGCAACGAGGCGGTCAGCGAAGCGGAAGGGATGGACGGTCCCAGCTCCGCGTGGATGGTGGACATGGCGCGCACGGTCGACGCGGCTGTGACCGGCAGCATCGTCATGCGCGATGGTGAAAGCATCTTCAACCGACTGCTGTGGGCAACCCCTGATGGTATCGAGGGCGTGTACGACAAGCGTCACCTGTTCCGCATGGCGAAGGAGCACGAGCGCTATGCGGCCGGTCGCGATCGTCTGATTCTTGACTGGCGCGGCTGGCGAATCTGTCCGCTGGTCTGCTACGACCTGCGCTTTCCCGTGTTTTCCCGCAACCGCGCGGACGCGAACGGAAGGCTGGACTTCGACCTGTTGCTGTATGTGGCCAACTGGCCCGAGCCGCGGCGCACCGCCTGGCGCACCTTGCTGCGCGCCCGCGCGGTGGAGAATCTGTGCTACTCGATGGGTGTCAATCGCG
>JBBQNY010000096.1:0-10422 GCA_038330365.1 Lysobacterales bacterium | reverse complement strand
GGCGTGGGATCCGATGATGTCGTGCGCGCGGGGTGCAGGCGGCGAGCGCGGGAGCGCCGAATCCGGGCGCGTCGTGTCCGCCGGTTTTTAACGTACGCCGTGCTAGCCTGCGGCGCGCTTTGTCAGGTCATGCCACTTGCTTTATCTCGCGTCGCAATCCCCACGCCGGCGACAACTGCTGGAGCAGCTCGGTTACCTGTTCAGTACCGTCGACGTCGGGGTCGAGGAAGCGCGGCTGCCGGACGAGCCGCCCGAAGCCTACGTGCGTCGTGTCGCGCGTGAGAAGGGTGGCGCTGGTCTGCTGAAGGTGATGTCGTTGCCCGATGCCACCGTGCTCTCAGCGGACACGGAAGTCGTGCTGGGACAACGCGTATTCGGCAAGCCGGCAAACGCCGGAGAAGCAACCGCGATGCTGCACGAGCTGTCGGGGCGGACGCATGAAGTGCTGACGTCGGTCTGGCTACTGACGGCCGGCGCCGAGCAGCAGAAGCTGAGTCGGTCCACCGTCACCGTAGCGCCCTTGAATGAACGGGTGATCGCCGAGTACGTGGCCACCGGTGAATGCTTCGGCAAGGCCGGCGGCTACGCGATACAGGGGCGCGCTGCGGCATTCATCGCGCGCATCGATGGCAGTCACTCCGGCGTGATGGGTCTGCCGCTGCATGAGACGTGGCAATTGCTTGCGGAACACCCAAGGCTGGCGCGCTCGCAGCCGGCAGCAGATGGAGAGCGTGTGTGAGCGAAGAGATCCTGATCAATGTGACTCCCAGCGAGACGCGCGTCGCGCTGGTCGAGAATGGCCAACTGCAGGAAGTGCATATCGAGCGTGCGCGCAAGCGCGGCTATTTCGGCAATATCTACAAGGGCCGGGTGGTACGCGTGATGCCCGGCATGCAGGCGGCGTTCGTCGAACTTGGCCTGGATCGCGCTGCGTTCCTGCATGCGTCGGACATCCAGCGCAAGCCGCCTGCGGACGCGATGGCGGCGGACGTGTCGGCCCTGTCCGGGTCCGAGGCGCATCCGCTCCCGACCTCAGCCGTGTTGGCCGCGGGCAACGGCGCTGCGCTGGAAACGGACAGCGCTCCGAGGGCGGCCTCAGCCAGCCATGCGGCCAACGGGGGTGTTCCGCCGATCAGCGAGCTACTGCGCGAAGGCCAGGAAATCGTCGTGCAGGTCATCAAGGACCCGATCGGCGGCAAGGGCGCGCGCCTCACGACCCACTTGTCGCTGCCGTCCCGATATCTGGTGCTGATGCCGAGCGCGCACATGCTCGGAATCTCCACCCGCATCGAGGATGAAATCGAGCGGGAACGGCTGCGCGCCATCATGGCGCCGCTGCAGGAAGAGTCACCGGGGTTCGGCTACATCGTTCGCACCAATGCGGAAGGGCAGCCGGCCGAGGCTCTCACCGAAGACGTCGCCTACCTGCACAAGCTCTGGCAGTCCATTGAGCGCGCCATCGTTTCCACCGCCGTGGGCGAGCGCATCTACGAGGACCTGTCGCTGCCGCTGCGCGCGGTGCGCGATCTCATGCGCGCAGGCGTCGAGAAGGTGCGCGTGGACTCGCGTGAATCGTTCGAGCGCACGCAGGCGTTTGCGCGCCAGTTCATGCCGGAACTGGCCGAGTCGATCGAACATTATCCTGGCGCCCGCCCGCTGTTCGATCTGTACGGCGTCGAGGACGAGATCCAGCGCGCGCTGCAGAAGCAGGTACCACTCAAATCCGGCGGCTATCTCGTCATCGACCAGACCGAGGCGATGACCACGATCGACGTCAACACCGGGGGCTTCATCGGTTCGCGCAATCTCGAGGAAACAGTATTCCGCACCAATCTCGAGGCTGCGCAGTCGGCGGCGCGTCAGCTCCGCCTGCGCAACCTCGGCGGCATCATCATCATCGACTTCATCGACATGCTCGATGCCGAGCATCGTCGGCAGGTGATGCGCACGCTTGAAAAGGCGTTGCAGCGCGATCACGCCAAGTCGACGGTGTATGACTTCTCGCCGCTCGGTCTGGTGGAGATGACGCGCAAGCGCACCACCGAGAGCCTCGAGCGGCAACTCTGCGAGCCCTGTTACACCTGTACGGGCCGCGGCACACTCAAGACCACGGAAACGCTCTGCTACGAGATTTTCCGCGAGATCACGCGCGCGGTGCGTCAGTTCGAATCCGCAAAGCTGCTGGTGCTGGCTGCTCCCCAGGTCGTGAACCGGATTCTCGACGAGGAATCGGGCACGGTGGCGGAGCTCGAGGAATTTATCGGCAAGACCATACGCCTGCAGCCGGAGGAGCAATACGCGCAAGAACAGTTCGATGTCGTGCTGCTCTGAGCGGCAGCAGCGGCGCGCGCAACGGTTTCGTTCTGCGCCACCCTTTCGCGTCGTGTTGATCGTGTCGCATCGTGACGCGACAGGCCCGGAAGCATGAAACCGGATTCCACCAGATCTGTACGGCGGGGCAGGACCCTGCTCCGACGGCTGCCGCGCATCGTTATCGCACTGATCGGACTGGCGCTGCTTGGCGCTCTGGTGCTGCAGGTAGCGGGCTGGTGGCTGGTGCCATGGCTCGATGCACGGCCCGATCGGGTCGCGGCGCTGCTGTCAACGCAAATGCAGCGACCCGTGCGCTTCGATGCGTTCAATGCCAACTGGCGTCGCGAAGGGCCGTTGCTGGAGCTTCGCGGGGTCGAGATCGCCGATCCGACTGGCCGCGCGCCGGCCTTGCGCATCGCGCGTGCCGAGTTCGCCGTGCATCTCTACGCATGGACACGCCCCGGCTCCCCGTGGAGCGAGTTTCGCGTTATCGGGCCCAAGCTCTCGATCGAACGTCAACGCGACGGCCGCTGGCGGTTGCGCGGATTCGACGGGCAGAAAGTGGAAGGCGACAGCAACCCGCTGTTCGAAATCGGCCGCGTCAGCGTGCGCGACGCCACGGTCGCGATCACCGATGTCGCAAGTGGCTCGCAATGGAGTTTCGATCGCGTACATGCGCTCATCGAGAATGACTGGAACGGCCGTCGCTTCGGCGCTCGCGCGCGTGCCGGCAACGGCGCATTTCCGGTACGCGTGGCCTGCCGGGCTCGCGACGACTGGCAGACCGGTCGCTGCTTCGCGTCCGGTGTGCGCGTCGCACTCAGCGACTGGCAACCGCAACGCAGTCCGAAGGTCGCACCTTGGCCTGGCGCAGCCGACGTGTCCGCGTGGTTCGACTGGGAACCCGGCAAGCGCACGCTGCGCGCGGATGTGGGGATTCGCGAATCCGGCCAATCAATGCGTGCGGTAAGTGCAAAGTCGAGTCGCGACCCTGCCTTGGGCCGCAAGGGAAATGGACCGGCCCCTGGAGATGCAATGCCCGTTCGCCCCTGGCGTCTGGTCTGGCAACAGTCCTCTGCTGCGGACAGCTGGCAACTCGATCTGGCCCATGTGCAGGGCCAACATGTGCGCGTGCGACGCCGCGGGTCCCGAACCGACATCGCCTCCGCACGCATCGACGTTGCAATCTGGGAGCCGCTGCTGCGACTGGTGCCGAGTGTTCCCGCCGCAACCATCGGGTGGCTGGACGCCGCGCAACCGCGAGGCCGCATTACTGACATCCGCGTCGGCTTCGACGGCGGATCGCTGCACTATGCACAGGCGCGGTTGCGAGGGATCGGCTGGAAGCCTCATCGTGACCGACCGGGGGTTCGCGGACTTGCCGCTGTTGTTTCGGGCGATCGCGATGCCATCGTGATGGAGCCCGAGCAAAACACGCGGACCTGGCTGGTCTCCCGCGATTTTCCCGAGCCACTCGCGCTCGACTGGAAAGGGGGCGTGGTCGGTTGGTTGGCCGGAGAGGACAGCTCGCGGCTCGAGGCTTCCGCACTGGACATCGCGCTTGATGGATCCGCACGCATCAGCGGACGTGCGTCGCTCGAATTCCGCAAGGATCGCGCGCGACCGTTCGCCAATTTCGCGTTGGCGCTCGACGTAATGCCGGTAGACCGCCTGCAGGCCTACTGGCCTCGCACGCACATGCCCGCCCACACCATCGACTGGCTGCAGCGATCGCTCGCGGGTGGCGAAGTGCGCGATGCCCGTTTGATCCTGCATGGCGACCTGGCGGACTGGCCATTCAAGGGACGACGCGGCCGCTTCGAGACGCACGCGGAGGTCGTCGACACCCGTCTGACATTCAAGCCGGATTGGCCTGCGGTCGAAGTGGATTCCGCGGCGGTTTCGTTTGTCGGACCCGGCATGGACATTGTGCTGCATCGGGGCAGCACCCACGGCCTAGCGGTGAGCCACGCGCACGCTGTGATCCCGAGGCTCGCCGCATCTGTACTGCAGATCGATGCGGAAGGTCGCGGCCCCGGCAACGCCATGCTCGGCTATCTGAGGGATTCGCCGCTCAGGAAAAACGTGGGAGAAGCCATAGAGGGACTGTCGCTCGACGGCGAGGGCACGCTCGGAATCTCGCTGCGCATTCCGCTGGGAGAGAACCGCGGCGAACCCACAGTCGACGGCCATGTCGCGTTTGAGGGCGTGGACATCGCGGATTCCAAATGGGACATCACCATGACGGATGCGCGAGGCGAAGTCCGGTTCGATCATGAAGGCTTTATCGCCGAGGATTGGGACGTGCATTTCCAGGGCGACCCCGCGCGCCTCAGTCTGCGCAGTGGACCGCACGCGCTGGAGCCGGACATACACGCCTTCGAGGCCGCGCTCGGCGGACGCTTCACCGCCGAGGCGCTGCTCGCACGCGTGCCGGAACTCAAGCCACTCGAGTCCTACTTCGATGGCCGCAGTCCCTTCGAAGTTGAAGTACTGATCGGGCGGGCGCGTGCGAACGGAGTTGCGCGGAGCCAGCGAGTGCGGGTGCGTTCCGACCTGAGTGGAATTGCGCTGACCCTGCCTGCTCCCCTGCACAAGTCGCGTTCGAGCAGATTGCCGATCGAGGTCAACGCCGATCTTCCCTTTGCGCGCGGGCAGCTGCGCATCGACGTCGGAGACCGACTGCACGCCATCGCCGTCGCAGGCACGGCGGTGAGGCCCTTCACTGCGCATTTCGCGCTGGGCGCCGCAGCGTCTCCCGAGCTTCCCGCGCGTGGCATCCGCGTGTCTGGTCGCGCGGATGAGGTTGATGTACTGGGATGGTCGAAATTCGTGAGTGCGCTGAGCCGGCATCTCGAGTCCCTGCCAACAACGCCGCCGGCCACTTCGGAGCCAGGTACGTTGGCCACCAATACCTCTGAAAAAGCAGGCGCTCGCAGCGCCCCGCCGTCGAAGTCGCCCTCTCCGAACACGGCGCCGCCCGCCAACGTTCCCGCACCGCAGTGGACGTTGGCGCAGCGATTCGCCGGCCTCGACATCGATGCGGACGCCTGGCTGCTCGGCGGACGTCGTTTTGGTGCCCTGACGGTCAAGGGTGCTGCCGCGAGCGGTGGACTCGAGTTCACGGTTTCGGGCGCTGAGGCAGAAGGTCGGGTGGACGTTCCGCGGGATGGCTCTGGTTTGCCCCTGGTGCTCGAATTTGCGCGCCTGCACCTTCCGCCTTCAAAGCCCGGTCCGCGTCTCGATGTCGATCCGACGACTTTGCCGCCGTTGCGCGTGGCAATCGCCGATTTCCGGCTGGGTCGCGCCGAGCTCGGCCGCATCGAGATGCAGACGCAGCCAGTGCCGCAAGGCATGCACATCGGACGACTGCTGGCCCGGAGCCCGAGGCTCACGCTCGAGGGCGAGGGCGACTGGATGCGTGACGGGTCTGGAGAGCACTCGCGCGTGATGGCGGAAATCCGTGCGCCCGATCTTGGAGCGCTGCTGACGGCGCTCGATTTCGACGGCGTCGTCGATGGCGGCGAAACGGAGGTGGAACTCGACGGTCGATGGATCGGAGCGCCGACCGACTTCGCCCTCGCGAAGCTGGAGGGCACGATGTCGATCGCCATCGGCGCCGGTCGGCTGCTCGATCTCGATCCCGGTGCGGGCCGCGTGATCGGTCTGGTGAATCTGCAGGCAATCCGTCGCCGCCTGTCGCTCGACTTCAGCGATTTCTTCACCCCCGGAATGGCCTTCGACCGCATCGATGGCGACTTCCGCATGCAGGGCGGCAATGCGACCACGCGCAACATAGTCCTGCGCGCGCCCGCGGCCGACGTGTACGTGAGCGGGCGCACCGGACTTGGCGCCAAGGATTACGATCAGCAGGTGGAGGTGCATCCCAAGCTCGGCAGCGCATTGCCCGTCGTGGGCGCGGTCGCTGCCGGACCGGTGGGCGCGGCGCTCGGCTGGGTCATGCAGCGCGCGCTGGAAAAACCGCTCGGCAACGCTGCACGCCGGCGCTATCGCGTGACGGGTCCCTGGCAGAAACCCGTGATCGTCCACCTGCGCCGTCGCCAGGCTCCCGCAGCACCGGCCTTGAATCCCAAATCCGCACCGACTCCCTCAATGCTGGAAGGATCCCCGCCCGAAGAGTCCGATCAAAGCACCAGCAACGAGCCTGTGCCGTGATGAGTCAAGCCGACCTCGACTCCGAAAATTGCCAAGCCTGACCCGCCGGCTCCTACCACTGGCAAGATTAGTGCTCTCGCGAACACTTCTTGGCACGGTGTGCACGGTGTGGGTGTCCAGGAAAACCTTGGAAACCTTGTATGTCCAGGAATCTCCGCACCTTGACCATGCATGAGGCCCGCCGTGGGGCTTGGAAACTGCGCCCCCCTCACATTGCGGTCGCTGGTTTGATTACGATCGCCGGGCTACTCATAGCGGGAGGTGCAGGTTTCCCATATTGGTGGGAATGTCTCTTGATCTTGGGGCCTGCATTCATGCTTGTGATCGTGTTACTCGAACGCGTGGAGAAGCGGGCCAAAGATCGGGGCCAGTAACCGGCTTGGAGTGCCCCCATCACGGTTGCCGGAAAGGGGACGGAGGTAATTAGCGCCCATAAATTACCTCCGTCCCCTCTCCCGTCCCGCGTTGGCGTGTACAGTTCTTCGCACGGATCGGCTGTCGAGCAAATCGGTACCCAGGAAGTCTCTTTTCAAGAAGTCGCATCGAGGAAGCCGCATGAGCTTTTCGCACCAGGAGATCTGTTTTTCGGTGGGAACAATGAGCTTCCCGATCAGCTTCTCCCAGCCTGGTCAGTAGCACAGCGTGGGGTCGCTCCTGGTTTGCGGACTCTGGGTGGGCTTTCTGCTCCTTGGAGCCGTGTTGAGATGGAAGTGGCTCATCGACCCTCCGAGGAGCCTTCGGTTTCTTTATCTCCCCTCGCTCCTCAGGGTTTGGCTCTCGCCGCACGCAACGCGTCGGGTTTTGATCGTCTTTTTGGCCGCGCTGCTTCTACTGGTCGCTTGGACGATGGCGGTATCCGTGGAAACGGTGCCGAATTGATGCCGGGGAGAAAATGAGCAGTGCAGGGGTCAGTCTTCTAAAAAAGTTCTGGACACCCACCATTGGTGAATCGCCCCGGCTTCTGTAGACACTTCAAAGCCAAACAGCACCATGCGGCGACATGAGTTTTCAGAGAACCTGGTTGTTCCAGACCCCGTACCGGGTTCACGACCGAACAAACGGGGTCACCATTTCGGGAAACCTTAGACTCCGATCCCGGTTTGGCTGAGACCCGGGTTTGGTTGTCAGTAGAGGTGGTAGCGATACACCAGCAGCCCCGACAGCGTGACGACCATGATCGCCACCAGCGGCAGTCCGGTTCGCGTGTAGTCGCCGAACTTGTAGTCGCCCGCGGACATGATGAGCATGTTGGTCTGGTAGGCGACCGGTGTCGCGTAGCAGAGGTTGCAGCCGAACAGCACCGCCAGCACCAGCGGCTCGATCGGAATGCCGAGCTTGGTCGCCAGGCTGAAGGCGATCGGCGTGCCGACGGCCGCGGCCGTGGTGTTGGACGCGAAGTTGGTGAGCACCGTCACGAACAGCATCACCACCGCGAGGACGCCGGCGGCGGGCAGGTATTGCAGTGCGATCGCGATCAACCCGCTCAGCCATTCCGCCGCTCCGCTTTCCAGGACGATGCGGCCAATCGCGATACTCGCCGCGACCAGCACGATCACCTTGGCGGAGAGTGCGCGCCCGATCCGGTCCAGGCGCACGCACCCTGTGACGAGCATGGCGATGGCGCCGCCCAGCGCGGAAATCGCGATCGGCACGAGGCCGAGGCTCGCGGGCACCACGGCGGCCGCCATGATCGCGAGTGCAAGCGACGCCTTGGCGGTGCGCGGTCTTTCCTTGGCGCCTTCGAGTACGAGCAGGTTCTCGGAGCGGGCGAGCCTCTGCAGGTCAGGCATGACACCGCTGGCGAGGATGATGTCGCCTTCGCCGAACGCGGCCTGTTTGACAACGTCCGGATGGGTGGCCGGAACGCCGCGCCACGCGCGACGCGCGTCGTGCACACCCAGGATCGCGACGTTGTAGCTCTCCGCCAGGTTGGCGTTGGTCACGCCCCGGCCGATCAGCCCGGAATCGGCAGTGACCGACATCTCGACGACGGTCAGGTCCTCGCCGGTGTGCGAATAGCCCTCCCGGAGCCGGTCCATCAGCCACGCCGGTCCCGTCGTCGCGTCCAGTACGCGCATCGTCTCCTCGAGCGCCTCATGCGTCGCGCTGACGAACACCCGCCGGCGCGAAGTGGCGCTGGCACCGAGCCCGCGGATCTCCACGCCGGCCGGCAGGAGCGCCTTGATTTCCGCCATGTCCATGTCGCGCGCTCGGGACGCGGCACCCAGCCGCAAGACCGTGGCGAACCGTCGCGGCTCATGCCCGGCGGCCACTGAATTGTCCGGCAGCAGGCGGGGCATGACGAGCCACATGAACGGCAACGCGACCGCCGCCGCCATCAACACGATCGGCGTGAAATGAAACACGCCCATCGTGGGCAGGCCGAGATCGCTGGCGATGGAAACCACCAGCAGGTTGGTCGATGTGCCGATGGTGGTTGCCATGCCGCCGATCAGGACCGCGCTGTTGACCGGAATGAGCGTCTTCGACGCAGCCATGCCCCCGGAGGCGGCAATCGCGGCCATGACGGGCAGCATCAGTATGAGTACGGGCGTGTCGTTCACCATCATGCTCATTGCCATCGCAAGCATCAGGGTGACGAGCAGGCCCACATGCCGGTTGAAGCGCCAGACGCGGGTCAAAAGCCGCGAAGCGGGCTCCAGTGCCCCGGTCGCGACGAGGCCACGGCCGAGCACCATCAGGGCGCAAATGGTGATCAGCGCATAGTGTCCGAAGCCCTCGAATGCGACCTTCAGGCCATCGACCGGCGACTGCCCGGGCAACGGAAAGAAGTACAGCCCGAGCGCGATGGTGCTGATCGTCACCAGGGAGATGATCTCGATGCGGTACCGGCCGGACACGAAGCCGTAGAACATCGCGAAGGTGAGCAGGATCGCGGCGAGCGCGTGCGGCGAAGGTAGGGTCACGAAATCCTCGGTTCCTGGATCCGCCCGTTCGCGGGCTGGAAGGTTCGGCTGAGCGCTTGCACGCGGAGGGGATGATGCAGGAAGCCCGGGTCGGTGTGCACTTTTCGAAAAACGGGGTCACCACTTCGCCGCCGGCGTCAAGCAAGACGAGCAGGATCCTCCCGTGCAGCCGGGCTGAAGCGTACCGCGCGTGATCTGTCACCGGCTCCCGCAATGTTGTTGTCGGCGCGAACGATCCGCGCCAGTCACCGTTCTGGTTGAGGCCCGGCTCCACCTCTCCAGACACTGATGAGTCCCACCGGTGCTTCGTCCACGTCGGCCCCTGCAGGGCCCACAGATTCATGGCTCATCGCAGTGCGATGTCCAACACGTGCTAGCTCGAAGTCCCGGGCGGTTCGTCGTCAAACGCGTTCCGGCCGGTTGAAGGCGGGCACGACCCTGACTATCGTTGAGGCTGACGATTCCAACGAGTCGCACGACGAAGCACACCTCGTCTCGAGTGAAAATGTCACGCTAGCGGCTGCATGAAGAGCGCGGAGGGGCAGGATCGATGGCCACCACGAACTTTGACGACTTGATCATGGGGTTCGAGTGGCTCAACGCCGCCGAGAGCTCCGGTAGCGAAGCCGTTGTCTATGTCAGCCGCGAGACAGGTGCGGTTGTCTGGTCGGGCGATGGTGCGGAAGATGACGTTCCCGACGACATCGATGATGAGGCGCTGTACGCACAGATTCCGCTCAAGACTGATCTCGATCTCGGACGCGAACTGGTTCGCAAATTCGTCAGACATCGCATGCCCGATGCCTATGACGCGGTGATGGAGATCTTCCGCAGCAGCGGCGCTTACTCGCGATTCAAGTCGTATCTGCAGAGGGCGGGGCGACTGGACGAATGGCATGACTTCGAAAACAGCTCGGTGGAAATGGCGCTGTTTGCATGGTGCGAAGAAAATGGCATCACGCTCGACAGACTGCCGGACGCGGGTGCTGTCGGCAGGTGACCCGCC
>JBBQNY010000095.1:0-10504 GCA_038330365.1 Lysobacterales bacterium | reverse complement strand
CGCAGCGCGATCGCGACCGCGCGCTTGGCCTTGTGCTGGCCAACGATGTGGCGATCGAGTTCGGCGACGATTTCCTGGGGAGTCTGTGAGGGCATGGCTTCTTCTGTGGTCTGTGCGCTGCGGCAGGCAGGAACTCGCAAGGCGGCCGCTTTGCGGCGATCGACTGCGTGCGCGCCGCGCTACAGCGTTTCGATGGTGTGCGAGTGGTTGGTGTAGATGCAGATGTCGCCGGCGATCTTCAGCGCACGCTCCACGATCTCGTTGGCGGAAAGTTCCGTGTTCTCCAGCAGCGCCTTGGCGGCCGCCTGCGCGTACGGGCCGCCCGAGCCGATGGCAATGAGCCCGTGTTCGGGTTCGAGCACATCGCCCGAGCCGGTGATGATGAGGGACGTCTCGCGATCGGCGACGGCCAGCAGCGCCTCGAGCTTGCCGAGGCGGCGCTCCGTGCGCCAATCCTTCGCAAGCTCGACAGCGGCGCGCGCGAGCTGTCCGTTGTGCTTTTCCAGCTTGCCCTCGAACAGTTCAAACAGGGTGAACGCGTCTGCTGTTGCACCGGCGAAACCGGCAAGCACTTCACCGTTGGCGAGGCGGCGCACCTTGCGGGCATTGGATTTCATGATGGTGTTGCCCAGCGTCACCTGGCCATCGCCGCCCAGCGCGACGGTGCCGCCGCGACGGATGGAGACGATGGTGGTGCCGTAGAACGTATCGGGGCGATGCTGCATGGTCGGCTCGGAAAAGCGGCGAACTGGCTAGGTGGGGACATGCCCCACCGCTTGCAAGCGCGGGCCGCGAGACCGTCAGGTGAAGTGGTGCGCGTTCAGTACCAGGTGCAGCCAGATGCTGAGCGCGTAGCCGAGTGCAATGGCCCAGGTCCATTTCAGGTGGCCGAAGAACGTGTACAGGCCCTTCGAGGTTCCCATCAGGGCGACACCGGCTGCGGATCCCACCGATAGCAGGCTGCCCCCCACGCCGGCGGTCAGCGTGATCAACAACCACTGACCGTGATCCATCGCGGGGTTCATCTGCAGCACCGCATACATGATGGGAATGTTGTCAACGATCGCGGACAGCACACCCATCACGATGTTGGCGGTGGTGAACCCGAAGCGGCCGTAGAGTTCGGTCGAGGCAACTTCCATGAAGCCCAGTGTTGCGAGGCCGCCAACGCACAGCAGGACGCCGCAGAAGAACAGCAGCGTGTCCCACTCGGCGCGGGCAATGATCTCGAAGACGTTGTAGCGACCGCCGTCGTCGTGATCGGGATCGAGGCGGAGCTCCTTGCGACGCACGAAATGCCCCTGCACGTTCAGCAGCGCGAGGCCGGCGAGCATGCCGAATACCGGCGGCATGTGCAGGAACTGCTTGCACGATACGGTTATCGCGATGGTCAACCCGAACAGGGCACAGATCGACCAGCCGCCGTACTTCACCCGTGCGCTGTCGCGGGTGGAGTCAGGTGATCCCTTCGGCAGGGCGAAGTGCATGATCGCCGCCGGCACCAGCCAGTTCGCCAGCGACGGGATGAAGATCGCGAAGAACTCGAAGAACTCCACCTGCTGCGCCTGCCAGACCATCAGCGTGGTGATGTCGCCGAAGGCGCTGTAGGCGCCGCCGGCGTTGGCCGCGACCACGAGATTGATGAAAGCCAAGGTGATGAAGCGCACGTTACCCGCGCCCACTGCCATGACGACTGCCGACATGACCAGGGCGGTGGTCAGGTTGTCGATGATGGGGGAGAGGAAAAACGAAACCACGCCCGTAATCCAGAACAGGGAGCGGTAACTGAACTTCCGGTTGAGCAGGGCGGCGCGCAGGGCCTCGAACACGTTGCGCTCGGTCATCGCCGCGACGAAGCTCATCGCCACGATCAGGAAGAAAAACAGTTCCGCGAATTCCAGGAACACGTGCCGGTAGGCGATCGCAGCAAAGTCCGGGCCCAGCGCGGGATGCGCCTCCGCCTGCCATGCGATCAGTCCCCAGATGAAGGCGGCGGCGAACAGCACCGGCTTGGACTTGCGCAAGTGCAGACGCTCCTCCAGCACCACGAACACGTAGGCCAGGACGAACACCACCAGCGCCGTGATGCCGACTGCCGAACCGGCCATGCTGGCCACCGGCGCCGCCTCGCCTTCCGCCACTGCGGCTGCGCCTACGACTTCGCAGACCGCCGGGGCGGAAGCGCCCAGCAACGCCAACAGCGCGGTGGCAACGGAGCTGGACTTGACTAGGGAGGCTAGGGCGCGCATCGCTCTCGCTTCATCGGCACGAAACGCCGAAGCATACCTGCCCGTACGGCCGGCCCGCTCTCGAAGCAAAACTGCAACGCAGGCGGATGCGCTGAATCCTGCACCCACGTGTGCCGCTGGGGCGAGGCGGTTGCGGCCGTTGGTGTGGCGGCCGAAAGCGGCGAGCGTCCAGAGCGGCGCGGTTCCAGAATCGTGCTTTCGCTACGGACTCGCCGCTCATGCCTCGCTTCCAGCTCGTTGCCCTCGATGGCATCCAGTTCTCCAACCTGTTCGCGCTATCGGACGCTGGGCTCGCTGCCGTGGGCGCCATGCGGCGCGTGGTGAATGAGTATCCGGGGGTTCCATGCCGGGTCAGCCTCGAGGACGCCGCGATCGGCGAGGAGGTACTGCTGCTGACCCATACCCATCACGATGTCGGTTCGCCGTATCGCGCCTCGGGGCCGGTTTTCGTGCGCCGCGGCGCGCAGCAGGCGCGTCCAGCGGTCAATGAGGTGCCCGACTACGTCACGCGCCGCCGGATTTCGCTCCGTGCCTACGACGCGTCGCACATGATGGTGGCGGCAGCGGTGTGCGAGGGGCCCGCTGTCGCAGCGGATCTTCGACGACTTTTCGAAGATGACGCGATCGCGTACGTGCATCTGCACAATGCGGGACCGGGTTGCTATTCCTGCCAGGCAGTGCGCGCCTGAACCCGGCACTCGGCGCGAGAACTCTGGGCGTCAGGCAAAGGCGAGCTTGCCCGCCGCGATGAAGAGCACGAGCGCGAGCGCGCGCCGCAGCTGCGGCACAGGCAGCAGTCCCCGACCAAGCGTCGTGCCGAGCAACGCACCGCAGGCCACTGCGGCCAGCCACCACGGCAGGGCATCCGGCAGATCCACCGGGCCGCGTGCGACCGCCGCGAGCCCGGCAATCGAATTGGCGAGCACGAAGATGACGGACGCGCCGGCCGCGATGCGCGTGGTGGCGAAGCGCGCGAAGATCAGCACCGGAGTCAGGAAGATGGCGCCACCCGTGCCCGTCACGCCCGCGACGAGCCCGATCACGGCGCCCAGCACCAGCGCGAGCGCGATGGGCAATGCGCGCAGCGGCGAGGAAATCTCGTCGCCCATGGCCGACGCCGCGGTACGGGCCAGTTGCACGGCGGACACGAGCAGCAACACGGCGAGCGCACGCTGGTAGAGCACCGGGTCGAGTTGCAGTGAGGCGCCGACATAGGCCATCGGCGCTGACGCGACGATCAGCGGCCAGGTGAAGCGCCACGGCACCAGACGTGCACGTGCGAAACGGAGGCTTCCGACTACCGCCACAAGCACGTTGAGCGCGAGCGCGACGGGCCTGATCAACGCGGTTGGAAGTGCCACCAGGGCCATCGCCGCGATGTAGCCGGAACCGCCGCCGTGACCCACCGAGGAATACAGCGCAGCGATGACGAAGAACGCGGCCGCGAGCAGCCACTCGAGCTCGCTCAATGCCACTCCCCGCGGCGGGCACGCGCGGAAGAAGAATTTTTTCGAGCTGCCAGCGTGATCCCTCGAACGCCATCAGCGGGATGGCGAGCGCGGAGCAAATCCAGCGGGCTTGCAGGTTCGGCGGCTGCCTTCACGGCTTGCGGCGAGCGCGGGGATGCGCCTGATCGTAGACGCGGGCCAGATGCTGGAAATCCAGATGTGTGTAGATCTGCGTGGTGCCGATATCGGCGTGGCCGAGCAGCTCCTGCACGGCGCGCAGATTGCCGCTTGATTCCAGCACGTGCGAGGCGCAGGCGTGTCGGAGCAGATGCGGATGCATCCGGCGGCCGTCGCCGTGCAGTCCGGCCCAGCGTGTCAGTCGCGCCTGCACGCTGCGCGGCGCAATCGGCACGCCACCGCGACCTGGAAATACCGGGTCGCCGGAATTCCCCGGCGTCCCGCGCCGCCATTCCGCCAGTGCCGCGAGCGCGTCCCGCCCTACCGGCACGACGCGGGTCTTGGCACCTTTGCCGGTAACGCGCACCAGTCCCTCGTCGCTGTCGAGCTCGCCCCAGCGCAACGCGCAGACTTCCGCCAGCCGCAGCCCCGAGGAGTAGACGAGCTCGAACAGCGCACGGTCGCGCACCGCCAGCCGGCTGTGGTCGGGCGCTTCGAGCAGCGCCTTCATCTGGTCCGCGTCCGGCACCTGCGGCAGCCGTCGCGGCGCCTTGGGTGCACGCAGCCCGCTGGCGACGTTGCAGTTGATTTCGCCTTCCGCAAGCAGCCAGGCGAGGAATCCGCGCACCGCGGAGAGGCGGCGTTGCAGTGTTCGCGGCGCGAGGCCAGCCCGGTTTCCCTGCGCGAGAAAGGCGCGCACCTGTTCGCCGTGCAGCGTCTGCCAGCGCGTGTCCGCGGCATGTGTTTCGATCAGTGCGTCAAAGCGCCCCAGGTCGTCGGCGTAGGCGGAGAGCGTATGTGTGCTGAGGCGCCGCTCGACGCGGAGATGATCGAGATAACGCGCAATATCCACGGCGCGCGCGGTCGCAGTCATCCGCGGTCCCTCTCAGCTCTTGTCAAACGAGAAATACGCGATTGATCTGGCGCGTCTTTTTTTACTGTGAGACGGGCGTTCCGGCACGTCATCGGCGCCATCAAACATGACGCGGGGACTCGCACCCTCACCCCCAGCCCCTCTCCCACTGGAGAGGGGAGTGCCTCGCGGCGACCCTGCGCTCTTCCCTTCTCCCCGTGGGAGACTGCAGCTGCCGGAGCAGCTGCGAACGCCGCAGGCGGACCGCAGGGCGCACCACAGGGATGTGGTGCGTAAGGTGGCGCGCAGCGCCGATGAGGGTCCGAGGTCGACATAAGTCCCGAAAGTGCGTGGTCAATGGCGCTTCCAGCGGATTCCTCAAGGCATGCCCGCACCCTGTTTGCTACGCGACAGCGCGCCGACGAAGTCGCAGTAGAAGCTCTTGTCTGGAGGGGAGAGAAACAGGGTTGTTCCTGCGGCAAGCGAGGGAGCGCTGCAGGTCGGATGCGCATGTCGTCAGGAACCCGCCGCCCGTGCGTCGCTGGCAAAGCGTTCCAGTCCCGCGGCCAGTGCATCGGCAATCAGTTTGAGAAACAGCGTCCCCATGCCGGGGTGGAAACGGTTGGCATCGAGGCTGCCCACCGCCAGCAGTCCGTGACCGGGAACGGGAATCAACGCGCTGGACTTGACCTCTGGTGCCCGCTCGCCGAACAGCAGCAGCATCTGGTCGCTGGCGTGGCGTCCGCACTGGGGCTCGCCGCGCGAGATGAAATCCGCCAGTGGAGCCAGCGCGCGCGACTCGCGCGGCAACACGGTCAACCAATCGCTGTCGGGCGCATCGACGATGCCATGGAACAGCAGCACCTGCACCAGTTCGGTGTGGAAATCCTCGGTCAGCGTGGCGACCACGCGGGCGAGCGTGTCGGCCGCCCCGCGCGCGCGCATCAGCCCGAGCGTCAGCGCGTGCACGCGCCCGACCAGCTGCTCGTTGTCGCCGGCGATGGCGATGAGTTCCTGCAGCCGACGATTGAGCGCGCGGTTCTTGTCGCGCAGCACGTCAAGCTGATAGCTCGCCAGAGAAGTGGTCGGCCCTTCCGCGCGCGGGATGCGCAGGCTCAGGGTCAGTTCGGGGAAACCCGAGAGGAAATCCGGATTCCGCCGCAGGAAATTGGCGACCTCGAACGCCGTCACTTCGCGGCGCGGGGGGGCGTCGTCCAACACGTCACTCATGCCATGTCCCTTCATAGGTAACAGACGCAGGGCCGCTCATCTCCATGGATGCGCCGGGTCCACGCCATTCGAGCAGCAGACTACCGCCGGGCAATTCCACGGTCACGCGCGCGTCGACTTTCTCGCGCAGGCGCAGGATCGCGACCGCGGCGCACGCGCCCGAGCCGCAGGCGAGTGTCTCGCCGACGCCGCGCTCGAATACGCGCAGCCGCAGATGATTGCGTTCGACGACTTCGACGAAGCCGACGTTGCAGCCCTGTGCGAAACGCGGGTGCTTTTCGATCTTGGGACCCAGTCGCACGACCGGCGCACGCGCCACGTCCTCCACCTCCATCAGAGCGTGTGGATTGCCCATCGACACGGCCCCGATCTCGACCTTGCGACCATCGACATCAAGCGCGTAGCTCGGTGCCACCGAGGGCGCGTCGAACGGGATCCGCGCGGGCTCGAAGTCCGGCTCGCCCATGTCGACACGCACCCAGCCCGGGCGTTCCACGGTCGCGCATGCCAACCCGGACGGGCCGCGCAGCCGCAGCGTTGCACCCTCGGCTGTGATCCCCGTCGCGAACAGCCACTGCGCCACGCAGCGCGCGCCATTGCCACACTGGCCGGCGGGCGAGCCATCGGCATTGCGGATGTCGTAGCTGAAATCGGAGTCGGCGTCGCCAGGACCGATCAGCAGCATCTGATCGAAGCCGATGCCGCGTTGCCGTTCCGCCATGCGACGGATGACGGCGGTATCGGGGGCATTACCGCCCGCGCGGAGGTCGAGGAGCACGAAGTCGTTGCCGATGCCGTGCGCCTTGGTGAAGGCGATGCTCACGGCGCCGGGGTCTTGTCCTCGTCGATGACGCGATCAGGGTCCTGCGATGCGGCGGGCGCAGCGCTTTCGGCGTCGGGCACGCGCGATGTCGAAGCCGTTTTCGCGACCCCGTCATCACTGCGGTCGGCGGCGACCAGCGGGCCCTTGAAGCCGCAACCTGCGATCCCCGCCAGCAGAACCAGGGTGAGTATCGAGCGCAATACAAAAGCCATATTCATCTCGAAGCTCCGACAGTAGCGGCGCCGTCAGGGGACGCGCCCACTCCGGCCTGGTCGAGGACGAAAGCGTAGGCCAGAGCCGTGTCCTCGTAACGCTTGAACCGGCCCGAGGCACCACCGTGCCCGGCCTCCATCCGCGTGCGGAACAGAATTGGCGCCGCGCCGGTGTTCAAGCGCCGCAGACGTGCCACCCACTTCGCCGGCTCCCAGTACTGGACCTGGGAGTCATACAGACCGGTCAGCACCAGCAACGCCGGATAGTCCTGGGCGCTCACGTTGTCGTACGGCGAGTAGCTCAGCATGTAGTCGTAGTAGGGCTTGTTGACGGGATTGCCCCACTCGTCAAACTCGTTGGTCGTGAGCGGAATGCTCTCGTCGAGCATGGTCGTGACCACATCGACGAAGGGCACGTGCGCGATGATGCCGCGATAGTCACCCGGCGCCATGTTGGCGATGGCTCCCATCAGCAGACCACCGGCGCTGCCGCCTTCGGCAAATACACGGTTGCCGGCGATGGTGCGATTGGCGACCAGTGCGCGCGTCGCGTCGATGAAGTCGGTGAAGGTGTTTTTCTTGTTGAGCAGCCGACCCTGTTCGTACCAGGCACGTCCCATTTCCTGACCGCCGCGGATATGCGGCACCGCGACCACAAAGCCCCGGTCCACCAGCGAGATCCAGTTGCTGCGGAAGGATGGATCGCTGCTGATGCCGTAGGAGCCGTAGGAATAGATGAGCGACGGCGCGGTTCCATCACGCGGCGTGTCGCGCGCATACAGGAGCGACACCGGTACGCGCACACCGTCGCGAGCCTCGATCCAGACGAACTCGGACGCGTAGCGCGCGGGATCGAAGTCAGCACCCGCGAAGTCGCGCTTGAGCAGCGTGCGCTCGCCGCTCGCAAGGTCGACTTCGAACGTTGATCCCGGAGTCGTCAGCGCGCTGTAGCGATAGCGCAGCTTCGGGCTGTCGATCTCGCGATTGTCGTCGATCGACATGGTGTAGGCCGGGTCGTCGGCTCCGATCAGGATGCCCTCGCCACCGCTCCAGGGCGTGATGCGGATGCGGCGCAGGCCGTTCGACCGTTCATTGACCACGAAGTGACTGCGGAACACGTCGAAGCTGTCGAGATAGACCGCTTCGTCGTGCGGCACGATCTGCTGCCAGGTGCGCTTGTCGGTCGAACTCGCGATCGGGGCGCGCAGCAGGCGAAAATTCGGCGCCTGCCAGTTGCTGCGGATGATGAAGTCGTCCCCGAGCTGCTCGGCCTGGTACTCGTGACCGTCCTCGCGCGGCAACACCGGCTTGAAGTCGAAGGCGCGCCCGTCGTTGCGTGCGTAGAGGCTCTCGCTCTGTTCGGTCGAGTCCAGATCGATGAAGAGGTATTCCCGCGACTTGCTCGCGCGGATGCCCATGTAGTAGCTGGGATCGGTGTTTTCGAATATCAGCGCGTCGGCCATCACGGACGTGCCCAGTACATGCCGGCGCACGCGATAGCCCAGCAGGGTCCTGGGATCCTTCTCCACATAGAGCAGCGACTTGCCGTCCGCACTCCAGAGCACTTCGGGATCGGCGTTCTCGATTACGTCAGGCAATTCCGCGCCGGTGGCGAGATCGCGGAACCGGATCCGGTACTGGCGGCGGCTGACGATGTCTTCACTCCACGCGAGCAGGCGATCATCGGGGCTGACGTCGTAGTCGCCGAGCGCGTAGAACTTCTGGCCCTCCGCGCGCGCATTACCGTCGATCAGGATTTCTTCGGGCGCGTCGACTGTGTCGCGGCGCCGGAAATGGATCGGGTATTCCCGGCCCGCCTCGAAACGGCTGCCGTACCAGTAGCCGCGGTCCAGTACCGGCACCGAGGCATCGTCGGGTTTCAGACGCGCCACCATCTCGGCGTACAGCGTCGCGCGGAGCGGTAGCGTGGGTTGCAACAGCGCGTCGGCGTAGGCGTTTTCAGCTTCCAGATAAGCCAGCACGTCGGGACCGGACCGCGCATCGTCGCGCAGCCAGTAGTACTCGTCGTTGCGCGTGCCGTTGGACGACTCGACCGCGTGGGGGATCTCGGCCGCGACCGGCGCTTCGGGTGCCGCAGGGGACATTGGGCTGGATTCCTTGGAAGCAGGCGGATGCGACATGCGCGGGCCGGACGCGCATCCGGCGAGAACGAGCAACAGCAGAACCGTGCCGGAAGTCCGGCCTTTGCGCGGAAAAACAGTATCCAATGCCATCTCCAACGAGGTCTTGCAGCCGCCATTGTAGGAGCGACGCCAGTCGCGATGGCGTCATGCGCGCTCCGCAGCGAAATCCGGTAACCGCGCTACCTGCCTCCTTCGCGCGGGGTGACGCATTGCGCTGGTTTGGGCGGCCCGCCGCCACCGGCGCTGCGCAGGCTGCCGCTGTCGACCTGAAGGACTGCGGCGAAATGCGCTCACAGCCGAGCCGGGGTCGCATCGCATCGGGTGAGATTGTCAGGGCGGACGCTGCGAACCCGCCTCACCGAGACTCGCGCATGGCTCTCTCTCCCGATGCCTGGATCCAGTTGCGGGTCCCTCAGCCCAAACCGCACGTCCTGCAACGGACCGAGGCGCGGCCACGGCGGGTTGCCCCTTCCTCAGCACGTCGGCGCCAGGCCGCCAGCGACTACACGTTGCACGCTCTTGCAAGAACGGCGACGCGATCGCTGCCGGTCCGATACGGGCGACGAGGCAGCACGCAGCCGCGACACCCGATGCTTCGATCCGGCGCCGCGGCTCGGTGCTTTGCCGTCTGGCTGGCGTTGGGAAGCGTGCTGGCTGTCAGCTGTCCGCCACTCGCCGCAGCGCATGGCCCGATGGGCTCGCTGCTGCTCTGGCTGGTCGGGATTCCCGCGATCGGGCTGGCCGTGATCGCCTGTGCTGCGCGCCCCTTCGCGGAGATTTTGCGCGCGCGCCGGTAGCCTGGCGTCGAAGTTCCAGCGAGCCCAGCGCTTTTCGTGGCTTGCGTCTCATTTCGGAGCAGGACTAGACTCGCCCGGACCTGCTGGCACACCTCGTTGGGGACGCAGGGCCGACCGCTTCCGGTTCTGAAGTGGCGCAGGGGAGCGCAATGAAAGGCAGTGCAGGGGCTTCGCGAATTTCGATCGGACCGATGTTTTGTCTGCCGGTCGCGCCGCTGCGCCGATTGCGCGTTGATAAGACCTGCACTTGCGTGCAACCCATCCGCCCTTCGCACGGGCAGTTCTTTCCGCTTTCAACTTCCATTCCCGCCGCCACAGCCGCGCGCGCGCGACCGTCTACGGTGATCGACTTCACCAGGAGCCACCCATGAAAGTCCTGTCCAGCGTGATGCTGTCGGCATTGCTGTGCCTTGCCGCAGGCTCGGCCCATGCCCAGTCGGGCGTCACCATCAGCAACGGGGTGAGTGGCGATGGCGCCTGGCAGGTCACCGCCGGCGAGGGCGGCGACTCGTCTTCGGGAATCCTCGATCCTGCGGGTCCGATAGGACCCTCCAACGTGATCTTCCAGCTG
>JBBQNY010000094.1:0-10641 GCA_038330365.1 Lysobacterales bacterium | reverse complement strand
TTGGCCAGCGCGCGTTCGGCTTCATCCTTGGCGGCGCGCGCGGCTTCCTCGTCGAGATCCTTGGCGCGGATCGCGGTGTCGGTGAGCACGGTGATCACCTGCGGCTGCACTTCGAGGATGCCGCCGGACACGTAGAAGCTCTGCTCCTCACCATTGGGGAGAATCACCCGCACCTGTCCGGGCTTGAGCCGCGTGATCAACGGCGCATGACGCGGCGCGATGCCGAGCTCACCCATCTCGCCGGTCGCGATCAGCATGGAAACGTCGCCCTGGAAAATTTCTTCCTCGGCGCTGACGATGTCGACTCGAATGGTGCTCATAACCAAATTCCTGGCATTTCAAGCCCCTCTCCCCCCGGGAGAGGGGCGGGGGTGAGGGTCCGGGACCGCGCTCAGTCTCGAACCGGATTCTTCACTTCACGACCGACGCAATCGCCGGCCGTTGATCAACTGCTGCCGCCCCGTTGCAAGGACGGCGCGGGTCTTACGCCGCCGTGCTCATCTTCGCGCCCTTCTCGATGGCCTCGTCGATACCGCCGACCATGTAGAAGGCCTGCTCGGGCAAGTGATCGCACTCGCCGTCGACGATCATGCGGAAGCCGCGGATGGTCTCCTTGAGCGTGACGTACTTGCCGGGCGAACCGGTGAAGACTTCCGCCACATGGAAGGGCTGCGAGAAGAAGCGCTCGATCTTGCGCGCGCGCGAGACTGCCTGCTTGTCTTCCTCGCTGAGCTCGTCCATGCCGAGGATCGCGATGATGTCTTTCAGTTCCTTGTACTTCTGCAGCGTCGCCTGCACGCGCCGTGCCGTGTCGTAGTGCTCGTTGCCGATCACGTTCGGATCGAGCTGGCGCGAAGTGGAGTCGAGCGGATCGACTGCCGGATAGATGCCGAGCGAGGCGATGTTGCGCGAGAGTACGACGGTGGCATCGAGATGCGCGAATGTGGTCGCGGGCGAGGGATCGGTCAAGTCATCCGCTGGCACGTACACCGCCTGGATCGAGGTGATCGAACCAGTCTTGGTGGACGTGATGCGCTCCTGCAGCGTGCCCATTTCCTCGGCCAGCGTCGGCTGGTAGCCGACGGCGGAAGGCATGCGGCCGAGCAGCGCGGAGACTTCGGTACCCGCGAGCGTGTAACGGTAGATGTTGTCCACGAAGAACAGGATGTCGCGGCCCTTGCCGGTGGCCGGGTCCTTGTCGTCGCGGAAGTACTCGGCCATGGTCAGGCCGGTGAGCGCGACGCGCAGACGGTTGCCGGGCGGCTCGTTCATCTGGCCGTACACCATCGCGACCTTGTCGAGAACGTTCGAGTCCTTCATCTCGTGATAGAAATCGTTGCCCTCGCGGGTGCGCTCGCCGACGCCGGCGAACACCGACAGGCCCGCGTGCTGCTTCGCGATATTGTTGATCAGCTCCATCATGTTGACGGTCTTGCCGACACCGGCACCGCCGAACAGGCCGACCTTGCCGCCTTTCGCAAAGGGACACATCAGGTCGATGACCTTGATACCCGTTTCCAGCAGGTCGTCCGCTGCGGCCTGCTCTTCGTAACTTGGCGCTGCGCGATGAATCTCCCAGTGGTCGCTGGCCTTGATGGGGCCCGCTTCGTCGATGGGGCGGCCGAGCACGTCCATGATGCGACCGAGCGTGCCTTCGCCGACCGGCACCACGATGCCCTTGCCGGTGTTCTCGGCAATCAGGTTGCGCTTGAGACCATCGGTCGAACCGAGCGCAATCGTGCGCACGATGCCGTCGCCGAGCTGCTGCTGCACCTCGAGCGTGATCTCGGTGTTCTCGACCTTGAGCGCGTCGTAGATTCTCGGCACTTCGCTGCGCTCGAATTCGACGTCGACCACCGCACCGATGATCTGGACCACTTTACCCTTGCTCATGTTGCGTTCCTCGAAAGATTGCACGTGTCTTGGTTTGAGGGAGCGGCTCCAGTCGCGGTTGTCTGCGTGAGCACATCGTTCGCGACTTGCGTCGCTCCTGCTTCGAAAATGGAAGGTGCCGCTAGACCGCCGCCGCACCGCCCACGATCTCGGAGATTTCCTGCGTGATCGCGGCCTGGCGGGCCTTGTTGTAGATCAGGTTGAGCTCGTCGATCAGCTTGCTGGCGTTGTCGGACGCCGCCTTCATCGCAACCATGCGCGCGGCGTGCTCCGAGGCCAGGTTCTCAAGCACTGCCTGGTAGACAAGCGACTCCACGTAACGGGTCAGCACGTCCTTCAGCACGGTCTCCGCGTCGGGCTCGTACAGATAGTCCCAGTCGTGGTGTGCGGGTAGCGCGTCGCTGACGGGCAGCGGCAGCAGCTGGTCGATGGTCGCCTTCTGGGTCATTGTGTTGACGAAGTCGTTGTAGCAGAGCATCACGCGATCCGTGCGGGAAGACTCGTAGCCATCGAGCATCACCTTGATGACGCCGATCAGCTTCGCGATCTCGGGCTTCTCGCCCAGATGCGTCACCGAGCCCAGCATGTCGAGCTTGAGGCGACGGAAGAAGGCCGAGGCCTTGCTGCCGATGGTCACGACTTCAACCGCGGCGCCCTTTTCCTGCCAGGCGCGCATGTCGGCAAGGATGCGGCGGAACAGGACCGAGTTGAGACCGCCGGCCAACCCGCGGTCGGTGGAAATGATCACGTAGCCGACGCGCTTGACCTCAGCGCGCTCGATCAGGAACGGATGCCGGAATTCGGAATTGGCCTGCGCGATATGGCCGATCATCTGCCGCATAAGGCGCGCATAGGGACGCGAAGCGCGCATGCGTTCCTGCGCTTTGCGGATTTTCGATGCCGAGACCATCTCGAGCGCGCGCGTCACCTTGCGGGTGTTCGCCACACTCTTGATCTTGGTCTTGATTTCCCGTCCACCTGCCATTGCCGTGTTCCTGTTGGACGGACTTCAGGTCCGTCGCATTTACGAGTGCATCAATGCTTCCTGGGTGTTGCGATTCCGGCGGCGGCGGGTGCGAAACCCGCCGTCAGCGGAATCACCAGCTGGCGGTCTGCTTGAACTCCTCGATCGCCTGCTTGAACTTGCCTTCGAGCTCGTCGTTCCAGTCGCCGGTCGAGGTGATCGTCTGCAGCGCATCACCGAAGTTGTTGGTGAAGTGCGTGTGCAACCCCGACTCGAAGGCGCCGATCTTCGCGATCGGGATCTCGTCGAGATGGCCCTCGTTGACCGCATAGATCGACAAGGCCATCAACGCGATCGACATCGGCGCGTACTGCTTCTGCTTCATGAGCTCGGTGACGCGCTGACCGCGCTCGAGCTGTTTGCGGGTCGTCTCGTCCAGGTCGGACGCGAACTGCGCGAACGCCGCCAGCTCGCGGTATTGCGCGAGCGAGATGCGGATGCCGCCCGAGAGCTTCTTCATGATCTTGGTCTGGGCCGCACCGCCGACGCGGGACACCGAGATGCCGGCGTTGACGGCCGGTCGGATGCCGGCATTGAACAGGTCGGTCTCGAGGAAGATCTGGCCGTCGGTGATCGAGATCACGTTGGTGGGTACGAATGCGGAAACGTCGCCCGCCTGGGTCTCGATGATCGGCAGCGCGGTCAGCGATCCGGTCTTGCCCTTGACGGCGCCCTCGGTGAACTTCTCGACGTACTCCTCGTTGACGCGCGCGGCGCGCTCAAGCAGACGCGAGTGGAGATAAAACACGTCGCCGGGATAGGCCTCGCGGCCCGGCGGTCGGCGCAGCAGCAGCGAGATCTGGCGATACGCCACCGCCTGCTTGGAAAGATCGTCGTAGATGATGAGTGCGTCTTCACCGCGATCGCGGAAATATTCGCCCATGGTGCAGCCCGAATAGGGCGCCACGTACAGCATTGCGGCTGACTCGGAAGCGCCGGCGGCCACCACGATGGTGTGCTCCATGGCGCCGTTCTCTTCCAGGCGACGCACGACGTTCGCGATCGACGAGGCCTTCTGCCCGATCGCAACGTAGATGCATTTGATGCCGGTGCCCTTCTGGTTGATGATCGCGTCGATCGCCATGGCGCTCTTGCCGGTCTGGCGGTCGCCGATGATGAGCTCGCGCTGTCCGCGACCGATGGGGATCATCGAGTCGACCGATTTGTAGCCGGTCTGCACGGGCTGCGAAACCGACTTTCTCCAGATGACGCCCGGGGCCACTTTCTCCACCGGCTCGGTGAGGCTTGCATTGATCGCGCCCTTGCCGTCGATCGGCTCGCCGAGCGCGTTGACCACGCGGCCGAGCAGCTCGGGACCGACAGGAACCTCGAGGATGCGGCCGGTCGTGCGCGCCGCATCGCCTTCGCGCAGATGCTCGTAATCGCCGAGCACCACCGCGCCGACCGAGTCGCGCTCGAGGTTGAGCGCCAGCGCGAACGTGTTGTCGGGCAGCTCGATCATCTCGCCCTGCATGGCATCCGCGAGGCCATGGATGCGCACGATACCGTCCGCGACCGAGGTGATCGTGCCTTCGTTGCGCGCTTCGATCGAGCCCGCGAACTTGGCGATGCGTTCCTTGATCAGTTCGCTGATTTCGGAATGATTGAGGGCGGTAGTCATTGCGTTTCCTTGATGCGTGGCCGCGCCGGGGCAGGGCCGTTCAGTGCGATTCGGGGTGGGGAAATCAGTGCGCCAGTTCCTGCGCGAGGCGTGTCAGTCGCCCTCGTACAGAGCCGTCGATCACGGTCTCGCCGGCTTCGATAACGGCGCCGCCGATCAGATCAGGGTCGATTGCCGTATCGAGTTCGACCTGGCGCGAGAAGCGGCGCGTGAGCGCGGCCTTGAGCGCCGCAATCTGGCTCTCGTCGAGTGCCACGGCGCTGCGCACGGTGGCGCGCAGCGTTCCTTCGGCTTCGCGCTTGAGCGCCTCGAACTGCCGCGCGATTTCCGGCAGAACCGGCAGACGCTGGTTGCGGGCCAGTTCGCGGAGAAAGTCCGGGAACGTGCCGTCGGCATTGCTGGCGGGAGGCAGCAACAGGTCGACGGCTTCGCGCTCCGTGCGCCGTGGATCCATCAGCAGGGCAGCGATCCGGTTGTCGCCCGCGAGCGCGCCGGCGACTTCGATCTGCTGCGACCACTGCGGCAGTGCATTGCCGGCCTGGGCCAGCTCGAAAGCGGCGCGGGCGTAGGGACGGGCAAGCGTGGCCTCACTGCTCACGACTCAGAGCTCCTGCGCGAGCTTGTCGAGCAGCTCGCGATGCGTGCTGGCGTCGATCTCGCGACCGATGATGCGACTGGCACCCGCTACGGCCAGCGAGGACACCTGCTGGCGCAGATGTTCGCGTGCGCGCTCGGACAGGCTCTCGATTTCGGCCGCGGCCAGCTTTTTCTGGCGCACGCCCTCGGCGATTGCATCCGTCTTGGCGGATTCGAGGATCTGGGCGTATTGCTGATTGCCGCGTTCGACGATCGTGGAAGCCTCGATGCGGGCCTTGCGTACCTCTTCAGCGGCGAGTTCATCCGCCTGCTTGAGGTCCGCACGTGCCTTGTCAGCGGCCGCCAGCCCTTCGGCAATGCGACGCTGACGCTCCTCGATCGCCGCGATCAGCGGCGGCCAGATGAATTTTGCCGTGAACCAGACCAGGATCGCGAAAGACAGCGCCTGACCCAGCAACGTCATGCCGATTTCCATGACACCTTCCTATGACTGCAGCGGGAGGCGCTTGACGCGCCCCCGATTGGGGCCGCTCGCGCGGCCCGGATGGCGCGATGCTCAGGCGAGCTTGGACAGCAGCGGATTGGCGAAGGCGAAGAACAGCGCCATGGCCAGACCGATGATGAAAGACGCGTCGATAAGGCCGACCAGCAAGAACATGCGGCCCTGCAGCATGGGCACGAGTTCGGGCTGGCGCGCCGCGGCTTCGAGGAACTTCGAACCCATGATGCCGATACCGACGCAGGCGCCGAGTGCGCCGAGACCGATCATGAGGCCGATGCCGATGGCGGTGTTGGCCTGGACGAGAGCGATGAGCTGTTCCATGAGATTTCCTTGTTGTGCCTTGAAGTTGAGGTGAGGGGTGAAAAACGAAGCGGATCAGTGATGCTCGTGCGCCATCGCCAGGTAGACGACGGACAGCACCATGAAGATGAAGGCCTGCAGCAGAATGATCAGGATGTGGAAGATGCCCCATGCCGCACCGAAGAGAACTCCGGGCACGAAGGTGATCCACGACGCGAGCAGGCCCGCGATGAGCATGAAGACCAGCTCGCCCGCGTACATGTTGCCGAACAGTCGCATCGACAGCGAAACCGGCTTGGAGAGATATTCCACGGCGTTGAGAATGACGTTCGGGATCAGCAGCGCTGCCTTGCCGAGCATGCCTTCGGCGTGGAACGGCGCGGTCAGCAGTTCGCGCGTGAAGCCGAGCGGGCCTTTCGCCTTGAGCGAATAGAAGATCGTGAGCACGAACACCGCCAGCGCCATCGCCACCGTGGTGTTGAGATCGGCCGTTGGCACGGCGCGGAAGTAGGTGTGGTGCGCGGCTTCTTCACCGGCGAACAGCGTGACCAGACCGCTGGCAATGTCCAGCGGCAGCAGGTCCATGGCGTTCATGAAGAGCACCCACATGAAGATGCTCAGCGCCAGCGGTGCCAGGAAGCTGCGGTCGCCGTGGAATACGTCCTTGACCTGCGTATCCACAAATTCGATGACCATCTCGACAAAGGCCTGGCCACGGCCCGGAACGCCGGAAGTCGCACGCCGGGCGCGCACGCCGAACCACAGACAGAAGAGCGCACCGAGCGCCAGCGACACCAGCCAGGTGTCCCAATGGAAATTGCCCCCCAGCACGAAACCGGAGTTGTGCGTGAGGTGATGCTCGATGTAGCCGGACAGTCCGCCGGTTGCCGCTTCGCTAGCCACTCATCGCTCCCGCTTGCGATTGCGCTTCGAGGCGCAATCCATAGATTTGAACGAACAACGCAAAAATCAACCCGCATATCACGGCGATCGGCGGCCATCGGGCCCATCCCACCGCCAGCATCACCACGAGGGCGATGATCAACCATCGCAGCAGCGACCCGACGATCATCCCAGCCAGCGCGCGCGATGCTGAAATCGCGTCCCCGGCAAACATGCGGTGCCCCAGAATAAACGTCCCCGCTGCCACAGCCAGTCCACCTGCGGCCGCTCCCAGTGCGTGTTCCGCGCTGCGCAACCACCACGGCAACGCCGCGAGAAGAGCGGCGGCTGCCTGCAATCCGCAGAGTTTCCGGGCGATTGCGCGCGCGGCGGCTTGCGGATGGCGGACTGGATCGTTTGCTGCTGCGGATGACATTGAAGAGGCCGGGCGCGAATGGCGCCATGGCAAAGCCGCGAGATTCTAGCGGGCGCGCCGCGCTGCGGCAACGTCAGTGGACAAGTTTGCGCGCCATCGCGCTCTGCGAGCGCCGACAGGGCAGGGCTTTTTGGGCGCTCAGGGTCCCGCGGTCACCGCGAAGCCGCAGATACGATTCCAGCCGTTTGCGATCTGCTGTTGCGAATAGGTGTGCTGCTGGTTGAGTCCTGTGACCCAGAGTTCCTGTCCGTACACCCAGCCCGCGTCGGTGAAGCGACCCTGGTCGGCGCTGATCTCCTGTATTGGCACAATTGGATCGTAAACGCCGCTCGAGATGTCGACTGGAATGTGGCGAGCAATGCCTGCCAGATAGCCGGGGCAGGTGCTTTCACTGCAGGCGTAGCCTCGCAGTACGCCGGCCGCAATCGCATAGGCCGCGAAAGTGTTGCTGCGATCCAGCACGTAACCGTGACCGAAGTGCCCGCCGGCCGAGAATCCCCACAGATATTGCCGCGAGGGCGCCGTGCCGAGTTCGTCCAACAGGGAGGCGCGCAGTTGATCGATATAGAAAGAGTCGGTTGCTGGAACCCAGCTGCCCTGGCCGCCCGACGCGATCGGCACCGCCACAATCAATCCGGCCGATTTGGCGGTGGACTGCCACGCCTGCGCGATCGCCAGCGCATTGGTCTGCGCGCCGGTGGGATTGCCGCCCGTGCCATGCAGCGCCATCAGCATCGGCGCACCCGTGTCTGGCCGGAATCCCGGCGGCACCACCAGGTAGTAGGTGCGATTCTGGAAGCCACGTGTGAGCACGCCGCTTTCAACCTCACCGGTCTCGCCGAAGCCGTTGCCGAACAGCCGATCAGTGCGACACGCTCCAGTGCCCAGTGTGACGGTCTGGGCCGCAAACGCCGGAAAGGCGGAGACGAGGAGCAGGGCCGAAACCAGCAACAGCGGCAAGCGCGTTGCCGCCCGGAACTCGGAAAGCTGGATTCCCAAGGAATTCATGGCGCCATCATCGAGCCTCATCCGGCAACGCGGCCTAAACGGCGGGTGTGTCCGAACTGCAAACGCATGCCAGGCTTGGAGCCCGGCCGCGAAGCGCAGGAGCGGAAACGTCCGGCATACTGGGCGCTCCTTCGCCTCGCGAGCGCGCCATGACCACGGCCTACTGGTGTGTGCTGATTGCGGCACTCCTGCCCTATGCCCTGACCGGGTACGCGAAGTCGAGCGCACGCGGTTACGACAATCGTGCGCCACGGGACTGGCAGTCACGCCTGGAGGGTCGCGCGGCACGCGCCCATTGGGCGCATCTCAACGGCTTCGAGGCGTTTCCGTTCTTCGCGGCGGCTGTGATCATTGCGCATCTGGCCGGAGTCGCGCAGGACAACATCGATCTGCTCGCCATGGGCTTCATCGCGGCACGCGTGGTGTACAGCATCCTGTTCGTGGCCGGCATCGCCGTGCTGCGCAGTGTGGTCTGGGCGCTGGGCCTGTTCGCGTGCATCGGACTCTTCATCTTCGCCGCCAAGGCAACCTGACCCCCGCAATCGACCCCGCCGCAATCGCCTGGAGCCGTGCACACGCGAAATCCGGACAGCACGCTGCGCTTCTCGTAGGAGCTCCCACCCCGACTTCGTCGGCGCGCTGTCGCGTAGCAAACAGGGTGAGGGCATGCCTTGAGGAATCCGCTGGAAGCGCCATTGTCCACGCACTTTCGGGACTGAAGTCGACCTCGGACCCTCATCCGGCGCTGCGCGCCACCTTCTCCCACGGGGAGAAGTGAAGAGCGCAGGGTCGCCGCTGAGCACTCCCCTCTCCAGTGGGAGAGGGGCTGGGGGTGAGGGTGCGAGTCCCCGCGTCATGTTGGATCGCGCCAATCACGTGCCGGAACCCCGTCTCACTGTAAAAAAGACGCACGAAATCAATCGCTTATTTCTTGTTTGATGAGAGCGCGCTGGCGCTCGATGGCCGCATGCGTGTCCGTGCATCGCGCTTCAATTTAACGTCACGCCATCGCGCGCGAGCACGCTCCTGCACGAGCCTGGAGCCTGCGCGTGCGAATCGGCGCCCCTACGCGGGATTCGGCATCCTGCCGCACGCGCACAAAAAAACCCGCCGGATCGCTCCGGCGGGTTCGATTTACTGCGGTCAGGCCCGGAGGCCCGGACTCAGCGTGCCTTCTTGGCAGCCGAAGTCGCTTCCTTGACCATGCGGTCGGTGTTGCGGGCGGCTTCGCGCGTCGCATTGCCGACTTCGTTGGCGGCCTGCTCGGCGGTGCGGGCGGCGGAGGCGCTGACAACTTCAGCGGCGTCCTTGACCAGCGCGCCAATCGACTCACCGGTCTGCGCGGTGATGCTCATGACTTCCTGCGCGGTGGCGTAGGCCTTCTCGGCGGACTCGCGGACGAGCTGCGCGCCGGTGGGCCACAGGTTGCGGGCGTTGTCGATTTCATTGACGTCGCTGGCGAGGGTCCAGAAGTTGGCCTGGGCCGTCATCTGCTCCTGCAGCGCGCGCATCTGCACACCGACAACGCGCTCGAAACCCTGAAGGGCAAGGCCGTGCGCCTTGAAGGACGTCTCGGCCAGCTGACGGCTGGTGGCGAGGAACTGCGAATTCATCTGTTCGTACATGGCATATCTCCCATCGGGTTTTGCGGATTGTTGCAGCGCATCATACAGGTTTGATGCTGCAGTGCAACAAAATTCAGGGGGATGTGTTCGATTACGTTCATTTTCATGGACTTGCGGTCCGATCGCCGGGGAAAGAGAGCAGTTCGGAGGCCGTTTTGGTGCGCAGATCCAGTCCCAACGCACGCGATCGGGGCGGATCGGTCCCTCAGCCGCGGTAGCGCGCGCCTGAAGTGCAGGTCTCGTGCACCACCACTTCGACGAGTCCCGGCAGTGCGGGCATCAGTCGCTCCCAGATCCAGCGCGCCAGATGCTCGCTGGTGGGATTTTCCAGCCCCTCGACATCGTTGAGGTAGCGGTGATCCAGTTGCTCGAACAGCGGCTGGAACGCGGTCTTGACGTCGGCGAAGTCCATGACCCAGCCGAGCACGGGATCGACCGGTCCGGCCACGGCGATCTCGATGCTGAAGGAGTGACCGTGCACGCGCGCGCACTTGTGGCCCGCGGGAACGTTGGGAAGCCGATGCGCGGACTCGATCGTGAACTGCTTGAAGATCTCCATTTGACAAGGTTAACCCGCGCGCCCCTCCAGGCGAACCGGTCGCAGGCTGCATGGCAGCGCCGAAAGTCGCGTGTTGACCCTGCCTTCTATTGCGAAGCCAGTGCGCACCCGTTGGAGTCACGTGACTCCATATCCACCCGCTGCAACGCGGAGAAGTGCCGCAGCAGCCCGAACAGGCTGAGGAGATCCTGCCG
>JBBQNY010000093.1:0-10656 GCA_038330365.1 Lysobacterales bacterium | reverse complement strand
GACCAGTGCGAGTGCGGCGAAGTGCATCACGGCGACGGGTGCGTGTTTTGCGATGGCCTCGTCGAGGCGCGTGGCATCGCGCACGTCGCCGGTTTCGAGCGGGCCCCACTGCACGGCCCAGGCGTGGCCACGTTCGAGGTTGTCGTAGGTCACGGGCAGGTAACCGGCTGCGGCCAGTGCCTTGCAGGCATGGCTGCCGATGTAGCCGGCGCCGCCGGTGACAAGGATGCGGGGCGTGTCGGTCGCCTCGGTCACGTCGGATTGGCGCTCATTCGCTGCGTACAAAGGAATCAGTTGCCTCGGTTATGCCGGTTTGGGCCTCATGGACTGTGTACAACAGCACTGTGTCATCCCCGCGAAAGCGGGGATCCAGTCTTGTTGTGTGCGCGAACGCTTCGATCAGACGTGGATTCCCGCCTTCGCGGGAATGACGACGGTGTGGGGTCTGGGTCACGCGTGGATTCCCGCCTTCGCGGGAATGACGAGGGTGTAGGGGTCTAGTCGAGGATGGAGGACCAGATGTCCTGCCATTCCGGGTTCTCCTTCTCGAACAACGCGATCTTCCACGCTCTTCGCCACTTCTTGATTTGCTTCTCGCGCAAGATGGCCGACTCCATCGTTGGGTGTTGTTCGAACCAGACTAGGTGGGTTACGTCGTGGCGTTCGGTGAAGCCATCCACGAGGTGTTGTCTGTGTTGCCACACTCGGTGCAGGAGACTGCTGGTCACGCCGGCGTACAGCGTCCCGTTTTTGCGGCTCGCAAGCAGGTAGACGGCGGGGTTCTTGCGCATGGTGTTGGCCGATTTCGCGGGACGGGCTCAGATATTGCCTCTGTGGGTGGTCACTGGAGAAGTCGTCATCCCCGCGAAAGCGGGGATCCAGCTTTGCGGTGCACAGGTACGGCTCGACCGGGCGTGGATTCCCGCTTTCGCGGGAATGACGACGGTGTGGGGTCTGGGTCGGACGTGGATTCCCGCCTTCGCGGGAATGACGAAGGAGTGGGGTCTGGGTCGTGCGTGGATTCCCGCTTTCGCGGGAATGACGAGGGTGTGGGGAATGACGGGGGTGGCGGGAATCAGGAGGGTGTAGGGCCTCGGTGGTATGCGGGTTTTTGCATGTTCGGGAAGGACACGCGCTGGGAACACCGCTCACAGGCGGGCGTCGGAGGTGGTGGACGGGATGGCGTGTTTTACGTCGTAGATGACTCCGGTGGGATTGCACCAGGCGCGGATGGTTGCTCCGGGCTGCTCGGCGTCGATGAACTCGCGATGCGCTACCGCGAGAATGACGGCGTCGTACGCGCCCTGCGCCGGCTGCTCCAGTAGATCAATGCCGTATTCGTGACGGCAGTCTTCGGCGCTGGCCCATGGATCGAACACGTCGACGTCAGCGTGATAGCGCTGCAGCGACTCCACGATCTCGACCACGCGCGTGTTGCGCAGGTCCGGACAGTTTTCCTTGAAGGTGATGCCCAACACCAGGATGCGCGCACCCACGATGTTGATGCGCGAGCGCGCCATGAGCTTCAGCACCTCACCGGTGACATAGGCGCTCATACCCTCGTTGATGCGGCGCGCCGCAAGGATCATCTCGGGGTAAAAGCCGACTTCCTGCGCCTTGTGCACGAGATAGTAGGGATCGACGCCGATGCAGTGACCCCCGACCAGGCCCGGACGGAAGTTGAGAAAATTCCACTTGGTCGCTGCCGCATTGAGCACTGCGTCGGTGTCGATGCCAAGTCGCCCCAGCAGCTGTGCGAATTCGTTGACCAGGGCGATGTTGACGTCGCGCTGCGTGTTCTCGATCGCCTTCGATGCTTCGGCCACGCTGATGCTCGGCGCGCTGTGAGTGCCGGCCGTGATGATCTGCCGGTACAGCGCGTCGACGAATGCCGCAGCTTCCTCGGTCGAGCCCGCCGTGACCTTGACGATATCGGTCAGGCGGCGCCTGCGATCGCCCGGATTGATCCGCTCGGGGCTGTAACCGACGAAGAAGTCGCGATTGAACTTGAGGTTCGACGTCTGCTCCAGAATCGGCACGCAGACTTCCTCGGTAGCACCGGGATACACGGTGGACTCGAAGATCACGACATCGCCCCGCTTGAGCGCCTTGCCCGCGGTAATCGACGCGAGCTCGAGCGGCGAGAGATCGGGCCGCTTGAGTGCGGTGACCGGCGTAGGCACGGCGACGATCAGGACGTTGGCGCTGGCGAGGTCGGCCGGATTGTGTGTCAGCTGGAGGTAAACCGCGGACGCGAATTCCGCGGGTGCGCACTCGCCTGTCGTGTCTTTCCCCTGCCGCAATCTGTCGATCCTCGCGGCATCGACATCGAATCCGAGCGTGGGTCGCTGCTGTCCGAATGCCAGTGCGAGCGGCAGGCCGACGTAGCCGAGACCGATGATGGCGGGTCGCGCTGCAGCGGGATCGAGCGCTGGCATGGCTCCGCTCATGACTTGCCTCCGGCGGGGGGACGCTCCACTTCCGCGCTCAGCTCCGCAATTTCACGTTCAAGTTGCACGAACTCATGCTGTTTGCGGCGCAGGAAATCGGAGGTTGCGGTGCCCTTTTCATGCAGGCCGCGCGGCGTCAGCACATAGGCGTACGCGAGCTTGTTGTCGCTGTTGCGGAAGTTGCGCATCTTCACCCAGCCGCGGTCGATCAGCGCGCGCACGCAGTAGTTGGTCTTGCCGAGTGACATGCCCAATCGTCGCGCGAGATCGCGCTGCGAGATTTCCGGCTCCGCTGTCAGCAGTCTGAGCAGTCGGTACCGCAGGTCGTCGCTGACCGCCTGCGTCCGCTCGGTCGCAGCGCGACGATGGGTGGTGCCTGAGGTTGCGGTCTTCACGCCGGAGTCTTTCGCCCATCGGACATGAGCCGATCAAAGTAGACGATCGTTCTCTCGAGTCCTTCGCGCAGTTGCACGCGCGGCTGCCAGTCACCGAGTTCGCGCCGTGCGAGGCTGATATCGGGCTGTCGCTGCCGTGGATCATCCGCCGGCAGTGGCTTGAACTGCAGGGTCGAGGCGGAACCGGTCAGTTCCAGCACGGTTTCCGCCAGTTCGCGGATGCTGAACTCGTTGGGATTGCCGAGATTGACCGGCCCGGTGACGTTGCTGCCGGTGGCCATGAGTCGCAGGAACCCTTCGACCAGATCGTCGACGTAGCAGAAGGAACGGGTCTGCTGACCTTCGCCATAGATGGTGATGGGATCGCCCGCGAGCGCCTGCACGATGAAGTTGGATACGACGCGGCCATCGTTGGGATGCATGCGCGGACCGTAGGTGTTGAAGATGCGCGCCACCTTTATTTCGATCTGGTGCTGGCGGTGGTAGTCGAAAAAGAGCGTCTCCGCGCAGCGCTTGCCCTCGTCGTAGCAGGAGCGCGGACCCACGGGGTTGACGTGGCCCCAGTAAGTCTCCGGTTGCGGATGCACGCCGGGATCGCCGTAGACCTCGCTGGTCGAGGCCTGAAAGATGCGGCAACGCAGACGCTTGGCGAGCCCGAGCATGTTGACTGCGCCGTGCACCGAGGTCTTGGTGGTCTGTACGGGATCGTGCTGGTAGTGGATGGGCGACGCGGGACAGGCCAGGTTGTAGATCTCGTCGACTTCCAGGTAAAGCGGAAAGGTGACGTCGTGGCGCACGAATTCGAAACGCGGATTGCCGTGGAGGTGTTCGACGTTGCGCTTGGTGCCGGTGAACAGGTTGTCGACGCAGACGACCTCGTCACCGCGATCAATCAGGCGATCACTCAGGTGCGAGCCGAGGAATCCGGCGCCTCCGGTGACCAGCACACGCTTTCGGCTTTCGTAATTTCTCATGTGTGGCTGAAGGCTCCGGTGGAGGGGATCATGGTGTGTGGTTCGTGTATCGACTTGCGGCTTTTCAGGCCAGGGTCGGCTTGGCGACAGGAACCGACAGCGCATAGTGGTCAAATCAGCGAACGGGGTTTCGCGCAGCACCCCCACCCTCGTCATTCCCGCGAAAGCGGGAATCCAGCTTTGTCGTGAGGGCTGATGGCTCGACCCGGCGTGGATTCCCGCTTTCGCGGGAATGACGAGGGTTTAGGAACAGAGTGCCGTCTGGATTCGCGCTTTCGCGGGAATGACGAACCTTAATATTTGGCCCGGTGCCCGCTTTCGCGGGAATGACGAACCTTTTTGGACCACGACGCGCTTTCGCGTAGTGCCGTCCACAACGTTCGGAGGCGCCGATGGACTGGGCTTTGCGCGGCTTCCCCACCCTCGTCATCCCCGCGAAAGCGGGGATCCAGCTTTGTGGTGAGGGCTGATGGCTCGACCCGGCGTGGATTCCCGCTTTCGCGGGAATGACGAGGGTTCAGGAACAGAGTGCCGTGTGGATTCGCGCTGTCGCGGGAATGACGAACCTTAATATTTGGCCCGGTGCCCGCTTTCGCGGGAATGACGATCCTTTTTGGACCACGACGCGCTTTCGCGGGAATGACGAACCTTGTGATCAAGCCGGAGCGGGAGGCCGGGGTCTTGGCACGCTACCGCCCTGCGATGCAGGGCAATCCGCAGGGCCCGGTATGCCTGGTTGTTCCGTGCCGAGCGCGCGATGGCGCGGGTCGACGCGGGGCTGCAAATTCAGATACGCGTTGCCAGGGCGGAGCGTGGCATCACGATTTCACGCGTGGTTCCGAGCAGGTCGAGCAGCAACCGCACGCGCTCACCTCCTTCGTTGGCCATGAAGACGGCTTCCCAGCCACACAGCGCACCGCGACGCACGGTCACGTGCTGGCCGGGTGCCAGATCCGGTGTCTCGAGTTCGATGCAGTCGTCCAAGCCGACGCGACTGCGTATGCGCTGGACCACGGATTCGGGAATCCGCGCAGGAACGCCGCCGAAGCGGACGAGCCCCACCGCGCCGCGTGTTGAACGGATCGCTGCCAGCGACTGCTCGCCGGGGTCGGCATTGAGGAACAGATAGCGTGGAAACAGCGACTCGATCCGCGACCGCACGCTGCCGCCACGACGGACCGCACGCTTGACGCGGGGCAGCAGGCAATCGAATCCCTGACGCAGCAGATGTTCGTGCGCGACATTTTCCGAGCGTGGTTTGGTCAGGACGGCGAACCAGCAGTTCAAGCGCGAGGTACCCGTTCAACGGTTGAACGCGAGACTACGGCAAGGCGGGGTGTGGTTTCAAGCGTAATGAAAGTGGCGCAGGGACATTTCGGGACTATTCGCCACATCGGAAGTCTACGGAAAGGCGCTCTCTACACCTTGTAGTAGTCGCGATACCAGTCCACAAAGCGTGCAACGCCCTCCTCCACCCCAACCTTGGGCTCATACCCGACGGCGTGGGCGAGCTCCTCGACATCGGCCACTGTGTCTGGAACGTCTCCGGGTTGCAGCGGCAGCATTTTCATCTGTGCCTTGCGTCCGAGACAGCGCTCAAGCACCGCGATGTATTCGAGCAATGGCACGCGCTCGCGGTTGCCGATGTTGAAGATGCGCCAGGGAGCACTGCTGCTGGCGGGATCCGGGTTGTTGCTGTCCCACGCCGGCGACGCGCTCGCGGGTGTGTCCAGCACCCGGATCACACCTTCGACGATGTCGTCAATGTAGGTGAAGCTGCGGCTGTGCTGCCCGTGATTGAACACCGGAATCGGATCACCCGCGAGAATCGCCTTGGCGAACAGGAACAGCGCCATGTCAGGCCGTCCCCACGGCCCGTACACGGTGAAGAAGCGCAGGCCGGTGCACGGCAGTGCGAACAGATGCGCATATGAGTGCGCCATCATCTCGTTGGACTTCTTGGTGGCCGCGTACAGGGTCAGCGGATGCTCGGTCGAATCGTGTTCCGAAAAGGGCATGTGGGTGTTCGCCCCGTACACCGAACTGGTGGAGGCGTAGACGAGGTGTTCGACGTCGTGGTGGCGGCATCCCTCGAGTATGTGCAAGAAGCCGGTGACGTTGCTTGACACGTAGATGTGCGGATTCTCAGCCGCATAGCGAACGCCGGCCTGGGCAGCGAGGTGGACAACGCGCCTCGGCCGATGGCCCGCGAACATCGATTCAATCGCGCCGCGATCCGCAAGATCGGCGTGTACGTGTGTATAGCCTTCCTGCGATTGCAGCCGCTCCAGACGCGCGCGTTTGAGCGCCACGTCGTAGTAGTCCGAGAGATTGTCGAGGCCGATGACTTCATCGCCGCGCGCCAGCAGCCGGCCGGCTACAGCTGCGCCAATGAAGCCGGCGGCTCCCGTCACCAGAATCTTCATGCTGTTTGCCCGGATGCGTAGTCATGATCCCGCGGGATAATCCTCCCGGATCGTCGCGACCGCCCGGAGCTGGAACGCGTTGACTCCGAGAACGCAACCGCGAGCAGCAAGGCGAAAACGCATCCGACGGCCGAGGTGCGGAGCGGAAAATCCACCAGCGAATGCACGGCGATCAACGCGGCGCCGATCCAGGCCGCCAGCCGCATGCTCTGTGCGCGCGTCGCTCCACGCGAATCCATCGCTACAGCATCCGTCCACGTTGGACGGGCACGGAACTCGTGTCGCAATTGCAGTCCGCGCCGGACAAAGATCCAGGTGCTGAGCAAGAGTGCGAGCGCACCGATCCAACCGGTCTCGAGCACCAACTCCGCCCAGTCATTGTGCACATGATTGACCGCGGTGGGCGCAAGGCCGTCCTCACCCATATGCAGGCCATAGAGTCGCTGGAAATTGCCGAGGCCGATGCCGCCAATTCCGAACTCGCTGGCGAGATCGACCGAGTTCGAAAGATAGGTTAATCGTGAATCGGTCGACAGGGGATCGGTGATGCGGGTTGCGGTCTTGCCCAGTAGCTCGCTGCCCCCGAAAACCAGCCACGCTCCACCGACTGCGATGAGCGCCACCAACGCGTTCAGGCGCATGCGCGGTGACAACATCAGCGTGGAGCATGCGCCGATGCCCAGCAGTGCAAGCGCCAGCCCCGAGCGAGATTGGGAAGCGACTATGCCCGTGAACAAAATCAGTCCCGCCGACGCCCACATGACACGCGGCAGCAACGCCGCGGCGCGATCTTCTCCCCGATCGACGAGAGCGGGTCGTGCTGCGTGGATGAAGCAGATCGGAAGCAATGCCGCGAGCATCGAAGCGAGGTGATTGCGGTTGGCGAACGTGGCGAGATAGACGTTCACGTCTCCGGGCCAGGTGAAACGCACCCAGCCGAAACCCTTCGCACTCAGCTGCGTGACAGCGACAAACGTTTCGGCGATGCCGATCGCGACGCCCGTTGCCAACAGAAACGATCGACCCCGGGCGCCGGCCAGAGATGAGGCCAGCAGCATGGAGACGGCCGGGAGAGTCGCCCAGATCGCCATCTCGGCCGCGGTGGAATGGCTGAATAGCGTCACTCCTGCTCGCGCAAGGTCGGAGCGCAGAGACGTCGCTCCCGGGCTGCTGCCCGTGACAATCGCGTTGGACCCGAGCCACGCAAAAAACGGGACCAGAAAGGTGATGGCCGCCAAGGCCCACACTTCAATCGCGATTGAGCCTCGAGCCCGCCTGCGCATCTGATGGAGCGCAACCAAGCCAAGCAGCAAGGCGCCGGAGGATTGGAGCAGTCGATCGCCAAACCAGCCCCGGGTTCCGCCCAGACCAATCGCCGCGACCAGCAACAGAGTGCATGTGGCAGCGAACAGGAAGGCTACCAAGACGTCGCCGGTCGTGGTGCCTCCGTGCAATTTCGAACTCATGAATTCCGGATCGGTCAAAAAATTGGGCCGCAGTTGCGGCCCAATTCACATCGATGCGTTGCAGCGCGATTCAGGGGCTGACCACCCGATCGTTGTTGTCCCCGTTGTCCGAAAAGATGTAGATCAATGCGACCACGCCCACGCCAGCAAGGATGAACGGAACATTGGAGCTTGCGGCAACCGCCGTGCCTTCACCCACGGCCATGATCCCTGCGGGGCATTCTTCCGGCCGCTCCACCGTGTAGACGGTGTTTTCCTCGACGCGGACGTCGCAGCCGTCATCGTAATGAACCACGACAGATGAGTTGGTCTTGGTGAGGATCTGATCACCCTTCATCAGCGGGGCATTGATGGGCGGGGTAACGTAGCCATCGCCTGTATTCAGGAGAATCTGGCCAGTGCGGTCCTGGAGATTGGCGACCGGATCCGCGGGTTGCGCGGCGGCAAAGCCAGCGAATACCAGCGTGATCCCTGCAACCAGTAGCGCTTTCATGATGTCTTTCTCCCGGAACCGAAGTTGCCCGGCCAAGGGCGCGGGTGCCTCTGAGCCTAATGCAATGAGGGCTTCGTTGCAAATTCTTGAGCCCTTGGGGAGCAGCATCTGCTTTTCGCTTCCGTCTCAATCCACGCCCCCGCTGCATCGTCATTTTCGGGACCTGGCCTTGGACGCAGAATGAAGGAACACTCGTCATCCCCGCGAAAACGCCCCACTACCTGCCTCAGCACGCACCAACTCCTTCGTCATCCCCGCAAAAGCGGGCCACTATCTGCCTCACCGCACACCAACACCTTCGTCATCCCCGCGAAAGCGGGGATCTAGCCTTGTTGTTGAAGCTGAAGGCTCGACCATGCGTGGATTCCCGCTTTCGCGGGAATGACGAGGTTTCTGGGGTGCGTGGTGAGTGCATTCCCGCTTTCGCGGCAATGACGAGGTTTCTGGGGTGCGTGGTGAGTGCATTCCCGCTTTCGCGGGAATGACGAGCGTGGAAGGGGTGGGTCACGAGCGAAACTACGCGCTCGCGCGCGCCACAACGCTCGTCATCCCCGCGAAAGCGGGGATCCAGCCTTGTTGTTGAAGCTGAAGGCTCGACCATGCGTGGATTCCCGCTTTCGCGGGAATGACGAGGGTGGACGGGGAATGGCGATGTTGGGAGGAGTGGATTGCGAGTGGTCAGCGGAGGCGGGTGATTGCGATGTCATCGAGGCTGATGCTGCCAGAGGCAGTGACAGGCACACGAGCGTCTACGGAGAGCCGGAGCTGGAGCTGTTGGGCGCGACATTCGGGCGGCACTGTGACCTCGGTTGCCAGAGTTTTCCACGCAAATGTGACGGGGGAATCCCCGGTCTGACCGGAGGTCAGCAACGCCAGTGACCCGACGGTGCCCAGCGCCGTCGGGTCGAGGCAATCGAGTGCGAGTACGGGGCTCTGCTCCGCGATCAACTCGACCGCGCGCACCTGCGCTTGCAACCGGTAATTGCCGGCTGAGAGCAGCACGGGATGATCGGCGAATGCCTCATTAGTGGCTGACCCGAAGAGATACAGCCGCAGATTTCGCGAATGCCCGGCGTCCGCATCCACACTCACGGTACCGGCCGAGGCATTGCCGATCTTCCAGTCGAATATCGGATCCTCCACCAACGCCTTTTCGAAATCCCCGTTGTAGACATTCGGAATCCGCTTTGTTGCGGCCAGTGCAGGATCCTGCACCCAGAACGTGAATGCGGTGCCCCAAGCGCGTCGTTGCATCAGGGTTGTCAGCACCACGGAACGCTCTGCGGGCGTGATCGCCGTTGCGGCGTCTTGCCCCATGCGCTGGGTCAGCCCCAGTACGTCACCGGGATTGCCTGAATTGGCTGCCACATGACGCAGGAAGGCCTGCCGCCAGACGGAAGGCAGAATCGCTTCGCGATCGACGATGCCGCGACCTTCCGCACTGCCCTGCCGGATGAACCAGAGTGAGGAAATAGCGTCGGAGGTGTGCACGGGCTCCACCCGCAGCATGGCTATCGCGTGGCCGGTTGCGTCCTCGAGGCGGGTTTGTCGCAACGCGAGGAGCAGCGCTTCACGCCGCAGATCCGCGTCGCGCGGTGCTCGGCGAACTCCCGCTGCGAGGACGTCCAGTCCTGCCGGCTCTATGCCGCTGCGCAGTTGCTCGCTGCCGATAAGGGCGATGCTGCGTCCGTCGACCGGGTCCGCAGCGAGCGATCGCTGCAATAGCGAAATGACTTCAGCGGAATCGTGCGCGGGATCAGCGCGCATCTGAGCGGCGCTTGCCCGCAGCGCCGCCGGCAGATCCGGGATACGGCTGACCGCCCGCCCGGGATCGCTGCGCGAGAGGTTTTCGGTGACACCCACATCGAAAATGCGCCACGCGACGGCCAGCAGCACGCCGGCGGCCAGCAGGCCCGTGGCCAGTCGTATCCCACGCATCTGCGCCATCTGTATTTCAGGTGCCGCGGGCTTTGTGCTCGAGGCGCGCAATCAGGACCCGGTCCTGATGCTGCTCGAGATCGAATCGGATCGTGCCTGTCGTGACGCTGGCCTTTTCGTCCCTGGCATGCGATTGCGAGATTTCGAACCTGCCTGTGGCGAACGCGCGATCGTCGCGAACCCGCCACTTGATGTCGCGAATGGAAATCGAACGTTGCGTTGTCTTCTCGAACAGCCGGTCGTAGGCCGCGCGGATCTGGGCGATTCCTCCGCCCTGCGAACGGGCATCCTTGGCAAACAGGGCCGACATCGCGTCGATGTCGCCGCGCTGGTAGGCCATTGCGAAACGTCCGATCACAAGATTCGCCTGATCGATATCGAGCGCGGCAGGTGTCGCCACGGCGACGGAAATCGGTGCCGGTTCCGGCAGCAATACCGGAGCCTCCGCCATCGCAATGACTTCCGTTGGCGCGGGCGTGTCCGAGCCGGACGGTTTTGTCGGAACAGGATCAGA